>NZ_WNJP01000170.1 GCF_009733735.1 Sandarakinorhabdus oryzae | reverse complement strand
GCACTTGGGCACCGGGCGCGCCGCGGCGTGGCGGCCTTCTACGCTGTGGCGCTCGTCCTGTGGGGCGCGGCGCTGTGGCTGGTCGCCGGCCAGGCGCTGGCCGTGCTGGCGCTGCTGCCGCTGGCGATCCACTTTGGCTGGCAGGTGATGAAGCTGGCCGACACCTCGCCGGCAACCGCGCTGATCCTGTTTCGCTCCAACCGGCTGGCCGGCGCGCTGTGGGCGGCGGCCTGCGCCTCGGTAGGATTGGCCTGAAAGCAGCAGCGCGGGCGCTGTTGCAGGCCCTTGGCACAGCTGCGGGGCGCAGTTGCAGGCTCTTCGCGCAGCTGCGGGCCTGTTCCGGGTTGGAACAGGCCCGCGCGCCCTGTTGTGGTGCCGACAGCGGGCTGGCCCACCCATCACCCGCGTCGTGCTGATCTCAGCTTCTCATGCAGTCTTGTCAGTGCATTGCATGGATTCGACAAAAGAGCGCAGTGATTGGGCCGTGACAGGCCGGGCCGGCCACCCTACATCTCGTGCATGCTCTCACCTGCCGATGCCCTCACCCGCCTTGATGCCGCCCTTGCCGCCGCGCGCACTGCCGGTGCCGATGCCGCCGACGCGCTCTATGTCGGCGATGGCGCCACCTCCGTCTCCGTCCGCCTTGGCCAGCTTGAAGATATCGGCCGTGCCGAGGGCGAGGAGGTCGGCATCCGCGTTTTCGTCGGCCAGCGCTCGGCCAGCGTTTCCTCCTCGGACCTGACGCCGGCCGCGCTGAAGGAAGCCGCCGAACGCGCCGTCGCCATGGCGCGCCTGGCACCCGAAGATCCCTTTGCCGGCCTGGCCCCGGAAGACAGGCTCGCCAAGGGGCCGTTACCTGAACTGGATGTCGATGATCCGACCGAGGTCAGTGCCACCACATTGAAGGAACGCGCGCTGGCCTGCGAGGATGCGGCCCGCGCCATCCCGGGCATCACCAACAGCGAAGGCGCGGGCGCCTCGGCCGGCACCGTGGTGATGGCGCTGGCCACCTCCACCGGATTTCGCGGCGGCAAGCGCTCCACCAGCCATGGCCTGTCGGCCAGCGTGGTCGCCGGCACCGGCAGCGACATGCAGCGCGACTATGCCTGGCACAGCGCGCGCTACCTCGCCGATGTCGAATCGGCCGAGGAGATTGGCGCCCGTGCCGGCCGCCGCGCCGTCGAGCGCTTGCACCCGTTGAAGCTGGCCAGCGCCCAGATGCCGGTGCTGTTCGATCCGCGCGTCTCGGCCTCGCTGCTTGGCCACCTCGTTGGCGCCATCACCGGCAGCGCCATCGCGCGCGGCACCAGTTTCCTGAAGGACCGGTTGGGCCAGCAGATATTGCCCGCCGGTCTGTCGATCATCGATGATCCGCTGCGCCCGCGCGGCCTCAGGAGCCGCGCCTTCGATGGCGAGGGCCTGGCAGCTGTGCGCACCGCCATCATCGCCGATGGCGTGCTCACCACCTGGCTGATGGACGCGGCCAGCGCCCGGCAACTGGGCCTGGCCCCGACTGGCCACGCCAGCCGCGGCACCTCGGGCCCACCCGGCGCCGGCACCACCAATCTGCACCTGGAAGGCGGCACCGCCACCCCGGCCGAACTGATGGCCGACATCAAACAGGGCGTGCTGGTCACCGAGCTGATCGGCATGGGTGTCAACGGCCTTACCGGCGATTACAGCCGCGGCGCCAGCGGCTACCTGATCGAAAATGGCCAGATCACCCGGCCGGTGGCGGAAATCACCATCGCCGGCAACCTGATCGACATGTTCGCGAACATGATCGCCGGCAATGATCTGGCCTTCCGCCATGCCAGCAACGCGCCCACCCTGCGCGTCGATGGCATGATGGTGGCGGGAAGTTGAGCCAGCGCGACAACGACCTGGCGCTCGCCGCCGAGATCGTGCGCAACGCCGGGCGCATCGCCATGGCGCAGTTCGGCCGATCGCCGGCGAAATGGCAGAAGGACGATGGCAGCCCGGTGTGCGCCGCCGATCTGGCGGTGAACGCCTATCTGAAGGGCGTGATCGCGGCCGCCCGGCCCGATGATGGCTGGCTGTCGGAAGAAAGCGCCGACAGCCCGGAGCGGCTCGAACGGCGCCGCGTCTGGGTGGTCGATCCCATCGACGGCACCCGCGATTTTCTGCGTGGCCGCACGGGCTGGGCCGTGTCGGTGGCCTTGGTGGAGGATGGCGCCGTGGTCGCCGCCGTTCTGGGCGCGCCGGCGCAGGACCGGCTCTATGCCGCCAGCGCCGGGCGCGGCGCCACCCTCAACGGCAAGGCGCTGGCCGTCTCCGGCCTCGCCAGCCTCGACGGCGTGCGCCTGCCCATCGACCAGGCCAATCTGGCCGCGCCCTATTGGCCGTCGCCGTGGCCGGGCACCGCCGTGGCCAAGCCCAACAGCCTGGCGCTGCGCATGGCGATGCTGGCCGCCGACGAGGCCGATGCCTGGATGGAAGGACGCAGCATCGCGGAATGGGATGTCGCCGCCGCCAGCCTGATCCTCGCCGAAGCCGGCGGCCTGGCGACCGATCGCCACGGCGCCGCGCTCAGCTTCAACCGGCCCTCGCCGATCATCCACGGCCTCGCCGCAGCCACCCCGGCCCTGCACGCCGAGGTGCTGGCCCGGCTCGATCACGCCCTGAAGGCCTTTGCCGCCCGCCGCCGCGGCCTTGCCGCCTGAAATCACAGGCTTGCGCCGGCGCATCGGCCGCCGCAAGCTGCGGCCACGCCCTGGGGAGGGACGATGGCCGACCATCTGAAACGCCGAACACTTGGCGCCTTTGCCGCGCCCTGCCTGCCCTTGACCGGCGTTGGCCTGCCACTGGTTGTCTATCTGCCGCCCTATTATGCCGGCACATTGGGGTTGGACCTGGCGGTGACCGGCATCATCTTTTCCGCCGTGCGCTGGATCGACCTGCCGCTCGATCTGCTGTTCGGCCACTGGATTGACCGCACCGACTCCAAATGGGGCCGTTTCCGACCGTGGATGATCGTGGGCGGACTGGTGATGATGGCCGGGCTGGCGCTGGTGTTCTTTGCCGAGCCGGGGCTGAGCCCGGCGCGGGCGCTGGCCGGCCTGGTGTTCATGTATGCCGGCTATTCGGCGGCGGCCGTGGCGCACACCAGCTGGGGCCAGGCGCTTTCGACCGATTATCACGAGCGCAGTCGCATTTTCGGCTGGTGGCAGGGCGCCAACATGGTGGCGCTGATGGGCCTGCTGGCGGTGCCGACCCTGGCCAATGCTTATGGCCCGAAATGGGGGATGGCCCCATCAGCGGCGCTGGGCGTGCACGCCATGGGACTGGTGCTGATCGGCCTGATGCTACCCAGCCTGCTGGCAGTGAGCATTGGTGTGCCCGATGCCAAGCCGGTCCACGCCACGCCGCATGGCTGGGCGGACGTCAAGCAGGCGCTGAAACTGCCGCCGTTGCGCCGGCTGCTGCTGATCGATCTGCTCGCCAGCCTGCCGCCCGGCTTTGGCGGCGCGCTGCTGGTGTTCTTCTTCGAGGCCGCGCGCGGCTTTTCGGTGGCTGATGCCCGCCTGTTGCTGCTGTTCTACTTCGCCTCTGGCCTGATTGGCGCACCGCTGTGGGGCTGGGTGGCGCGGCGCACGTCGAAACACCAGGCGGTGGCCTGGTCGATCGGCAGCTATGCCGTGCTGCACACGCTGTTGGTGCTGGTCCCCGCCACCAGCTTCTGGCCGGCGGCGCTGGGCATGCTGCTGGCCGGCATTCCGGCGGTGGCGCCGCCCTTCCTGGTGCGCGCCATGCTGGCCGATGTCACCGATGCCGAAACGCTGGCCACCGGGCGCAGCAACGCCGGCCTCTATTATGCCGTGCTCGTGGGCGTGCAGAAGATTGGCTACGCCGTGCCGGTGGGCTTGTCCTACATCGTGCTCGATCTGGTTGGCTTCAACGCCAAGCTGGGGACGGCCAACACGGCCTTTGCCACCGATGGCCTGGTGGCCCTGTTCCTCGTGCCGCCAGTGCTAAGCGCGCTCGGCGCGGCTTGGCTGGCCAGGGGCTGGACGATCGACCGCGCTGAACAGCAGCGCATCGTTGCGGCCCTGCACGGCAAATGAGCCTGCGTGTCGGCATCATCGGCGCCGCCCGTGTCGCCACTTATGCGCTGATCGCGCCGGCCAGGGCGCGCGATAACGTGGTGCTGGCCGGTATCGCCGCGCGCGATCCGGTGCGGGCGGCGGCCTATGCGCAAACCCATGGTATCGCGCGGGCCTTTGCCGATTATGCCGCGCTGGTGAACGATCCGGGCATCGGCGCGGTCTATGTCGCCACACCGCCGGCGTTCCACCTCGAACAGGCCCGGCTTGCCATCCGCGCCGGCAAGCCAGTGCTGGTCGAAAAGCCCTTCACCCTCAACAGCACTGAAGCCGCCACGCTGCTGGCCGAAGCCGCCGCGGCTGGTGTGCCGGTGGTGGAGGCCCAGCACAGCCGCTGCCACGGCTTCTGGGCGATCGTCCACCAAGCGTTGCCAGCCATCGGGCCACTGGTGCATCTCGACGCCTGGTTCAATGCCCCGGTGAAGACCGATGCCGATGAATTCCGCTGGCAAGCCAGTCTGGGCGGCGGCGCGCTGATGGATCTGGGTGTCTATCCGCTGGCCTGGGTGCGCGGCGTTGCCGGGGAGCCGATTGCCGCCCACGACGTGCATTTTCGCCACGAACGCGGCGCCGATGCCGCCTTTTCGGCCCGCCTCACCCTGCCTGGCGGCGTGACAGCGCACGTGCGCGCCGACATGGCGGCCCCGTTCGGCGCGCAACTGATCATCACCGGCCGCGATGGCCGGCTGACCATCGATAATCCGCTCGCCCCGCAGCGCGGCGGCCATGCCATCATGCTGGAAACCGCAGCCGGCACCACCCGGCTGCCCTGCCCGGCCGAACCGGGCAGTTATGATGCGCAACTGGCGGCCTTTGTCGATCATCTGGCCGGCCGCAGGCCCTGGCCCCTGCCCGCCGATGATCCGCTCAGGTCCATGCAGGCCATCGACATGGTGCGCCAAGCCGCTTGACGGGCGCGGCGGGCCGGGCCAATCGTGCCGCGTTGGGGCAATAGTGGGAGATTGACCGTGCGCCTGTTTGACTCGATTGGCCCCAATCCGCACGTCGTGCGCATGGCCGCCGCCGAAAAGGGGCTGGTGATCGACAAGGTCACGCTCGACATCATGGCCGGCGAAAACCGCAGCAGCGATTATGCCAAGCGCGTGCCTTCAGGCGGCACCCCGGCCCTGGAGTTGGACGACGGCACCCTCGTCTCCGAAATCCTCGCGATCGCCGAATATTTCGAGGATATCCAGCCGAACCCGCCGATCATCGGCAGCACGCCGGCTGAGCGCGCTGTCGCCCGCATGTGGACCCGCCGCATCGATCTCTACATCTGCGAGCCGATGGCCAATGGCTTTCGCGCCTCGGAGGGCCGGCCGATGTTCGCCCCGCGCATGACACTGGTGTCCGAAGCCGCTGCCGCCGAACTGAAAGCCATCGCGGCTGAAAAATTGCTGTGGCTCGACGGGCTGATGAGCGGCGATTTCGTCTGCGGCAACCGCTTCACCATCGCCGATATCCTGCTGTTCGCCTTTGTGCAGTTCGGCGCCGCGGTCGGGCAGCCGATGCCGGCGGCCGCGCGCTGGCTGCCGGCCTGGCGCGATCGCGTTGCCGCTCGTCCGTCTGCCGCTGCCTGATTGCG
>NZ_WNJP01000017.1 GCF_009733735.1 Sandarakinorhabdus oryzae | reverse complement strand
CCGCCCAGCGCGCGGTGCGGGCGCCGTCGCCCAGCCCGATCGCAGCATTGAGCGCGGCCTGCCACAGCTCGGCCGGCGCGGCTGGCCCCAAAACCGGCTCGAACAGGTCGAGCGCGGCGTCACGATTGGCGCCGGCGCTGGCCTGCATGATGAGAAAGGTGAGCGCGGTGAGCACCGGATGATGCTGCGGCCAGCGCGCCAGCACATCGCGATAGGCCGCGATGGCCTCATCCAGCCGGCCGGCCTCCACCAAGATGTCGCCCGTTTGCGCCGCCAGCACCGGATCGGGATTGGCCGCGGCCGCGATCACGGCCAGCGCGCCATCGAAATCGCCCTGCTGCATCAGCGCCTTGGCCAGCCGCAGCCGGGCGCCATTGTCATCGGGCCGCAGGCCAAGCGCCTGTGTGAAAAAGCCGCGCGCCGCCGGCGCATCGCCGCGCTCCTGCGCCAGGGCGCCGGACAGCGCGAGCACGCGGGGGCTATTGCCTTCCAGTGCCCGCGCCTTGTCGAGCGCGGCCTGAGCGCCCACCATTTCGGCGCGATCCTGCCGGAACAGCGCCAGATTGACCCACGCCTCGCCATGGCCCGGCACGGCGGCCACTGCGGCTTCCAGCTCGGCCACCGCTTCGGCCAGCCGGCCCTGGCGGTGCAGGAACAGCGCGAAACTGTTGCGATAGCCGGGGTTGCGCGGATTGGCGGTGATGGCGGCGACAAAACATTGCTCGGCGCCCTCGAGCTGGCCAAGCGCCTCGGCGGCCAGTGCCGCAACATAGAGCGTGTCGGGATGCTGCTGACCGGCCGCAGAGACGCGCGTCAGCAGTGCGCCGGCCTGGCCTGGCTGGCCGGCGCGCAACGCCGCTAGCGCCTGCTGCAGCAAGGCAAGATCATTCGGATGCATGGCCGGATCCCTTATCCTGACCGCAGCAATGCCACACCGGCATCCCGTTCGAACAGATAGAGCAGCACCCGCGCCGCCTGGCCACGTGCGCCATCCAGCCCGCCATCGCGATCGAGCAGCAGCCGCGCATCATCGCGGGCCATGGTGACATATGTCTGCACCCGTTCGGGATCGGCAAAGTGGAAGGCCTCTTCCCCCGATTGGCGCGTGCCCAATATCTCGCCCGCCCCGCGCAGACGCAGATCCTCCTCGGCAATGCGGAAGCCATCGTTGGTCTCGCGCATCAGCTTCAGCCGGCTGCGCGCGGTTTCGGAAAGCTCTTCGCCGCGCAGCAGCAGGCACACGCTGTGGCCACTGCCCCGCCCGACCCGCCCGCGCAACTGGTGCAGCTGCGCCAGCCCGAAGCGTTCGGCCGCCTCGATGATCATCAGCGTGGCATTGGGCACATCGACGCCAACCTCGATCACCGTCGTCGCTACCAGCACGGCGAGCCGCCCGGCAGCGAAATCGGCCATCACCGCATCCTTGTCCGGCCCCTTCATCTTGCCGTGCGCCAGGCCGACCTTGCCTTCGCCCAGCCGCACTTTCAGGAAGGCGGCGCGGGTGGTGGCGGCGGCTTCGTCTTCATCCTCCGTGCCATCGACCAGCGGGCACACCCAATAGGCCTGGCCACCACCCTCGACATGACGGGCGAGGCCGGCCGCCACATCCTCGAAACGCGCCGTCACCCGCGTCTCGATCGGCTGTCGCCCCGGTGGGCGCTCGTCGATCTGGCTCTGGTCCATTTCGCCAAAGCGCGTCAGCGCCAAGCTGCGCGGGATCGGCGTTGCGGTCATCGCCAGTACGTGCGGCGGCACCCGGGCCTTGTTGGCCAGCAGCAGCCGCTGGGCGACACCGAAGCGATGCTGCTCATCCACCACGACCAGGCCGAGATCGTGATACTCCACCGCCTCCTGGAAGATGGCGTGGGTGCCGACCAAGATGTCGATCCGCCCCGCCGCGAGATCGGCGAGCAGCGCTTCCCGCGCCTTGCCCTTGTCACGCCCGGTCAGCAGCTCGATGCGCACCGGCAGCCCGGCGGCGAGCTTGGTGAGCGTGGCGTGATGCTGGCGGGCGAGGATCTCCGTCGGCGCCAGCAGCGCGGCCTGGGTGCCGGCCTCCACCGCCGTCAGCATGGCGATCAAGCCGACCAGCGTCTTGCCCGATCCCACGTCACCCTGCAGCAGGCGGAGCATCGGTTGGGCCTGCGCCATGTCGCCGCTGATCTCGCCGATCACGCGATTCTGCGCATTGGTCAGCGCCCACGGCAGGCTCGCCATCAGCGGCTGCACCAGCCGGCCCGTGCCTGCCAACGCCCGCCCGCGCCGCGCCCGCGTGTCAGCCCGCACCAGCAGCAGCGCCAGCTGGTTGGCCAGCAGTTCGTCGTAGGCCAGCCGGTCAAGCGACGCGTTTCTGGCGCCTTCCATCCGGTGCGCTGCCTTCAACGAGTCGGCAAACGGCGCCCAGCCCTGGCGCTCGATCACGCTCGGCTCGATCCATTCCGCCAACGCCGGCACCCGGCCCAGCGCTTCGGCGACCAGCTGGCTCATGCGGCGGTTGGTGATGCCCTCGGTCAGCGGATAGACCGGCTCGCGCAGCGGCGGCGGGGTCGGGCCGTCCATCGCCAACACTTCGGGATGGGCGATCTGCAGTTTCTGGCCATAGCGGTCGAGCTTGCCGATCACCCGCTTCTCCACGCCGATCGGCAGCTTGGTCTGGGCCCAATTGGCGGTCTGGCCAAAGAATGTCAGGTCCACCCACTGGCCACCGCGGTCCACGGCGGCCACCCGCAAGGGGCTGCGCGGGCCACCACGGTCATGACGGGCGGGCGTGAGGGGCACCACGATGGGCCGGCCGACCAAAGATTCATCAACGCGGTCCACCGCCAGCCGGTCAATCACCATGGTCGGCAAATGGAAGGCGAGATCGAGCGCCCGGCTAATCTTCAGCCGAGCCAATTGCCGCACCTGCGCCGAACCGACGCCCTTCAACGCGGCCACTTCGGCGAACAGGGGGTTGAGGATGGCAGGGCGCATGGCTATCGCTGGAGTGATAGCACCGCGCTGGCCGTTTGAAACGCCTGCGCGGCAATATCGTTTGGAAGGTCTGCGCATGAACGACAACCAGGTCGAGCCTTTGGAACTGCGGCTGCGCAAGGCCAAGTATCGCGCCACCCATCGCGGCACCAAGGAGGCCGACCTGGTGGTCGGCGGCTTCTTTGCCCGGCATCACGCCCGGTGGGACGAGGCGGCGCTGCACTGGTTCGAGGCGCTGCTGGAAGAACAGGATGTCGACATATTGGCCTGGGCCTTCGGCACGGCGGTGCCCCCGGCGCGGCTGGATGGCGAGCTGATGCAGCTTCTGAAGAAGCTTGATTATGTTGAAGTGACCAAATGATCGACCTGCAGCGTTTCGTGGAATCGCGGCGGCCGGTGACGCTGGCGCGCTGTGCCGGCGGCTATCTGCCCTGGCTGATGGCCGACGTGGCGCGCGCCGCCAAGGGCCGGGCCTGGTTCATCGCCGCCGACGAAGCCCAGGCCCGTGCCGTCGCCGAAGCCGCGGCCTATTTCGCGCCGGAAATTGCCATCACCGTGCTGCCGGCCTGGGATTGCCTGCCCTATGACCGCGCTTCGCCGTCACTGAAGGCCGCCGCCGAACGCGTTGCCGCGCTGGCCGCCCTGGCCGAGCCGCAGAAGGGCGCCGAACTGGTCATCACCACGGTCAACGCCATCAGCCAGCGCTGCCTGCCGAAAGCCCGCATCGCCAGCCTGTCGGCGCGGCTGAAGCCCGGCAGCCGCATCGATCGCAACGCCCTGGCGCTGAAGCTCGCCGCCAACGGCTTTGTCCGCGTCGATACGGTGGTGGAGCCCGGCGAATATGCCCTGCGCGGCGGCCTGGTGGACGTGATGCCATCGGGCGAAGAGTTCGCACTGCGTCTCGACTTCTTCGGCGACGAGATTGAATCCATTCGCCGTTTCGATCCCGCCAGCCAGCGCAGCCTGGGCCCGGCCGATGGCTTTGACCTGCTGCCCGTTTCGGAAGTGCTGCTCGACGAAGGCCGCATCAAGGCCTTCCGCGCCGGCTGGCTGGAGCGCTTTGGCGCCACCGCCACCGGTGATCCGCTCTACGAAGCCGTTTCCGACGGCCGCCGGCTGGCCGGCATGGAGCACTGGTTGCCGCTGTTCGAGCCTGGCCTGGTCACCCTGTTCGACTGGCTGGGCGCCGATGATGTGCTGGTGCGCGATGCCGGTGCCGAAAAGGCCGCCGCCGACCGCTTCGATGCCATTGCCGATTATCACGACAACCGGGTGGCCGCCCTGTCCCAGAAGAAGGGCAGTTACCGCCCGCTGCCGCCAGACGCGCTCTACCTGTCGCGCGACGAATGGGCGGAGCGGCTCAGCGCCCACGCCGTCCACGCCAGCAGCCCGCACGCCGTCGCGTCGGGCACGCTGTTTGCCATTGATTGTGATGCGGTGCCGGCGCGTGATTTCGCGCCGGAACGCGTCGCCCAGGCCAATGGCGGCGCGCCGGTCTATGCCGCGATCAAGGCCCATATCGAGGCCCGCCGCGATGCCGGCGACCGCGTCATCCTCGCCAGCTATTCCGGCGGCGCCCGCGAGCGGTTGAAGGGTCTGCTCGCCGATGAAGGCGTGACCCGGCTCGCCACTGCCGATCACTGGCAGGAAGCGCTGGGCCTCGCCGCGTCCGGCCAGATTGTGCTCACCGTGCTGCCGCTCGACCATGGCTTCACCCGGACCGAACCACGCGGCACCCTCACCCTGCTCACCGAACAGGATATGCTGGGCGACCGCCTGGTCAGAAAGGCGCGATCGGCGCGCAAGGCCGATGCCTTCCTGGCCGAACTGGCGATGCTGACGCCGGGCGATCTCATCGTCCACCGCGATCATGGCATCGGCCGCTACGAAGGCCTGATGGCGATCCCGATCGGTGGCAAGCCGCACGACTGCGTGGCCCTCACCTACGACGGCGGCGACAAGCTCTACGTGCCGGTCGAGAATATCGACGTCCTCACCCGCTATGGCAGCGATAGCGAAGGCGTTGGCCTCGACAAGCTGGGCGGCGTCGCCTGGAGCACGCGCAAGGCGCGGATGAAGAACCGTATCCGCGAGATCGCCGGCGAATTGCTGGCGACTGCGGCAGCGCGGGCGCTGCGCGAAGGCGAACCGGTCAGCATCGATCCCCACGGCATGGCCGCCTTCGTGGACCGCTTCCCCTATGCCGAGACCGACGACCAGTTGAAGGCCATCGGCGATGTTGTGGATGACCTCACCTCCGGCCGCCCGATGGACCGGCTGGTGTGCGGCGATGTCGGCTTCGGCAAGACCGAGGTCGCCCTGCGCGCCGCTTATGCGGCTGCGCTGTCCGGCATGCAGGTCGCCGTCGTCTGCCCGACGACGTTGCTCGCCCGCCAGCATTACCAGAATTTCCGCGAGCGTTTCGTCGGCCTGCCCGTCGAAGTGCGCCACCTCTCCCGCCTGGTCAACGCCGCCGATGCCAAGGCGGCGCGTGACGGCCTGGTCGACGGCACAATCGACATCATCGTCGGCACCCACGCCATCCTGGCCAAATCGGTCGAGTTCAAGCGGCTCGGTCTGGTGATCGTCGACGAGGAGCAGCGCTTCGGCGTCGTCCACAAGGAGCGGCTGAAGGCGTTGAAGGCCGATGTCCACGTGCTCACCCTCACCGCCACGCCGATCCCGCGCACGCTGCAGATGGCGCTGACCGGCTTGCGCGAAATGTCGATCATTGCCACCCCGCCGGTGGATCGCCTCGCCGTGCGCACCTATGTGAGCCCGTTCGACGAGGTGGTGATCCGCGAGGCGCTGCTGCGCGAACATTATCGCGGCGGGCAGAGCTTCTTCGTGGTGCCGCGCATCGCCGATCTGGCCGATATCGAGGAGTTTTTGCGCGAACAGGTGCCGGAGGTGAAGCCGATCACTGCCCATGGCCAGATGGCACCATCCCAGGTCGAGGAGCGCATGAGCGCCTTCTACGACAAGCGTTATGACGTCCTGCTCTCCACCACCATCATCGAGAGCGGCCTCGACATCCCGTCCGCCAACACGCTGATCGTCCACCGCGCCGATCGCTTCGGCCTCGCCCAGCTTTACCAGATCCGTGGCCGCGTTGGCCGCGGCAAGACCCGCGCCTATGCCTATCTCACCACCGCCGCCGGCCAGTCCATCACCGAAGGCGCCGAAAAGCGGCTGCAGGTGCTGTCCCAGCTCGACACGCTGGGCGCCGGCTTCCAGCTGGCCAGCCACGATCTCGATCAGCGCGGCGCCGGCAACCTCTTGGGCGACGAACAATCCGGGCATATCAAGGAGATCGGCTTCGAACTCTACCAATCGATGCTGGAAGAGGCGATCCTGGAAGCCAAGGCCGAAGCCGCCGGCATGAAGCCCCCCGCCGAGGCCTTCTCACCCCAGATCACCGCCGAAGTGCCGATCCTCATCCCCGATCACTACGTGCCCGATTTGAACGTGCGCATGGCGCTCTACCGCCGCCTCAACGAGATCGATGGCCGCAGCGGCATCGACAGCCTCGCCGCCGAAATGATCGACCGCTTCGGCAAGCTGCCCTCTGAAGTCGAAAACCTGCTCTCCGTCATCGAGATCAAGCAGGCGTGCATCACCGCCGGCATCGCCAAGCTGGAAGCCGGCCGCAAGGGCGGGCTCGTCACCTTCCAGCACGACCGCTTCGCCAACCCCGACGCGCTGATGGATTACATCGCCCGCCTCGGCGAGCGCGCCAGGGTGCGACCAGACCAGAAACTCTTCATCGCCGCCGACTGGGGCGACGACCGCACCCGCTTGAAAGGCGCGCTCGCCATCGCCTCGGCGCTGTCCAAACTCGCCGCCGGCGCGAAGTTGAAGCCCGTCGCAAAGCCGGCGGCCAAGCCGCTGCCGCCGCCAAAAGCGCCGATGCGGCCGGCAGTGTTCAAATCAAAGTTCAACAGGAGGTAAGGGGCCTCTCAGGACGCCACGCTCGTCTTCGTGCGGCGCCGCGTGCAGAACGGCACCAGCGCCGACACGTCGAGTGGCGGGGCCACGCAATAGCCTTGCACCCATTGGCAGCCGGCGGCGCGGGCGGCGGCGAGTTGCACGTCGTCCTCGATGCCTTCGGCCACCACGGTCAGGCCCAGGCGCCGGGCGGTGGCGATCATGCCTTCCACCACGATGCGTTCGCGTTCGCTGCCGGTTAGGCCCTGGGCGAAGCTGCGATCGAGCTTGATGGTATCGACCGGGAGGCGGGCCAGCCGCGCCAGGCTGGAATAGCCGGCGCCGAAATCGTCGAGCGCGATGCCGACCCCGTCGCGGCGCAGCAGCGACAGCGTGGCGGCGGCGGCGTCGAGATCGTTGATGATGGCCTCTTCGGTCACCTCGATCACCAACCGGCGCGGCGACAGGCCAGAGGAGGTGAGATCCTTGGCCAGTGAATCAATGAATTCCGGATCGGCGAGATCGGCGGCGGTGACGTTCAGGGACAGCTTGAGATCGGCCAGCGCCCCCGTCCACGCCGCCGCCGTGGCGATGGCGCGGGAACGGATATGGCGACCCACGGCCAAGGCCAGTTCGGCCGAGGCGGCGGTTTCAAGCAGGGTGACCGCCGACAGTCGGCCGTGCAGCGGGTGATCCCAGCGCGACAGCGCCTCCACCCCACCGACGAGGCCGTCGGACAGGCTGGCCTGCGGCTGGAACAAGATGGTGATGCCGCCGTCCTTCAGGGCGCCGAATAAATCGGATTCGAGGTCCGCCCGCCGCGCCAGCGCCTCGCGGTCGCTTTCCTGGTGGAAGCGGGCGACGGCGCCGGGTTCGCGCCCGCGCGCGTCCGACAGGGCGATGGAGGCTTCGCGCACCAGCGCGTTGGCGATCAGTTCCGGTTCGCCTTCCATGCTGCCATCGTCCCAAGCGATGCCGGCGCGGCCGGAGACATGGATCAGCCGGTCATCGATGGCAAAGGGCCGTTCGAAGCCGCGCAGCAGTTGGCGGGCCAGGCGCTCCAGCCGGTTGGCGGCGGCAGTGCCGGAAATGCCGAGCGCGAATTCGGCCGCTGTCATGCGGGCCAAAAGGCGCAGCTCGCCGCTCTGGGTGCGGGCATCGGCGATGGGGCCGAGCCGGCGCGCGATCACCGCTAGCAGGCGATCGGCGACATCGCGGCCATAGATGGTGTTGATCTGGGCAAAACGGCCGACGCCGATCACCATAACGCCGCACGGCGTGCCGGCGGCACGCTGATCGGCCAGCCACTGCTGCAGCCGTTCGGCGGTGGCCAGCCCGGTCAGCCGGTCAGCATCACCGCTGCCGGGCGGCAGGGGCGCAGCAGCGGCCGCCGCCAGCCGATCGGCGTGGCGGCCGGCAAGGCGCAGCGCCGTGGCAAAACTGTCGGAGCCGAAGGGAGAGACCATCACAGACGTGGCGCCGGCATCACGTGCCGCATCGGCGGCATCGGCGTCGTTGCGTGAGAGCAGCACCAGCATGGCACCGCGGCGGTTCTCCACCGCCTGCCCCAGTGATCGGGCCACAGCGAGGCCCGCCCCCAGCGCACCACGCGCATCAACCACCACCACGCGGACGGGTTCGGCGGCAAAGCGGCCAGCGGCCAGTTCGGCGCGGCGCTCCACGCGCGGCGTCTGGCCAGAGGCAGACACCATGGCGGCCACGTCATCCGCATAACGTGGTGAAACGATCAATACCGGTTCGGCGTGCATATCGCCCATGACGTCCGGAACCTGCCCCTGTCTTTACGCGTTACAAGCACCATTTCCGATGCCGCGTAATGTTGAGCCTGTCCAGTCCGGCAATCAACCCATGCACAACAGAATGCGCGAAACCTCTTGCCAAGCGATGCAGGCGTGCCACAGGCTCCCGCTCATGTTGGGTGAAACCAGTCATGCGGCGCGGCCGCTGGTCGATCCGTTCGGCCGCGCCATTTCCTATCTCAGGGTATCGGTCACCGATCGCTGCGATTTCCGCTGCGTCTATTGCATGGCCGAAGACATGACGTTTCTGCCCAAGAACGAAGTGCTCAGCCTCGAAGAGATTGACCGCATCGCCTCGGCCTTCATCCGTCGTGGCACCCGCAAGCTCCGGCTGACCGGCGGCGAACCGCTGGTGCGGCGCGGCATCATCGATCTGGTCACCAGCCTGGGCCGGCACCTGAAGACCGGCGATCTCGACGAACTGACGCTGACCAGCAACGGCAGCCAGATGGCGCGCCATGCCGAGGCGCTGTTTGCTGCCGGGGTGCGCCGGGTCAACATCAGCCTCGACACGCTCGACGCGGAAAAATTCGCCCGCATCACGCGCTGGGGCCGGCTGACCCAGGTGCTCGACGGGATTGCCGCTGCCAGGGCGGCCGGCCTTCAGGTCAAGCTCAACACCGTGGCGCTGGCGCACGAAAATGCCGACGAGATCGAGGCGCTGTTGGAGTTTGCAGCAGCAGGCGGCCATGATCTGACGCTGATTGAGACGATGCCGCTGGGCGAGATAGGCGAAGACCGGGTCGATCAATATTTGCCGCTGTCAAAAGTCCGCCGCGACCTGGCCCAGCGCTACACGCTCACCGACTTGCCATACCGCACCGGCGGCCCGGCCCGCTATGTGCGCGTGGAGGAACTCGGCCTGCAACTCGGTTTCATCACCCCCCTCACCCACAATTTCTGCGAGAGCTGCAACCGCGTGCGGCTGACCGCGACCGGGCAGCTTTACATGTGCCTGGGCCAGGATGATCAGGCCGATCTGCGTGCCATCATCCGGCGGGTGGGCAGCGATGCCGCCGCGCTCGATGCCGCACTCGACGAAGCAATATCGCGCAAGCCCAAGGGCCATGATTTTGTTATTGATCGGCGCGGCGCCCGGCCGGCCGTGGCCCGCCACATGAGCCTGACGGGCGGCTGAGGAACCAAAAGCGATGAAATTGGCGCTGCTCGTTTCCGACAGCCATGTCGCCCGCGCCGCCGGCGAGGCCCTGCGCAAGACGCATGAGTTCGTGGCTGTCCGCGAGGCCGACGTGGTGGTGGCGCTGGGCGGCGACGGCTTCCTGCTGCACTGCCTGCACGAGGCCATGCAGGTCCAGGATCCCAAGCCGATGTTTGGCATGAACCGCGGCACGGTCGGGTTCCTGATGAATGATTTCAAGCAGGGCGGACTGGAAAAGCGGGTGGCCGCGGCCAAGAATTTCGTGCTGCACCCGCTGCAGATGACAGCCACCACTGCCTCGGGCCGCACGGTCACCCATCCGGCGATCAACGAGGTGTCGCTGCTGCGCGAAACCCGCCAGGCCGCCAAGATCGGCATCGCCATCGACGGCAAGCTGCGCATGGAGGAACTGACCTGCGATGGCGTACTGGTGGCCACCCCGGCCGGCTCCACCGCCTACAACCTGTCTGCCAACGGGCCCATACTGCCGCTGGAGGCCGATCTGCTCGCCCTCACCCCGATCTCGCCCTTCCGCCCTCGGCGCTGGCGCGGCGCCCTGCTGCCTTCGGCCAGCGTGATCGAATTTGAGGTTCACGAAGCCAAGAAGCGCCCGATCTCGGCCGTGGCCGACCAGATGGAAGTGCGCGACGTAGCCCATGTGAAGGTGGCGATCGACCGCAGCATCAGCCTCACGCTGCTGTTCGACCCCGAATATGCGCTCGACGACCGCATCAGCCTGGAACAGTTCGCCAGCTAGGCCGGGCGATTTTTGGCCTTGGCAAGCCCCCCCGCCGCCGCTAAGGGAGCGCTCCCACGCTGTTCCTCGGTAGCTCAGCGGTAGAGCCCTCGACTGTTAATCGAGTTGTCGCAGGTTCGAATCCTGCCCGGGGAGCCAGCGTGGGATTTCCAACAATCTGACTTTGCGGTGGAATTGTCTGCAGCGCCTCCTCGCGTTCCGCATCTGGCCTGCCGTCTACCAGTTCGGCTCCCCCTTCCACCGCCGAGCATTGCCCTCACACTGAAGCCGGGTTGTGAACAAAGGCTTCGGCCCTTAACCTTGATCTCAACACAGGGATGACGCTGCCGTGCCGTGTGGGGAGAGGCAGGTGTGAAGATCTTGCTGGTCGAAGACGATCGCATGCTGGCAGCGGCCATCGTTGACGGGCTGGGTTCGCGATTCGGCGTCGAGTGGGTCGAGACCCTGGCCGATGCCGAACTGGCGATCATGACCGAACCTGTCGATCTGGTGATCCTCGATCTGTCGATGCCGGATGGTTCGGGGCTCGACCTGTTGCGGCGCTGGCGCGCGGCCGGCCGCAGCGAACCCGTGCTGATCCTCACGGCCCGAGACAGCGTGGCCGATCGCATCGCCGGGCTGAATACCGGCGCCGATGATTATGTCACCAAGCCCTTCGATCTCGATGAACTGACGGCCCGCTGCGAAGCGCTGCGCCGCCGCGCCCACGGCCGGGCCAGCCCGATGATCCAGCATGGCGCGCTCAGCTATGAGCCATCGGCCCAGATCGTGCTGCGCGAAGGCCAGAACGTACCGCTTTCGGCCAGGGAACTGGCGATCTTCGACGTGCTGGTTTCCAACATCGGCCGGGTGATCAGCCGCAAACAGATCGAGGAACGCCTCTATCGCTGGAACGAGATGGTGGAGAGCAACGCCGTGGAGGTCCACGTCTCCCATCTGCGGCGCAAGCTTGGCCGGGACATGATCAAGACCATTCGCGGGTTGGGCTACGTGATCCCCCGGGCGCCATGAAAACCTACTCGCTGCGGCGGGCCTCCCTGTCGGCGCTGGCGATGCCGCTGGTCTTCGCCATGCTGGTCACGGTGCTGCTCACAGGCTGGTTTGCCGATCGCGGCATCGAAAAGATGCGCGACGACCAGTTGCGCCAGGAAGCTGGCTTCCTGCTGATGCTCTCGCGCCATGAGGCCGTGGAAGGGGAAATGCTGGGCGTGATCGAAACCGCCGAGGCCGCCGGCATGCGCAATGTGCTGGAACCCGGCAGCTTCTTTCGCATCTGGTCCAGCGGTACGATCATGACCCAGACCCAGGTGCCGGCCGGGCTTGCTGCCCGTCGTCCGGAGCCGGGCTTCTCGACCCGGATGCTGAACGGCGAACGCTATCGCACCTTCGCCCTGACGGCACGGGCTGACGGAACCGCCATCACCATCGAGATTTCGGAGCCGTTGCGCACCCGCTCCCGGCTGCGCGAACAGGTCTTGATGAGCCTCGCCTTGCCGATGGGCCTGGCCTTGGTGATCGTGCTGCTGCTGGCGCAGCACCAGCTGACCACCGTGTTCCGACCAATGCGGGACATCTCGGCGGCGCTCGACGCCCGCGCGCCGGACGATCTCAGTCCGCTCAGGGGCATCCGCATCCCGATCGAGGTGCTGCCGCTGTTCAAGGCCTTCAATGGCATGCTGGATCGCCTGGCCACCGTCGTGTCGCGTGAACGCCAGTTTGCCGACAACGCCGCGCATGAATTGCGCACGCCGCTGGCTGCCCTGAAGGCGCGCGCGCAGATCATGGCCCGCTCCGTGGGGTCGCCAAGCGAACAGCAGGACGCCGAAAAGCTGGTGCGGGCCACGGACCGGACCATCGCGGTGATTGAACAGCTGTTGCAGATCAACCGCATCAACGCCGCGATGCCGCCGGAACCCACCGCCATCTCGCCGATTGTCGAGGCGATCTGCCGGCAACATGTGCCGGCGGCGCTTGATCGCCAGCTGGAGTTTGGCGCCGATATCGCGCCGGACGTGTGGGCCATGGTGCAACCCGATGCGCTGGCCATGCTGGTGCGCAACCTGTTGCAGAATGCCCTGCGCTACACGCCGCCCGGCGGCGAGGTGACGGTGGTGCTGCACAAAGGGCCGGACGCCACGGTGGAGTTGCTGGTGCAGGATACGGGAAGCGGCATTCCCGAGGCGGAACTGGACCGCGTGTTCGAGCGGTTCCAGCGGCTCGACAAGAGCCAGTCCGGCAGCGGCCTCGGCCTCGCCATCGCCAAGCAGATTGTCGAACGCATGGCGGGCCAGATCAGCCTGTCGAACCGGCCGGGCGGCGGGCTGGAAGCGCGCATCATCCTGCGTTCGGCCGTACCGGCAGCGGACGACAGCGCCCAGTGAAACAGGCGTGATTCAGGCGAGCAGGGCCGCGCGGCCGTTCACAGCTGGAGCCGGTAGCCGAGGCCGCGCACCGTCCTGATCGCCGATCGCCCGATCTTGCGGCGCAGCCGGCCGATATGGACTTCCACCGTGTTGGGGTCGCGGTCTTCGGGCGACGGATAAAGATTGTCGAGGATTTCCGCCTTTGACAGGACAAGCTGCGGCCGCAGCAGGAACTGATGCAGCAGCTTGAACTCGGTCTGGGTCAGTGCAACCGGCTGGCCATGCAGCCAGGCAGCCTTGCCGGCAGGATCAAGCTCGAGCGCGCCGAGCGCGAGCCGCGCCTCGGCCCGATTGAACGAGCGCCGCACCAGCGCATGCAGCCGGGCGACGATTTCCGTCAGGTGCACGGGCTTGACGACATAATCATCGCCGCCCGCATTCAGGCCGGCGACCTTGTCCTGCAGCTTGGCGCTGGCGTTCAGGATCAGGATCGGCGTGTCGTGGCCGGCGGCCCGCCAGCGCGCGACGAAATCGATGCCCGTCAAGCCGGGCAGATCCACCACCAGGGCCGCGAATTGGGCGGTTTCGCGGCCGGCAAGCGCCGCCTCTCCATTGGCGGCATGTTCCACGACAAATCCCGCCCGGGTGAGGCCGAGGGAGAGGCGTTCGGCGGTCTCGATGCTGTCCTGAACCAGTAAAACGCGCATGCTGCGCCCCACCTCCCTGAGGGCGTCCATGCAGGGCAATGGCACGTGAAGCTGACACGAAACTGAAGGCCGCTGCCGCACGATCAGCGGCCCTGGCGATCAACGACGGCGATCAGGCGGTGCCGAACTTGGTTTCGACCCTGATGCCCACGTCCCGCAGGAACTGGGTGGGCAGCACCCCGCCGGCGCAGATGATCACGTCGTCATTCGGCAGTGTGATCTGCCCGCCGGTCGTTCCCAGCACGACGTGATCCGGCGCGATGCGCGTGACCTGAGATTGGAGATGAAGCGCAATCTGCCCTGATGCGATGGCGGCCTCCACCCGTTGCCGATTCTTGGGGCGGGCGCGGCCAAAGGCATCGCCGCGATAGCTCAGGGTCACAGTGGTGCCGTCCTGTTCGGCCAATGACCCGGCCGCCTCCAGTGCGCTGTCGCCGCCACCCACCACCAGCACGTGGCGGCCGCGATATTGTTCGGCATCGATCAGGCGATAGACGACCTTGTCGAGTTCCTCGCCCTCCACGCCAAGCTGGCGCGGCGAGCCACGCCGGCCGATTGCCAGCAGGATGAGCTTGCTGCGATGTTCGCCCCTGGTGGTTTCGACGACAAAGCCGCCGGCTTCCGGCCGGATCTTCTCGACCCGTTCCTCGGCGTTGATCTGCAGCCCGGTCTCGCCGATCACCTTGTGCCAGAAGGCCAGCAACGTCTCCTTGCTGACTTCGCCGAACTTGACCTGGCCCACCAGCGGCAACTCGGCCGGCGCTGTCATCACCACCTTGCCGCGCGGGAAATGCGCGACAGTGCCGCCCAGGCTATATTGCTCGATGGTCTTGAAGCGCAGGCCGGCCGCCATGGCGCCCAGGCTGGCGGCGATGCCGGCAGGGCCGGCGCCGATGATGAGCACATCCAGCCTGCCATCGTCGGCCGGCATGGATCTGGCCTTGGCGGCCATGAAGCCGATGGCCTGGCGACCCTGTTCGATCGCGTTGCGGATGAGGCCCATGCCGCCCAATTCGCCGGCGATGAAGATGCCCGGCACGTTGGTTTCGAAGCGGGGCGAGACCAGCGGGATGTCCACCCCGCGGGTTTCGGTGCCGAACACGAGCGAGATTGCATTGGTCGGGCAGGCCGCCGCACAGGCCCCGTGGCCAACACAATGGCTGGGTTCGATCAGCCGGGCCTTGCCATCGACAAGGCCCAGGATCGAGTGTTCAGGGCAGGCCTTCACGCAGGCTGCGCAGCCAAGGCACAGGGCCGGATCGATCACCGGATGCAGCGACGCCGGCTCGTGCAGGCCGGCGGCGCGGGCCTCCTCCAGCACGGCCAGGCTGCGCGCCGAGATCCGCCGCTGCCGCACAGTCCAGACTATCCACAGCGCCAGCAGGGGCAACGCATAGGCAAGCAGCAAGGGGGCGAAGTTCATGGCGCGGCCTGGAGCCCGAGTTCGGCGGCGAGGTCGTTCAGCTGCGCGAGCTTCGCCGGATCGCCGGCAAACTGCATGCGGGCCATGCCCAGCTCGTCGCGGGCCCTGGCCAAGTCCTTCAGCACGACGCGCGAGCGGATCAGCTTCAGCCAGCCGTCGAGATCGCCGGGATTGGATTTCAAGCGATTGGCGAGGCCTTCGACCATGGAGTCAATCATCGCCTGGCGTTCCGGCGCCGACAGCGAGTCCGCGGCCTTAACAGCCTCGGCGCTGATGCCCTGCCCGGCGGCTGGCGGCGCGGCGCCGGCGGGAAAGACGGGCTGGGCGGCGCCTGTCAGCAGCTTCAGGCGACCGGCGATGTTCACGCCCTCCCTGGCCGCAAGCGCCTCGATCCGCTGGCGGACATCGGGCTGCCAGCG
This sequence comes from Sandarakinorhabdus oryzae, assembly GCF_009733735.1. Lineage (GTDB taxonomy): Bacteria > Pseudomonadota > Alphaproteobacteria > Sphingomonadales > Sphingomonadaceae > Sandarakinorhabdus > Sandarakinorhabdus oryzae. The sequence continues at coordinate 15,660 of NZ_WNJP01000017.1, read as the reverse complement.
CTGCTCCGGCGACCAGTCGTTCGACAGCGCAATCCAGTCATCAAGCGCGGCGCGCGGCTTGCCGTGCTGCAGCTTCCACAGGCCGGCGAAGAAGCGAGCGCGCGGCTCCTTCGGGTCCAGCCGCGCCGCCCGGTCGAACTGGGCCTTGGCTTCGGGCGTCACTACATCATTGGCCACGCCGACCATCGCTTCCCCGTAACCGGCGCGGATATCGGCGCGATCGGGCAGCAGTTCGATGGCGCGGGCATAGGCCTTCAGCGCCTCGGCCGGCCGGCCGGTGTTCTGGTAGGACCAGCCCAGCATTCGGTAGCCTTCCCCATCTGGCTTGTCCTTCAGGCGCTGCTCAAGTCGAGCCATCATCGTGTCGACATCGTCGAGCGAGCGGGTGGCGAGCGGCGTCGCCGCGAACGAGACCGGGGCTGCTGCGACGGCCGTATCAGCCGGAGCCGGCGCATTGTCGGCTGGGCGGGTGAGCGCGATGACGCCGGCGAGCAGCACCAGCACGCCGGCCCCGCCATAGACGTTGCGTGGGCGCAGCAGCCCGGCGGTGCTGCCAGCCTGTCCCGTCGTGGCGGTCGCATCACCCTCGGCCGGATCGGCCGGCGCCCGCATCACGCGCATCGCCACCAGCCCGATGGCCAGCACCGCCAGCGCCGTCAGCATGATCTGAATCATTGTTGCCAGGTCCAATCTCCACTCTCCTCACCGCCGCTATGACGTGCCCGAAGCGCGGCAACACCATGAAACCTGTCGCGAAACTGCAAATTCTATCTGCATGGGACATAAAGAATGAAATTTGCGACGAAATGATGGGGTTTTCGCATCGGATTTGCCAAGTTACCATTAAAGAGTGGCCGTGTGATGTTGCATCGATGTTGGACCAAACAGCCGCTGCTGCTGCACGAATACTGAAAATTCGTATGGATTGATGAACAATTAAAAACGAAGCCGAATATCGAAAAATGCTAAGTCCCGCCCAAAGAGAATCAATACTGTCGGCAGCAATAGCGGCCGTTGTGACATGGCTGCTGGTGTATGGCTGGATGCACCGCGGCAATGGCGCGCTCGATCCGGATATCGGTTGGGGCTATAGCCTTGGCATATTGGGCGGCAGCATGATGTTGCTGCTGCTGGTGTATCCGTTTCGCAAACGCATCAAGATGCTTCAGCCCATCGGTTCGGTCGGCTTCTGGTTTCGCTTCCACATGTTGCTCGGACTGCTGGGACCGGTGGCGATCCTGTACCACGCGCGCTTCTCGTGGGGCGCCCTCAACAGCGCCGTCGCGCTGGCGGCGATGCTGGTCGTTGCCGGCAGCGGGCTCGTCGGGCGCTATTTCTATTCGCGCGTGCACCGCGGCTATTCCGGGCGAAAGCTGGAGGTGCGTGCCCTGCTGTCCGAAATGCATGACCTGCTGGGCGAGTTGGTGGACCCGGGCACCGGCGGCGCCGTGCTGAAATCGCGTCTCGCGCCCTTCGAGCAGCAGGCCATCGCGGCCGGGGCGGGCTTCTGGAGCAGCGCAGCCAGCATCCTGCGCTTCAGCCTGGACACCCGGATCGCCGAGCACCGTCTGAAGCGCGAGATCCTCGCCCTGCCCGCTTCGGCCGCGACACCAGCCCGGCAGCAGGAACTCGTCGCCACGGCTGCAGCCTATTTCGACGCGGTGCGGCGCGCGGCCGAATTTGCCTTCTATGATCGCATGCTGCGGCTGTGGCACCTGCTGCACCTGCCGCTGTTCTTCATCCTGGTTGCGACCGCCATCCTGCACATCATCGCGGTGCACATGTATTGATGGGCCGGTGCTCGCGCCTGCGGGTCAGCGGCCTGACCTTCCTTCGGCTCCTGGCCGCGATCGCCCTCATGGGCTGGATGCTGCCAGCAGCGGCGCAATCGCTTGTCGAAAAGCTGGTCACCCCGGGGCCGCTGAGCGCTGCACATGCCAAGCTCGAGGCAAACTGTTCGGCGTGCCACGAAAGCTTTTCGCGGGCCGATCAGAACGGCAAATGTACCGCCTGTCACAAGCCGGTCGCCGATGACGTGCGCAACCGCAGCGGCTTTCACGGCAAGAGCAATGCCGGCACCCAGCCCTGCAAGACGTGCCACAGCGATCACCATGGTCGCGGCTTTGCGCTGGTGAAGTTCACGCCGGCGGGCTTCAATCACCAGCTCACCGACTATCCGCTGGTGGGCGGCCACGCCCGGGCCACGTGCGCGGGCTGTCACCCGGCCGGCAAGCGCCATCGAGACACGCCCACGGCCTGCGCCACCTGCCACGCCAAGACCGATCCCCACAGGGGCCAGCTCGGCCAGGCCTGCCAGTCCTGCCATGTGGTTGCGACCTGGAAGACGCGGCTGCCGTTCGACCATTCATCCACGCGATTTGCGCTGACGGGCGCCCACCGGGCGGCGACCTGCCAGGCCTGCCACGCCGGGGAGCGCTGGAAGGCCACGCCCACCCAGTGCGTTGCCTGTCATGCCAAGGACGATGCCCACAAGGGCTCGCTCGGGCCGGCCTGCGCCACCTGCCACACGGCAGCGAGCTGGAAGGCGACCAACTTCGACCATGATCACGACACCCGCTTTGCGCTGCTCGGCAAGCATGCCAGCACAAGCTGCGCCGCATGTCACGGCGTCGCCAATGCCATCCCGAAGCCACCGAAAACCTGCATTGGCTGCCATGCCAAACAGGATGTGCACAAGGGCCGCAATGGTTCGGATTGCGCGCGCTGCCACAACAATCGCGACTGGAAGCAGAGCAATTTCAATCACGATACGATGACTCGCTTCGTGCTGAAGGGGGCGCACCGCCCGCTCGAATGCCAGGCGTGCCACAAGCAGCCGCCGCGCATCGTTGCGCTGCCCGTGACCTGCATCGGCTGCCATGCCGCCGATGATCCGCACCGAAACCGGCTGGGGCCGGAATGCGGCAGTTGCCACAACGAGATCGGCTGGAAGGATCACGTGGTGTTCGACCATGGGCTGACGCGGTTCCCCTTGCTGGGCAAGCACGCGCCGCTGGCCTGCACATCATGCCATGCCGACAAGGGATTTGCGGCCAAGGGCCTTGCCTGCCAGGCCTGCCACGATGACCGCCACCACGCCGGCACCCTGGGTCCGGCGCTGGCCTGTGCCACCTGCCACGGGGTCAACGACTGGAAGCTCTGGCGCTTCGACCATGATCGCGCGACGCAATTTGCACTGACCGGACGGCACAAGGGGTTGATCTGCACGGCCTGTCACAGCCGCCCCGGCGATCCGGCAAAAACGCCAACCGCCTGTGTGGATTGCCACCGTCAGAACGATGTCCACCGTGGCAATTTTGGCAATGTTTGCGAAAGATGTCATGTCACAAGTAATTTTTCAGAAATAAAGTTTGATATATTGCGAAAATGAACCTGTCACCAAGCTGCAAGTTTGATCTTTTCAGCGCCGAGTTGAGTGCATTCGGCGATCAAGTGGCTTTATCCAGCCGACTTATTTGACCTAATCGGTACCCAAGGGAGATCTCTGGATCGTGCTTGGGAGATGGCTGCTTGCACTCCTGTCGTTGGTAATCGTGGTCGTGATTACCGATGGCACCCCCACGTCCGCCGCAGGCGCCCCGAAATCCGCCGCGGGCAAGGCCGGTTTTGATCACTTCACCACCGGCTTCCCGCTGACCGGCGCTCACAAGGCCATCGCCTGCGAGGATTGCCACAAGGGTGCCGTGTTCAAGGGCACGCCGACCCAATGCGCCTCATGCCACAATGATGTGCGTGCTGGCGGCAAGTCGGCAGCGCATGTCGTCACCCAAGCCGCCTGCAGCAGCTGCCACACCACCAGACAATGGGCGATCGTCCGATTTGATCACAGCGGGGTGACGGAAAGCTGCGCCAGCTGCCATGACGGCGTGCGCGCCGTGGGCAAATCGACCAGCCACCCGCAAACCGGCAACCAGTGCGACAGCTGTCACACCACGTCGACCTTCGCCAATGCCCGTTTTGATCACAGCGGCGTCACCGGAAGCTGCTTCAGCTGCCACAACGGCACGAAGGCCACCGGCAAGAGCGCCACGCACCTTGCCACCGGCAACACGTGCGAAGACTGCCACAAGACGACCGGCTGGACCCCGGCGACCTTCAACCACAGCGGCGTGACGGGTTCGTGCTTCAGCTGCCACAACGGCACGAAGGCCACCGGCAAGAGCGCGACCCATCTCGCCACCAGCAACGTGTGCGAAGACTGCCACAAGACGACCGGCTGGACCCCGGCGACGTTCAACCACAACGGCGTCACCGGAAGCTGCTTCAGCTGTCACAACGGCACCAAGGCCACCGGCAAAAGCGCGACTCATCTCGCCACCAGCAATGTCTGCGAAGACTGCCACCGCACCACTGGTTGGACCCCGGCGACCTTCAACCACAGCGGCGTCACCGGCAGCTGTTTTAGCTGCCACAACGGCACGAAGGCCACCGGCAAGAGCGCCACGCACCTTGCTACCAGCAACGTGTGCGAAGACTGCCACAAGACGACCGGCTGGACCCCGGCCACCTTCAACCACAGCGGTGTGACCGGCAGCTGTTTCAGCTGCCACAATGGCACGAAGGCCACTGGAAAGAGCGCGACCCACCTCGCCACCAGCAACGTCTGCGAGGACTGCCACCGCACCACTGGCTGGACCCCGGCCACCTTCAACCACAGCGGCGTCACCGGAAGCTGCTTCAGCTGCCACAACGGCACGAAGGCCACCGGCAAGAGCCCGACCCACCTGCCGACCACCAATACTTGCGAGGACTGCCACACACCGACGAACTGGACGTCGGTGCGCTTCCAGCACGCCGCCGCGACCGGGACCTGCGTGACCTGCCACAATGGCACCCGCGTTGCCGGCAAGCCGGCCAGCCACATCTCGACCACCGACAGTTGCGACAACTGCCATGTGACAACCAGTTGGACGACCGTGCGGATGGATCACACCCAGGCGCTGGGCACCTGTTCAAGCTGCCATAACGGGAGCAAGGCCACCGGCAAGCCGCCAACCCATATCACCACCGCGGCCGATTGTGGCACCTGCCACCGCACCAGCGCCTGGCTGCCCGCCACGTTCGATCATGCCAATGTCGTCGGCTCGTGCAGCACGTGCCACAATGGCAGCAAGGCGACCGGCAAGCCGGCGAACCATTTCCAGACCAGCATCCAGTGCGATCAATGCCACCGGGTCACGGCCTGGTTGCCGGTCATCAACTATGTCCATACCTCGCCGGCCTATCCCGGCAATCATGCCCGTCAACTCGACTGCACCGAGTGCCACACCACCAATTCCCAGACGGTCACCTACAAGAACGCGGCCTATGCCCCCAATTGCGCCGCCTGCCACGCCAATGATTACAACCCCGGCGAACACCCGAAATACGGAAACGTGAAATATACCGTTTCCGAACTGCGTGACTGCACGGGCGCCTGCCACACCTACACCGACTCTTCGCTGACGGTCATCAAGGACCGCAAGCCCAGCCGGCATCGCGTCAATTCTGGATCCTTTGGTTGATGATGTGGAACGTGGCATGATCGGAATTCGCCATCGATTTGGCCTTTATTTGACGACAGCAGCGATTGTTGCACTCGCCTGGCAGGATGCTCCACTGCGCGCGCAGGCCATCTCGGATCGCGTGCTGTCCGATGTGACCACCCAGTCGGTCGGCCAGTGCGCCATTGTCGCCATCAACTTCAACGTGCGCGTGCAGGTGATCTCCTTCTTCCCGGAAAAATCGGGCCGGGAACTGCGGATCCAGCTGCGTTCCCTTGATCGCGCGGTGGGGTCGAGCACCCTGCGGGAATCACTGCGGCCGCCCCCCGGCATCCCGGCGCTGCGCGACATCGAATATGAAGGCGACAGTTCGCGCGGCGAAATGCTGTCGCTGTTCTTCAACCGCGATGTCGGCTTCACGGTGGCGCCCGGTGTCAGGCCGCAAACCATCCTGATCTCGATCTCGGAAAGCGGCGATGCCTGCGCGGGCGGGACGGATGCGACCGCCGGGCCGGCGCAACCGGCCGGCACGGCAGCACCGCAGGGTGCGAAGCCCGTCGTCGTGCCCGACATCCCGATCCCGGAGGGGCTCTATGTCGTCAACGTCCTGTCGCAGACCTCGCCTTTGGCCGATCTGCCCGAAGCGCAGAGGCGCAAGATTGCCGATTACGTGAGCTATGAAACCCAGTTCGAGCGTGATGGCCTGACGTGGCATCGGCTGCGCGTCGGCTTCTTTGCAACGCGCGAGAAGGCGGAAGCCGTGCGGGCCACGCTGGCCGGCAGTTTCGCCGAGGCGTTCGTGACCAAGGTCACCGCGCAGGAACGCGAACAGGGCGTCGCCAACCGACTGTTCAAGTCCAGCCAGCCGCGCAGCCTGCCCGCGCCGGCGCCAGCGGCGCTGACCCCCGAACAGGCCGAAGCGGCCGCCAAGGCTGAAGCCGATGCGGAAGCCGCCCTGAAGGCCGGTGACAATGATCGGGCCACCCAGCTGCTGACCAAGGCGCTGACCTTGCCCGAGAATCCGCGCACGCCACGGGCTCTGGAACTGCTGGGGCTGGTGCGCGAGCGCAAGGGCCAGGCGGCGCAAGCCAGGGCCGAATATGAGGAATATCTGCGCCGCTACCCGGTAGGCGAGGATGCCGACCGCATTCGCCAGCGGCTGGCGGCGCTGAGCGCGCCGGCCGGGCAGGCGCCGCCTGAGCTGCGGTCGGTCTCCGGCAAGCCGCAACAGGCAGCGGCAGCCAACAGCTGGCACTGGGGCGCCCGCGGCAGCTTCTCGCAATTCTATTTCCGCGATCAGAGCGCGACCAAGTTCCTGGACGCGACCGTGGTCAAGCCGAACGCGGAGATCGACAACAATGTCAATCTCAGCCAGCTGCTGACCAACGCCGACGTGTCGATGACCGGCGGCAACGACCGCTATCAGCTGCTGCTCAGGGCAGCCGGGTCGTACAGCAAGGATTTCCGCCCGAACGGCAAGGATTTCACGACGCTGACCGCGCTTTACCTCGATCTCCAGGACACCCGCCTCAACCTGTCAGCCCGTCTTGGCCGTCAGACCCTCAACAGCGCCGGCGTGCTTGGCCGCTTTGACGGCGGTCTCATCGGCTGGCGAGTCAAGTCCGATATCCGAGTCAATCTCGTCGCCGGTTTCCCAGTGCTGACATCCCGGCAGACGCACGTGCTGGAAGATCGCTTCTTCTACGGCGCGAGCATCAATTTCGGGTCACGCAACGACAAGCTGCAGACGACACTTTACTGGTTCGACGAGCGCACGCACGGCCTGATCGACCGTCAGGCCGTCGGCGCAGAGGCCCGCTACATCAACAACCGTTTCAACGCCTATGCCGTGCTGGACTATGACGTGCACTTCTCACGTCTCAATCTCGGCCTGTTGACGGCCAATTATGTCTTCCCCGACCAATCGAGCCTGAGCCTTTCGGCCGACTATCGCCAATCGCCGCTGCTGACGACAACCAATGCCATCATCGGCCAGTATCAGCCCGGCGGCCTGGTCCCGATCGTCAATGTCGGGCAGTTGCGGCCCTTCTTCACCGATGCCCAGATCTATCAGTTGGCCCGCGACGCCACGCTGGTCGCGAAATCGGCCACGCTCACCTATTCGCGCCGCCTGACGAAGAAGCTGCAGACCAATCTCGATTTCACCATCACCGACACCGGCGGCACGCCGGGCACGACCGTGGTCACCGAAGGCTCGCTGCCGATCGAGCCGCTGCCGGCCCTGGGCCAGGAATATTATTACGGTGCCCAATTGGTCGGCAACGGCCTGTTGTTCGGCAACGACATCTACATCGTCGGCGCCCGCTATGCCGACAACCAGCGCGCGCGGACCTACACGTTCGACATCAACGCCCGCATACCGGTCAGTGCCAAGCTGCGCATCAGTCCGCGGGCGCGGTACGGCATGCGCAACGACAAGTTGACGGCGAGCACGTTCCGCCAGTTCCAACCGACGATGCGGATGAATTTCTACCCCTTGCGGTCCTCCGAGATCGAGGTCGAACTGGGCGCCAATTTTGCCCAGCAGCACATGGTGATCGGCACCACCGACACGACCAACACCGAACATGGCCTGCTCGCCACCATTGGCTATCGGCTGGATTTCTAGGGTCCCATGACCTGCACCGGGCGTTTGCCACGTGATCGCTGAACTTGGCCTGGCCGCGCTCTGGCTCGGCGCGGCGCTGGCGCTGTTGCAGCTTGCGCTCGGCGCGCTGGCGCTGGGCACCCGCCATGCCGGCCTGCAGCCGGCGCTGCCCGCGGTGGCAGTGGCGCAAGCGGTGCTGACCGGTATCGCCTTCCTGTGCCTGGTGGCGCTGTTCATGCGCTCGGACATGTCGGTGCTGCTAGTGGCGACCAACAGCCACTCGGCCAAGCCGATGCTCTACAAGTTCGCCGGCACCTGGGGCAATCACGAAGGCTCGATGCTGCTGTGGGTCAGCATCCTGGCGGCCGGCGGGGCGCTTGTGGCGCTGCTCGAGCGGCGATTGCCGATGCGCACGAAGACGGCAACGCTGGCGGCGCAGGCCGCCATCGCCATCGGCTTCTATGCCTTCCTGCTGTTCTCCTCCAACCCGTTTGCCCGGCTCAATCCGGCAGCACCCGATGGCCAGGGGCTGAACCCGCTGCTGCAGGACCCTGGCCTCGCCTTCCACCCGCCCACGCTCTACCTCGGCTATGTCGGCATGTCCGTGGCCTTTTCCTTTGCCGTTGGCGCGCTCGTCACCCGCGATGTCGGGCCGGGCCTCGCACGGGCAATGCGGCCCTGGGTGCTGGGCGCCTGGATCTTCCTCACGCTCGGCATCTCCGCCGGCAGCTATTGGGCCTATTACGAGCTGGGCTGGGGTGGCTGGTGGTTCTGGGATCCTGTGGAGAACGCCTCGCTGATGCCCTGGCTGGCGGCCACCGCCCTGCTGCATTCGGTGACAGTGCTGGCCACCCGCAACGGCCTGCCGGCCTGGACGATCATGCTCTCGGTCGTGGCCTTCTCGATGTCGATGGTTGGCACCTTCCTCGTGCGCTCCGGCATCCTGACCAGCGTGCACAGCTTTGCCGTCGATCCCACCCGCGGCGCCTTCATCCTGGGCCTGCTCGCGGTCTACATTGGCGGTGCGATGGCCCTGTTCGCGCTTCGCATCGGCACGGTGCAGTCGGGATCGCCGTTCGAGCCGGTCAGCCGCGAAGGCGCACTGGTGCTCAACAACCTGCTGCTGTCGGGCATATTGGTCGTCGTGCTGGTTGGCACGCTCTATCCGCTGGCGCTTGAGGCCGCCAACGGCACACGGCTTTCCGTCGGCGCACCCTATTTCAATTCCTCGGCCGGGCCGCTGGCGCTGCTGCTCCTGCTTGTCATGGCCGCCGGGCCGCTGCTGCGCTGGCGGCGCGACCATCCCGCTTCGCTGGCGGCGCGGTTGGCCATCCCGGTGCTGGTGCTGGCGGCGGCCCTCCTGCTGGTAGTGGCGTTCCTGCGCCCGATCAGCCTGCTGCCACTGCTGGGCCTCGTCACCGCGGCAGCCGTCGGCACCGCCAGCCTGGCGCCACTGTGGCGGCGCAACCTGGCACGCACCCCACTCTTCACCTGGGGCATGGTCGTCGCCCACCTCGGCTGCGCGGTCAGCCTCGCTGGCATGGCGGCCGACAGCGCCTTCACCAAGGAGGTGCTGGTCTCGCTGCAGGTCGGCGAAACGCGGCGCGTCGGGCCCTATAGCGTCACCTTCCGGCAGGTAAGCGAAGTACCCGGCCCCAACTGGTCGGCGCTTGATGCCGAACTGCTGGTCCAGCGCGGTTCGCAGGCGCCGTTCGTGATGCACCCGCAATCGCGCACCTTCACCGATCCGCCCATGGAAACCAATGAATCCGCCATCGCGACCGCGTGGGATGGCCAATTATACCTGGTGGTGAGTGCGCCGCAGGATGACATCCATTATCCCATCCGCATGTGGTGGAAGCCGTTCGTGACGCTGATCTGGCTGGGCGGCATCATGATGGCGCTGGGGGGTGGGCTGGCGCTGCTGGGCCGGGTGGACCGCGATGTCTTCGGCTGGCGGCGCAGGCTGGCCGGCAGAGCGGCATGAGAAAGCTGGTGGTCTGGATGCCCTTCGGGGTGGTCGCGGTGCTGCTGGCGACCTTCGCGGCCGGCCTGCTCAACCCGTCCGATCGCGCGGTGGCTTCCGGCATGGTTGGCCGCACCGTGCCCGCGTTCCGGCTCGCCGGCGTGCGGGCGCCCGACCAGGGCCTGGAGACCGGCTATTTCGCCGACGGCAAGCCCCGCCTGCTCAACATCTTCGCCAGCTGGTGCGGGCCTTGTGTCGCCGAGGCCCCGGTGCTGATGGACCTCCAGCGCGCGGGCGTCGAGATCACCGGCATCGCCGTCCATGATCGCGCTGACGATCTGCGCGCCTTCCTCGCCCGCCGGGGCAACCCCTATTCGCGCATCGGCATGGACCCTGAAGGCCGCGCCCAGATCGCCTTCGGCTCGGCCGGTGTACCGGAAACCTTCGTGGTCAATGGCCGCGGCACCATCGTCTATCAGCATATCGGCATCATCACTGCCAACGACGTGCCGATCATCCTCGCCAAGCTGCGGCGCGCGGGATGAAGGCCCCGGCACTCCTCAAGGCTGTCCTGATGGCGGCGCTGCTGGCGGTGGCGCCAGCGGCTGCGGCCGGCCGCTACAACGACGTCCAGCTGGCGGACCCGGCGCAGGAGCGCGCCGCCAAGGCGCTGATGACGAGCATCCGCTGCGTCGTCTGCCGGGGCCAATCCATCGCCGACAGCAACGCCGATATCGCCGGGGACATGCGCGGCGAGATCCGCGAGCGCATCGCCGCCGGCGAATCCCCGGAATCGATCCGGGCCTGGTTCATCCAGCACTATGGCGATTGGGTGAGCTTCCAGCCCCGCTTCACTGAAGCCTCGGCGCCACTGTGGCTGATCCCGGCTCTCTCCCTGCTGTTTGGCGTGGCTCTCGCCCGCCCGCTGTTCCGAAAGCGAAGATGATGGGTTATCTGTTCGTGACCTTCCTGGCTGCCGCAGTGCTGGCCGGGCTTGAGCTCAGCGGCCGGGTGCCCCGGCTGGCGCTGGAACTGGCCGCCTGCGCGATGCTGATCGGCATGGCCGGCTATGCCTGGCAAGGCTCACCCGCGCTCGGCGGCGCGCCACGTGGCGTTTCACTGACGACCAGGTGATGCTGGGCGGCCCGCTGGCAAGCAGGCGATGAGGTTGGCAGCAGTGGCAGAGCTTTCGCCAGGCCGATGAACCTTTGCGCCTTGGTCGACCGTTGGCGCCGGCGCTGAAACGGCCCCACTGTCGCAGCGGCAAGCCGCCACGCCGTCATTTGACGTATGGCAGCAAGCGAGCCGGCTGGGGCTTTGGGCGCCCTTCGCTCCGGGTGCGGGAGCGGGCAGCGCCGGCCTGTTGCCGGCAACAAGGGGTCAATTGTCATGGTGCATTCGCGAGGGCCGAAGGGCCTGGGTTTCACGTCTTTAGCGGCGCTGGCTGCCGCGCTGTCCGCGCTGCCGGTTGCCGCGCAACAGGCTGGTGCGGCCGCCGCCGATGCCGCCGAGGACGCTGACAAGAGCGAGATGGTCGTCACCGGCTCGCGCATCGTGCGCGACGGTTCCACAGCTCCGGTGCCGACCACGGTCGTCACCATCGAGGACATCGTCCAGCGCAACCCGATCAACATCGCGGATTACGTGAACCAGCTGCCCGCCATCGGCCAGGGCCAGTCGCCGCGCGCCACCACCCAGTTCGTGAACGCCAACGGCGGCGCCAACCAGATCAACGCCCGCGGCCTCGGCATCAACCGCACGCTGGTGCTGCTGGATGGCCGCCGCGTCGTCGGTTCGGGTCTGCTGCCGGCGGTTGATGTCAACATGCTGCCGCAGAATCTGGTCAAGCGCGTCGATGTCGTCACCGGTGGTGCCTCGGCTGCTTATGGTTCCGACGCCGTCGCCGGTGTGGTGAACTTCATCCTCGATACCGATTTCAAGGGCCTCAAGGGCCAGATCAACTATGGCCAGACCGATCGCAACGATGGCCGCGTGATCAGCGGCGACCTGGCGTTCGGCACCAAGTTCGCCGGCGGCCGCGGCCGCCTGCTGCTGAGCGGCAACTATGCCAAGAGCGACAGCATCCGCATGTCGGAAGGCCTGCGCGACTGGTTCCAGCCCGGCCTGCGCACCCTCAACAACCCGAACTGGACGGCCACCAATGGTGAGACTGGCCAGATCGTGCGAACCGACGTTGGCCTCGTCAGCACGCCGGGCGGCGTGATCGTCGGCGGCCCGCTCTCTGGCATCAATTTCCTGCCGGGCGGCGCCATTGGCCAGTTCCAGTTCGGCAACATCACGCAGGGCTCCTTCCAGTCCGGCGGCTCTGTTGAGCCGGCCAGCATCCGCGCCGCGCTGTTGCCCACACTGGAATATTACAGCATCTACGGCCGCCTCAGCTATGACGTGACCGACAACATCACCGCCATCTTCGAGGCGAACTATGGCGGGAACAGCACCACGAACTGGTCCGCCTACTACAACCGCAACGGCACCGGCGGGAGCGGGGCGCTGCTGATCCAGCGCGACAACCCGTTCATCCCGGTGACCGTGCAGCAGGCCATGGACCAAGCTGGTGTCACGTCGTTCCGCATGAACCGGCTGTTCTACGACATGATCAACGGGCCGGGCCAGAACCCCGGTGATGCCGGCTACAACCGCCGCCAGAGCCGTCTGCTGTTCGCGCTGGAAGGCAAGTTCGGCGACAGCGGCAAGTGGCGCGCCTATTATCAGCGCGGCCGCAGCGACGTCTCGTACACGCGTGACAACAACATCGTGGTCAGCCGCTTCAACCAGGCGGTGGACGTGACCGGCAACCCGGCTGTGGGCGGCATCGCCGGCGTGGCCGTGGGCGCCCCGGTGTGCCGTTCGACGCTCACCAACCCGACCAACGGCTGTATCCCGATGAACGTGTTCGGCGAAGGCTCGCTGGGCGCCCAGTCGATCGCCTGGGTCACCGGCGCTGCCGACGGCTTCCGCACCCGTCAGGACCTCGACATCAAGCTCGACGTCTACTCGATCGACGCCCAGTACAGCCCCTTCTCCACCTGGGCTGGCCCGGTCTCGATCGCGGCGGGCTTCGAATATCGCGAAGAATCCTTCGTCGCGACCTCGGACGCCCAGTCGCAGGCCCGCGTCTGGTTCGTCGGCAACTTCCAGCCCGGTGGCGCCGGCTACAACGTGAAGGAATTCTTTGGCGAAGCCCTGGTACCGTTGCTCAAGGATTCGGCCGTCGGCGACCTTGAGCTGAACGCTGCCGTGCGTCGCACCGACTATTCGACCAGCGGCGCGGTGACGACCTGGAAGGTGGGCGGTGCCTATCGCATCGGCGATCTGCGCCTGCGCGCCACCCGCTCGCGTGACATCCGCGCGCCGAACCTGAACGACCTGTACGCGCCGCAGAGCACCTTCGTGAACCAGTTCCAGGATCGCAGCCTGCCGAACAGCCCGACGGTGCCGTTCGTCACCCTGTCGGGCGGCAACCCGCAGCTGACGCCGGAAATCGCCGACACCTGGACGGTCGGTGGTGCCTACCAGCCGAGCTGGGCACCTGGCCTGACTGCCACGGTCGACTGGTATAACATCAAGATCAAGGATGCGATCTTCGGTGTCGGCGGCCAGCTGCTGCTCGATCTGTGCTATGGCTTCAACCGCCCGGCCAGCCCGTCGGCCTGCCAGTCGATCATCCCGGTCGCCGGCAGCACCGGCCTCGCTGGAGCCACGCTGCTGACCGGCGGCATCAACGCCCAGAACGTGGAAGTGGAAGGCATCGATTACGAGCTCAGCTACCGCACCAACCTCAGCAACATCTCGGCCAAGCTGCCGGGGGCGCTGAGCTTCCGCGTGCTGGCCTCGCAGCGCCTGAAGGACCAGACCCGCCTGCCGGGCGACACCACGCCGCCCGATCTGGGCACGCCGACCAGCCTGAAGTGGCGCGGCTTCGGTTCGGCCACCTACTCAGTGGGTCCGAGCCGGACCACGATCACGGCGCGCTACCTGGGCCCGGGCGTGGTCAGCAACCTGAAGCCGACCGAGCGCAACGGCCTGCCGGCCGAGTGGAACAAGCTGCCGGCCGTCTGGTACTGGGAACTGTCGCAGAACGTCGACGTGAAGATCGGTGGCAAGACGGTGACGCTGTTCGCCGTGGTGGAGAACCTGTTCGACCAGGATCCGCCTCCGACCCCGAACAGCGGCACCTCGTTCGGCACCTCGGCGGTCTATGACCTTTTGGGCCGTAGCTATCGCCTGGGTCTGCGCTTCAAGATCTGACCAATGGGCCCGTGCCGGTGGCAAGCCGGCACGGGCCTTTCCTGCTTCGCAAGCTTGCCGAAATATTTCTGCAACATTCAGCCTGGTGAAAGCCGGCACGTGCGACAGACTGGCCATTCCTCCGTGAAAGGCCCTGTGCCGATGTTCCGCCGCCCTGCCCTGCTGCTGCTCGCCGCCACACTCGCGGGCTGCGCCTATCCCGATTATGCCCAAGGGGTCGCGCCCCAATATAACGCCGGCTACCAGCCGGCTGGCTATGCCGGCGACTGGCCGGCGCAGCCCGGCGCGCTGTGGGGCCCGGAAGACGTGCCCAGCATCGAGGTGTTCCGCGAACCGTTGAGCCCCTATGGCCGTTGGCTGCAATCGCCGCAGTGGGGCGTGGTGTTCGTGCCCAACGCCCCGCAAGGCTGGCGCCCTTATGAGCGCGGCCAGTGGCTGGACAACCGCTTCTGGCTCTCGGACGATCCGTGGGGCTGGGCCACCGATCACTATGGCCGCTGGGGCTTTGACGAAGCCATCGGCTGGGTGTGGGTGCCCGATGTGACCTGGGGCCCGAGCTGGGTGGCCTGGCGCGAGGCGGACGATGTGGTTGGCTGGGCGCCGATCCCGCCGCGCGTGACCTGGAGCGTCGGCATCGGCTTCGGCTCGGGCTGGGGCTATGACAACTGGAACAGCTGGTATGCGCCATCGTGGGTGTGGGTGCCGCGCAGCAACCTGTACAGCCGTGGCTTTGGCGGCCGCATCTATCCGTGGAACACCGGCAACAACTGGTGGGGCCGCAGCCGCTGGCAGAACACGCCCTATTGGGGCTGGAACCAGCCGTGGGATCGCAGCTGGGGTTGGCGCGCGCCGAACCGCGGCGGCTATGGCGGCCAGAACTGGAACAACAACCGCGATTGGCGCGGCACCCAGCGCTGGAATGACGGGCGTCGGGACAATGACCGCTGGAATGATCCGCGCCGCGGCCAGCCTGGCAGCGTGGGCGATCGCATCGGTCGCGACATGACCGGCCAGCCGCCGCGACCGGGTGGCTGGAATGGCGGCTGGGGCGGCAACAATGGCGGCTGGAACCGAGGCAACGGCCAGCCACAGGTCAACACACCGCCCGGCGGTGGCTGGAACGGCGGCAATCGTCCGCCCGGCGGCTGGAATGGCCAGCCTGGCCAACCCCCGGTCAACACCCCGCCGGGTGGCGGCTGGAACGGTGGTGGACGCCCCGGCGGCTGGAATGGCCAGCCGGGCCAGCCCCCGGCCAGCACACCGCCGGGTGGCGGCTGGAATGGTGGTGGGCGCCCCGGCGGCGGGAACGGCCA
>NZ_WNJP01000169.1 GCF_009733735.1 Sandarakinorhabdus oryzae | reverse complement strand
GACGCCGGGCTGGCCAGCGCGGGCCCCGCCAGCAGGACGGTCAGGGCGGCAGCGCGCACGGCGCGGCGCAAGGTCAGTCTGGTCATTGATTGTCCCCCAAGTCTGGCCGGCAACCTGCCCCAGGCGTGACGTGACCGCAACCGCTTCAGGTCAGGCGCTGCGCCCAGTGCGGCGCCAGCGGCCCGGCGGCAAAGGCGGCGCGGTCGAGCGCGTAGGTGAGATGGGTGACGGGGCCCGTCGAAAGCTGGGCGGTCATCTGCCGGTCGGTCAGCGCCGCGCCGATGCGGGTGATGGCTGTGCGGCTGCGGATGTTGGTCTCGCCGATCAGGAAGATCACCTGCTCCATCACCTCCAGCGCGTGGCCGACCATCAGCGCCTTCATCACATGGTTGGTCTTGCTGCCCCAATGGCGGCGGACCAGGAAGGTCCAGCCCACCTCCACCTCGCCCGCCTGGGCGCGGCCGAAATCGAAGCGTGAGGAGCCGATGATGGCGCCGCTGTCGGGTTCCACCGCCACCAGCATGCCACCGCTGGCCAGGCCTTCGTCGAAAAAGCCGCGGAACACCGGTTCCTGCCAGCGGTCGTTGGCCGGGTGGCCTTCCCAGATGCCGGGATCATGGGCGGCGGCAAACAGCGCCGGCCAGTCGGCCGCCGTGGCCGGAAGCAGCGTGAGGGCAGGGTGGTGCAACGTGGGCTGCCGATCGAGCATGGCGGGGGCCTCAGGCTCTCATCAGGGCGAAATGGGTGGCGGCGTGGATGGCCACGCCAATGCTGCCGCCGATCAGCGTGCCATTGATGCGGATGAACTGCAGGTCGCGGCCCACGGCCTGTTCCACCTTGTCGGTCACGGTTTCGGCATCCCAGCTGCGCACGGTTTCGGACACCAGCTTCACGATTTCATCGCCATGGGTCTTGGCAAGGCCCGCCACGGCGCGGCGCAGCGCCGTGTTGAGCCCAGCCTTCAGCGCCTGGTCGCCCTCGATGCGGGTGCCGAGCGCGAGCAGGGCACCGCCCAGGCGACTGCCGGCCGGTTCTTTCAGGCTGGCGGCCAGCGTTTCGCGTGCCGCTTCCCACAGGCCCTGCACCCAGCTGGCCATGGCCGGGTTGGCGAGCAGATCATCCTTGAAGCCTTCGACGCGCTCCTGCGCCTCAGGGAAATGCCTCAGATCAAACGTCCACTGCTTGAACGCCTCGACCAGTTTCTGGCGCACCGGGTGGTAGGGATCATGCTTGATCTCGACCAGCAGCCGCTGCACCGAGGTGATCATCGTCGAAGACAGGCTTTCATCGGCGCCGGCCAGCCGCAGCAGCCAGTTGGTGCGTTCCGCCACCATGCCGCGGATGGTGGGCGCTTCATCAACGATGGTCGCCAGCCCGAAATCCACCGCAGCATCGATCAGCAGCTCGTGGCGGCCGCCGGCCACCAGCGTGTCCACCGCATCGGCAATGATCGGCGACAACCGCATCGATTGCAGCCGGCCGCGCGCCAGATCCTCCACCGCCTGGGCGATCGACGGATCGTCCAGTCCCTCGATCAACTGGCCGACCAGCGGTGCCAGGCCCTTCTTGCGGTTGGGGCCAGCCGCCGGCGGCGCCGACAACCAGCGCGCCAGCACGCCGGCCAGATCGGCATCGTCCAGCCGGCGGGCGACGACCTGGGGCTTGAGGAAATTGTCTTTCAAGAACAGCGCCAGCGTGTCGCCCAGCCGGTCCTTCTGTTCGGGGATGATCGCGGTGTGCGGAATCGGCAGGCCCAGCGGCCGGCGGAACAATGCAGTGACAGCGAACCAGTCCGCCAAGCCGCCGACCATGGCGGCTTCGGCAAAGGCACGCAGCCAGTGCATGCCGGGGAAGGCGGCCGGCCAGGTCAGGCAGACAAGGAACAGCACGGCCATCGCCGCCAGCAGCGACGTTGCGAGCAAACGCATCCGGTGGAAGGGCGATTCCGGCAGCAGGCTGTTCAGGACGTTATCACTCCGCAGGCGAGACGCCCGGCAGCTTAGCAGCCCCTTCGTTGTTGGTGAACCAGCGCCGCATTCGCGGTGCCAGCCATTCTTCCACCGACACCGCGATCGAGAAACCGGCCGGCACGATGATCAGGGTGAGGGCGGTGGAGACGATCAGGCCGCCGATCACCACGATGCCCATCGGCGCGCGCCACGAACCGTCGCCGCCCAGCGCCAGCGCCACCGGCATCATGCCCGCCACCATCGCGACGGTGGTCATAACGATCGGCTGCACGCGCTTGTGGCCGGCTTCCAAGATGGCTTCCATCTTCGGCACGCCCTTGCTCATTTCCTCGATCGCCATGTCGACGAGCAGGATCGAGTTCTTGGCGACGATGCCGAGCAGCATGAGCAGGCCGATGAACACCGGCATGGAGATGGCATTGCCGGTGATCAGCAGCGCGATCAGGCCACCCAGCGGCGCCAGCAGCAGCGACATCATGTTGACGAACGGCGGCAGCACCCGCTTGTAGAGCAGCACCAGCACGGCGAACACCATCACGATGCCGGCGATGACGGCCAGGATGAAGTTCTGGATCAGTTCACCCATCCACTTCTGCATGCCCAGCTTCACCTTCTCGACGCCGGCCGGCAGGGTCTTCAGGCTGGGCAGCTGGTCCACCTTGGTCTGCACTTCGCCGGTGACAAGGCCGGGGGCGACGTCGGCGCCGATCAGGATGCGGCGCTGCTGGTTGTAGCGGCGGATTTCGGTGGGGCCGGCGCCAAAGCTGACCTGGGCGACGACCTTGAGGGGCACCGTGCCACCACGGCTGGTCGGCACCGGCAGATTCTCGATGGTCGACAGGCTGCGCCGCGCGGACTCGGCCAGCGCCACCCGGATCGGGATCTGGCGATCGGCGATGCTGAACTTGGCGACGTTCTGATCGATGTCACCCAGCGTGGCGATGCGGATGGTTTCCGACAGCGCGGCCGTGGTCACGCCCAGTTCGGCGGCGAGATCGAGCCGCGGCTTGATGGTGATTTCCGGCCGCTGCAGGCCACCTTCGATGCGGGGCTGGCGCAGTTCCGGCATGGCGCGCATTTCGGCCACCACCTTCTGCGCCGTGCGGTCCAGCACGTCGGGATCATTGCCGGTAAGCGTGATGCCGATATCGCGGTTGCCCGGCATGCCGCCACCCTGGGAGGCAAAGCCGATGCGGGCATCGGGGATGGCCGCCAGCTTGGGCGCCATCGAACGCTCCCACTCGATGCGGTGCATGGAGCGCGACTTCTTCAGCGTCAGATAAATGTTGCCGCTGCCGACATCGACATCGGCAAAGGCCAGCGCCAAGTCGGGCGAGGATTCGAGCACATTCACCGCCTTGTCGACCACGGCCTCGGTCTGGTCGCGCGTCACGCCGGGCGGCAGGGCGATGGTCACCTGGCTGTCGTCGTTGTCGGTGTCGGGCTGGAAGGTCTTGGGCAGCGCGATGAACAGCACGATGGTGAGCCCCAGCGCGACGCCGCCGATGCCGAACACGGTCTTGAAGCGGTTGACCAGCGCCCAGTTCAGGATCTTCATATAGCGGTCGATCCAGCCGGCGGTGCCGTGATCGGCCTCGCCATGGCTCTTCAGGAAATAGGCGGCCAGCATCGGGGTGATCAGGCGTGCAACGGCCAGGCTGATCAGCACCGACACCGCAACGGTGGCGCCGAAATTCTTGAAGAACTGGCCGGAAATGCCGGGCATCAGGGCGACGGGCAGGAACACCGCGACAATCGACATGGTGGTGGCGACGACGGCCAGGCCGATCTCGTCGGCCGCGTCCATGGCGGCCTGATAGGCGGATTTGCCCATGCGCATGTGGCGGACAATATTTTCGATCTCCACGATCGCATCATCGACCAGCACACCGGCCACCAGCGACAGCGCCAGCAGCGACAGCTGGTTGAGGCTGAAGCCCAGCCAGGCATCGAGGAACCAGAAGGTGGGCACCGCCGACAGCGGGATGGCCAGCGCCGAGATCAGGGTGGCGCGCCAATCACGCAGGAAGATCAACACCACCAGCACGGCGAGAATGGCACCTTCGACCATGGCGTCGATGGCGCCATGATATTGATTCTTGGTGTAATCGACCGAGGTGAAGATCAGGCGGAAGCTGACCTTGGGATATTGCGTGCGGAGCTTGTCGATCTCCTTCACCGCCGCGTCATAGACGGTGACGTCAGACGCGCCCTTGGCCTTCCCAAGGCTGAAGCTCAGCACCTGGCGGCCGCCCAGCTTGGAAATGCTGCGCTGTTCGGCATAGGCATCGCGCACCTCGGCAATATCGCCAAGGCGGATGCTGCGGCCGGGGCCGAGGTTGATCTGGGTTTCGGCCAGGCCATTGGCATTGCGGGCGTTGCCGAGCACGCGCACAGACTGTTCGGCACCGGCAATCTCGGCGCGGCCGCCGGCGGCGTTGAGGTTGACCTGGCGCAGCTGCGCGTTGACCTGGCTCGCGGTCACGCCATAGGCCTGCATGCGATCGGGATCGAGGATGACGCGAATCTCGCGGTTGACGCCGCCGGAGCGCTTGACCTGCGCCATGCCGGGAATGCCGAGCAGCCGCTTGGCCACCGTGTTGTCGACGAACCAGCTCAGCTCCTCCAGCGTCATCGCGGTGGATTCGACCGAGAAATAAGCAATCGGCCCGCCCGCCATGTCGAGCCGGTTGACCTGCGGCTGCAGGATGCCCTGCGGCAGATCGGAACGGATATTGGCGACCGCATCGCGCACGTCGTTGACGGCGCGATCGATCGGCGTGCCGATGGCGAACTGCACCATGGTGCGGCTCTGGCCTTCCGACACGAAGCTGTTGACTTCATCGACGCCGGTGATGTTGCGCACCGCCGCCTCAACGCGCTGCGTCACCTGGTTTTCCAGCTCGGCCGGGGCGGCGCCCGGCTGCGCCACGATGATCTGGGCGCCGGGGAACTCCACGTCGGGCTGGTTGTTGATGTCCATCGCACGGAACGACAGCACACCGGCCAGCAGCAGCAGGGCAAACAGCACCAGCGGCGGCACCGGATTCTTGATCGACCAGGCAGAAACGTTGCGCATCAAACTTGCCTCTGTTCAGCCGGTTCAGCTTGATTTGCTGAGCACCGGCTTGACCTTGTCACCCGGCTTCAGGAAGGCGCCGGCGCTGGCCACCACCTTCTCGTTGCCGGTCAGGCCGCTGGCGATGCCGACACCGGCGTCGCTGATGGTGCCCACCGTCACGGCGCGGCGTTCCACCTTGCTGTCCTTGCCCAGCACATAGACGAAATTGCCCTGGCCATCGGCGAGCACCGCCGATTGCGGCAGCAGCGGCCTGCTGGCTTCGCCGGCATTGATGCGGGCGCGGGCAAAGGCGCCGACACGCAGGCCGGGCTGATAGGCCAGCTGGATGCGCACGATGCCCTGGCGGCTCGACAGGTCGATGACCGGATCGATCAGCCAGACGCGGCCGGTATAGGTGTTGACCCCGCCCACCGGGGTGACTTCCGCCGGCTGGCCAATCTTCAGGCGCGCCATGTCCTGTTCGGACACCTGGGCGCGCATTTCCAGCGCGCCGCCTTCGGCGAGACGGAACAGCGGACCGGTGCCGGGGCCAACCACCTGGCCGGTTTCGACATTGCGCGCCAGGATCAGGCCGGCCGCCGGGGCCCGCACGTCAAGCCGGTCTGCGCGTTCACGCGCTGCGGCCAGCTGGGCGCGCGCCACGCCAACGCGGGCGTTG
>NZ_WNJP01000168.1 GCF_009733735.1 Sandarakinorhabdus oryzae | reverse complement strand
GCTGGCGGCGCTGGACGCCGAAGACGCCGATGCCATCCTGGCCGCCAGCGATGCCAAGGCGCGGGCGCTGGCCGATCTGGCGGCGGCGCTGGCCGCTGGCGCCACTGCGCCACGCCCGCTGCTCGAAGAAGCCCGCGACCTCAACAGCCAGGCGATCTTGATGAGCCGGGCCAAGCTGATCAGCGCGGAAAAGCGCCTCGCCGCGCTGCGCCCCGGGCCGGCGCTGCCACGGCCGGAACCTGTCACCTACGGCCGCGACGGCCGCTGGGCCTGAGCAATGCTGGCGGGGGCCAAACTCCAGAACGGTGCAATCAGGCCCGCAGGCCCGTCGGTGCTGGCACGCCGCTTGCTTGGGGGCCGGGCATGACCCAGGCCGTCTCCTTCAACCGCGCCGCCGCCAACACGGCCGTTGTCGATGCGATCAGCAGCGCCGCCAGCCGTACTGGCGTCGATTTCTCCTACCTGCTCGCCAACGCCCGCGCCGAATCCGGGCTCAATCCCGCGGCCCGCGCCGCAACCTCGTCGGCCAGCGGCCTGTTCCAGTTCACCGATGCGACCTGGCTCGCCACCGTCGCCCGCCACGGCGATCAGCACGGCCTCGCCTGGGCGGCGGAGGCATTGAAGGCGGGTGCTTCGGGCGCGGTCAGGCAGACCATCCTTTCCCTTCGCCACAATGCCGAGATGGCCGCCACCATGGCCGCCGAGTTCACCCGCGACAACGCCGCCCGCCTTGAAGGCGCGCTCGGCCGCACCGCGGGCGCGGCGGACCTCTATCTCGCTGCCTTCTTCGGCGCCGGCGGTGCCATCCGTTTCCTGAAGACCATGGCCGCCGCGCCCGGCATGGCGGCGGCAAGCCTGCTCCCGGCGGCGGCCGCCGCCAACCGCTCCACCTTCTTCGCTGCCGATGGCCGCGCCCGCAGCCTGGCTGAAGTGCATGAAATTGTGGCCGGCCGCATCAACCGCCACCTGGGCGACGCCCCGGCAGCGGCCGGCAACAGCTTGCCACAAGCCGGCAGCGCGCTGCCTCCGGCCGATCCGGCGCTGGTCGCGGCGCGCGCCCGCATGGCCTATCTCGTGCTGGTGGCGTTGCAGTGAACGCGCTCGCCCTCAACCTCAACGCGCGCACCACGCTGCTGCCCACCGCCATCCTGGTGCTGGTCGCGCTGATGGTGGTGCCGCTGCCCGCCGTGCTGCTCGATCTCTTCTTCGTCACCAACATCGCGGTGGCGCTGATCGTGCTGATGGTCGCCATCAACATCCGCCAGCCGCTGGATTTTTCCGCCTTTCCCACCGTGCTGCTCTACGCCACGCTGCTGCGCCTCGCGCTCAACGTCGCCTCCACCCGCGTCGTGCTGGTGCATGGCCACGAAGGCACCGCAGCCGCCGGGCACGTGATCGAGGCCTTCGGCAGCTTCGTCGTCGGCGGCGATTATGTCGTCGGCCTGTTCGTCTTTGCCGTGCTGGTGATCATCAACCTGGTCGTCATCACCAAGGGCGCCGGCCGCGTCTCCGAAGTCGCGGCGCGGTTTACGCTCGATGCGCTGCCCGGCAAGCAGATGGCCATCGATGCCGACTTGAACGCCGGCCAGATCACCGCCGACGAAGCCCGCGCTCGCCGCCTTGAAGTCACCACCGAAGCCGATTTCCACGGCGCCATGGATGGCTCGTCCAAGTTCGTGAAGGGCGATGCCGTCGCCGGCCTGCTGATCCTGGCCATCAACATCATCGGCGGGCTGATCCTCGGCACCGTCTCGCACGATCTGTCGCTGGCCGATGCGGCGCGCACCTATCTGCTGCTCGCCGTCGGTGATGGCCTGGTGGCGCAGGTGCCAGCGCTGCTGTTGTCGATCGCCGCGGCCATGGTCGTCACCCGGGTCGGCAAGGAGACGGACCTCGCCGGCCAGGTCGGCCTGCAACTCGGGCAGACGGCGCCGTGGCTGCCGGTCGGCATCATCCTGACGCTGCTCGGCCTGCTGCCGGGCATGCCCCTTTTGATCATCGCGCCGGCTGCTGGGGTGGCGCTGTGGCTGGCCCTGAAGAAGCGCCCCGCCGCTGAGACCCCCATCGAAACCACCGCCACCGCAGCCGCCGCCGACGATGCCCGCATCGAGTGGGCGGACGTGGCTGATACCGCGCCGGCCAGCATCGAGATCGGCTTTGGCCTCGTGCCGCTGGTGGAAGACGTGCGCGGTGCCCCGCTCATGGCGCGCATCACCGCCGTGCGCCGGCAATTGTCGAAGAATCTTGGCTTCGTGCTGCCGCAAGTGCGGGTGCGCGATGACCTGGCGCTGCCGCCCTTCCGCTATCGCATCACCCTGGCCGGCGTCGTGGTGGGCGAAGATGACGCCTATCCTGATGATGTGCTGGCGATCGAGGCCGGGCCGATTTCCACCCCCATCCCCGGCCGCGAGGCCAGCGATCCCGCCTTCGGCATCCCGGCGCGCTGGATCGATCCGGCCGAAGCCGATCTGGCCGAAGCCGCCGGCTATACGGTGGTCGATCCGGCCGCCGTGGTCGGCACCCACTTGAACCAGTTGCTCATCGCCAACGCCTACCGGCTGCTGGGCCAGGATGATGTACAGGCGCTGCTCGACACGCTGGCCGAATCCGCACCCGCGCTGGCCGGCGCGCTCACCCCCAAGCTGCTCAGCGTCGCCGTCGTCACCCAGGTGCTGCAGCGCCTGCTCGAAGAAGGCATCGCCATCCGCGATCTGCGCTCCATCGCCAGCGCACTGGTGGCGGTCGCGCCCCGCAGCCAGGAACCGGCCGAATTGGCCGAACTGATCCGCCCGGCGCTTGGCTCGGCGCTGGTGCAGGAACTCGCCGGCGTCAAGGCACCCCTGGCGGCCGTCGCGCTCGATCCCGGCCTCGAAACCCTGCTGGTGCAGGCCGTGCGCGCCAATCCGGGCGCCGCGCATCCTTTTGATCCGGCGCTTGTCACCCGCGTCGCCGAAGCCGTGGCGGTCGCCACCCGCACCCCGCTGGAACAGGGCCGCCGCTTTGCCATCGTCACCGTGCCGCAGGTGCGCCGGCCGCTGTGGCAGCTGCTGCGCGCCCGGCTGCCGCACGTGCCTGTGCTCGCCTTTCCCGACATTCCCGATGACCGCGACGTCGATGTGCTGGCCGTGATCGGCGCGGCGTCGGCCCCTGCAACTGGAGACGCCTGATGGATGCCCGCCTTGGCCTTGATCCCGCCCTCTATGCCCCGGCCCGGCTGGCGCAGGTCGATCCGGAACGGTTGATCTCCAGCCATCTGCAGCTGGTGCGCCGCATCGCCTGGCACGTCCATGCCCGGGTCTCCTCGGCCATTGATGTCGAGGATCTGGTGCAGATCGGCATGGTCGCCCTGATCGAGGCGGCGCGCAGCTTTGAAGATCGCGGCCACGCCGCCTTTGCCACCTATGCCAGCGTGCGGGTGCGCGGCGCCATGATCGACCAGATGCGCAAGGGCGCGACGCTGGTGCGCTCGGCCATGCGCCGCAAGCGCGAATGGGGGCAGGTGCGCGCCCGCCTGGAAGGGCAATTGGGCCGCACCGCCACCGATGCCGAAATGGCCGCCGCGCTCGATCTCCCGCTCGCCGATTATCGCGCCGCGCTGGCACAGACCAACGCCGTGCAGTCGGAAAGCCTTGATGATGTCTATTCCGATCACAGCCAGTGGTTTGCCAGCGATGATCCCGATGCCCACGACTGCCTGGAGCAGGACAGCCGCCGCACCGCCATTGCCGCCGCCATTGCCACCCTGCCGGAACGCGAGGCGCAGGTGTTGCAGCTCTATTTCGTCGAGGAACTGAACCTGGAGGAGATTGGCCAGGTGCTCGGCGTCGGCGCCGCCCGCATCTGCCAGATCAAGAAGGCGGCGCTCGGCAAGCTGCGCGGGCAGCTCACGGGCTGGGCAGACGATTGACCGGTTCGACCGCCACTCGATTGCCATCAACGGCCACCACGGTCACCGGCGTGCCAGCGGCCAAGTCGGGTCCGGTTGCGGTCCAGCTGCTGTCGCCCAGCTTCACCCGGCCCAGCCCATCGCAGATGGCGTCTTCCACCACGGCGCGCGCCCCGATCAACCGTGTGCCGCGCTGGTTCAGCCCATCATCCATGCTGGGACCCGGCCGCCGCATCCAGCGCCGCGCGATCAGCAGGGAGGCCAGCGCGAACAGTGCGAAGCAGATGGCCAGCGCCCGCGCATCCAGCCCCAGCAGCGCCACGGCAGCGGTGGCAGCCGCCGCGCCGGCCAGCCACACGAGATAGACGCCTGGTGCCACCAGTTCGGCCGTGGCCAGCACGCCGGCCAGCACCGCCCAGGTCCACGGATTTTCGATCAGCGTGGCAAGATCAAGCGCGTCCATGGCTCAGGGCTTGCCGGTTTTGCCCGCCAGCTTGCCGGCGTCGACCAGCGAGGCCAGTCCGCCCAGCGTGCTGACCAGTGCGCTGGCCTCATAGGGCATGAACATCGTCTTGGTGTTGTTCGAGGTGGCAAAGGCCTGCATCGCCTCGACATATTTCTGCGCCACGAAATAGTTGAGCGCCTGCGCGTCGCCCTTGGCCACCGCGTCGGACACCAATTGCGTGGCGCGGGCTTCGGCCTCGGCCGACCGCTCGCGCGCTTCGGCGTCGCGGAAGGCAGCCTCCTTGCGGCCTTCGGCCTCCAGGATCTGCGCCTGCTTGGCGCCTTCGGCGCGCAAGATCTCGGCGCTGCGGGCGCCTTCGGCTTCCAGGATGGAGGCGCGCTTCTCGCGCTCCGCCTTCATTTGCCGGCCCATCGCCGTCACGATGTCGGCTGGCGGGCGGATGTCCTTCAGCTCGACGCGGGTGATCTTGATGCCCCACGGGTGGGTGGCCTCATCGACCACGGCCAGCAGCCGGGCATTGATGGCATCGCGCTTCGACAGCGTCTCATCCAGGTCCATCGACCCCATCACAGTGCGCAAATTGGTCGTCGTCAGGTTGACCACCGCCGAATAGAGATCCGACACCTCATAGGCCGCCTTGGCGGCATCGAGCACCTGGTAGAACACCACGCCATCCACCGAGACGATGGCATTGTCGCGCGTGATGATCTCCTGGCCCGGGATGTCGAGCACCTGTTCCATCATGTTGACCCGCTTGCCAACGCGGTCCACGAACGGCACGATCACGTTGATGCCGGGGCGCAGCACCATGGTGAAGCGGCCAAAGCGTTCCAGCGTGTACTCATAACCCTGGCGCACGATGACGATCGCGCTCGCCACCACGGCGATGGCAAGAACAACGAGCACGCCAACGAAGATCAGTCCAACCATCGGTCAAATTCCCATCCAGTCTCCAGCCACAGGATTACGCCGCGCGATGAACAGCCCGCAAGCAAAACCGGACATGAGCCGCCTGCGTTCACTGCTCTATCTGCCCGCCAACCGTGGCAGCGCCATC
This sequence comes from Sandarakinorhabdus oryzae, assembly GCF_009733735.1. Lineage (GTDB taxonomy): Bacteria > Pseudomonadota > Alphaproteobacteria > Sphingomonadales > Sphingomonadaceae > Sandarakinorhabdus > Sandarakinorhabdus oryzae. The sequence goes on along the minus strand of NZ_WNJP01000168.1, from coordinate 342 downwards.
GCCAAGGCCCGCACTCTGGCCTGCGATGCCGTCATGCTCGATCTGGAAGACGCCGTGCAGCCCGATGCCAAGGCGGATGCCCGCGCCGCCGCCGTGGCCGCCGCCCTGGAAGGGGGCTGGGGCGGGCGCTTGCTGTTCGTGCGGGTGAACGGCCTGGGCACCGCCTGGCATGGCGATGACATGGCCGCCGCGCACGTCGATGGCTTTGCCGGCATCGTCGTGCCCAAAGTCGATACCGCCGCCGAAGCCGCCGACGTGGTGCGGCGCGCTGGCGGCCGGCCGGTGCTGGCGATGATCGAAACGCCGGCCGGCGTGCTCAACGCCGCCGCCATTGCCGCCACG
>NZ_WNJP01000167.1 GCF_009733735.1 Sandarakinorhabdus oryzae | reverse complement strand
CTGGCGGCCTTCGTGGCCGAACCGGTGGCCGCGGTGTCCGGCGGGTGGACGGAAATGCCGCGCGGTGGGCCGGGGCTGGCCGCAGCGCCGATCGCCGCCGGAGTCGCTGAAACGGCGTCACTGTTCGGCCAATTGCCGCCGGCTTTTGCGCGCACGCAGCCGACGCCGGAACCGGCGCCATCGCCGCAGCATTTCCCGCTCGGCGCCGCGCGCGGCCAGGTCGCTGCCACCTATATTGTCGCGGAAACCGATGATGCGCTGATCATCGTCGACCAGCACGCCGCCCATGAACGGCTGACGCTTGAACGCATGAACCGGGCGCTGGCCGGCGGCGCTGTCGCGTCCCAGGCGCTGCTGGTGCCGGAGGTGGTGGAGCTGGACGATGTCGGCGCCGGCCGGGTCGCCGATCGGGCTGACGAGCTGGCCGAGCTTGGCCTCGAAGTCGAAGCCTTCGGCCCCACGGCCATCCTGGTCCGCGCCACACCGGCGCTGCTTGGCCCCTGCGACGTCAAGGGCCTGATCACCGATCTCGCCGATGATCTGTCCGCCTTCGGTCGCGCCCTGTCGCTGAAGGAGCGGCTCGACGGCGTCGCCGCCACCATGGCCTGCCATGGCAGCGTCCGCGCCGGGCGTACCCTCTCGATTCCCGAAATGAACGCGCTGCTGCGCGAGATGGAAGTCACCCCGCACTCTGGCCAGTGCAACCACGGCCGGCCCACGTGGGTGCGGCTGGCCAAGACCGATATCGAGAAACTCTTCGGCCGGCGCTGAGCCCGGCCGGCGCGGCAATGGCTCGCCGGCAAGGCGGTTGCCAACAGGCCCCGCAACCCGCATTCACAACGGGATGAGCATGACCTCCCTCGGCGCTTTCGACGCTGCAGCCATTCTGATCGTGCTGGCGGCGACGCTGGGCTATCTCAATCACCGCGTCCTGCGGCTGCCGTCGTCGGTGGGGCTGACCCTGATGGGCGCGGTGGCGTCGCTGCTGGTCATCCTGATCGACCGGCTGGGTGGCAGCATGCTGGCACCCCAGCTCAACGCGTTTCTCAATGGCATCGATTTTCACGAAACGCTGATGGACGGCATGTTGTCCTTCCTGCTGTTTGCCGGCGCCCTTCACGTGGACTGGACCGAGATGCGCCGCGGCCGCTGGCCGATCCTGGTGCTCAGCACCGTGGGCGTGCTGCTGTCCACCGCCATCGTCGGCTATGGCTTCCAGTGGCTGCTCGGCCTGTTCGGCATCGCGCTGCCGATCCTGTGGTGCCTGGTGTTCGGCGCGCTGATCAGCCCCACCGATCCGGTGGCGGTGATGGCCGTGCTCAAGCGCGCCGCGGTGCCGCCCACGCTGCAGGCCACGGTGGCGGGCGAAAGCCTGTTCAACGATGGGGTGGGGGTCGTCGTCTTCGTCATCCTGCTCGGCGCGGCCAGCAGTGGCGAGGCGCTGTCGCTGGCCGAGGCGGGCCGGCATTTCCTGCAGGAAGCCGGCGGTGGGGTGCTGCTGGGCCTTGGCATCGGCTGGCTGGCATTTCGCGCCATGCGCAGCATCGATGAATATAATGTCGAGGTGATGATCAGCCTGGCGGTGGTCATGGGCGGCTACAGCCTGGCGCATGTCGTCCATGTCAGCGGGCCGGTGGCGATGGCGGTGGCCGGCCTGTTGATCGGCAACGCCGGCGTCGTCCAGGCCATGAGCGATGTGACCCGCGATTATCTGATCAAGTTCTGGGCGCTGATCGACGAGATCTTGAACGCGGTGCTGTTCCTGCTGATCGGTCTGGAGGTCATTGCCATCGCGCAGGAACCGCGCCTGCTGCTGATCGGGCTGGCGGCGGTTCCGCTGGTGCTGGCCGCGCGCATCCTGGCGGTCGGCGCGCCGCTGGTCGCGATGCGCCCTTTGCTCAGCCTGGGGCCGTTGGCCATGCCGGTGCTGGTGTGGGGCGGCCTGCGCGGCGGCATCTCGATCGCGCTGGCCCTGTCGTTGCCGGAAGGCGCGATCCGCACCACCATCCTTGCCACCACCTATGTCGTGGTGCTGTTTGCCGTCATCGTGCAGGGCGCCAGCATCAGCGGACTGATCGCGCATCTGAACCGCCCGGCAACACCGGGCTGAAACGGCCAGAGGGGAGCCACGTGATGGACCAAGGCGATCCTGAATCCCCCGCCGCCGCCAGCGTGCCGGAGCAGACCGTGGCCATGGTGAATGGCCTGCGCCAGCGGCTGCACCATTTGCGCGAGCGCACCGCCAACCTGGCGCTGATCCCCAACCTGACGGGCGAAGCCGGCGACGCGCTGCGCCACAAGGTCTATGCCGAAGGCACGCTGTCGGTGGGCTTCATGCTGATGTGCGGGCTGTCGGCCGGCATCGCGGCGCTGGGCCTGCTGCAATCGTCCACCGCGGTGGTGATTGGCGCCATGCTGGTCTCGCCGCTGATGACGCCGATCGTGGCGCTGGGCTTTGCCTTTGCCTCGCTGGATGGCAAGCGCATCGGCGAAGCGGCGCGCGTGGTGGCGATCGGTGCCGTCATTGGCATCACCATCGGCGCCCTGCTCACCTGGATCAGCCCGATCCGCAACGCCACGCCGGAAATCCTGGCCCGCACCGAACCGACGCTGCTCGATCTGGCGGTGGCGCTGCTGTCGGGCATGGCCGGCGGCTATGCCATCGTGCGGGACAAGGGCGCCACGGCCATCGGCGTGGCGATTGCCACCGCGCTGATGCCGCCGCTCGCCGTCGTCGGCTATGGGCTGGGCGTTGGCCGGTTCGATTATGCCGGCGGGGCGTTCCTGCTGTTCCTCACCAACCTTGCCGCGATTGCGCTGGCCATCGGGGTGATCGCGCGGCTCAGCGGCTCGGCCAAGCCTTTTGCCGAAGTGGAGCTGAACCGCGATGCCGTGTTCTTCAGCGTGCTGGCCTTCCTGGCGCTGGCGACGCCACTGGGGCTGACGCTGCTGCGTGTCACCCACGAGGCCACGGCCCGCACCCGCGCCCGCGAGGCCATTGCCGCGGTGCTGGGGATCAAGCCGCTCGCCATCGCGCAGATCGACGTCAAATGGCCGCTGAATGGCCACCCGACGGTTGATGCGGTGGTGGTGGCGCCGCGCTTCCGCGCTGACGCGCAGGCCGAGGTGACGCGCCGGCTGGGGCAGGCGCTGGGCATCAAGCCCGAGGTGTCGGTGCAGCAGATCGTGGCGGCCGACACCCAGTCCCAGACGCGCGCCATGGTGGACACGGCCCTGCAACGCACCGTGGCCGGCATCACCAGCGACGTGCCGCCGTTCGAGGCGCTGCGCGCCGCGCTGGGCATTCCGGTGCAGACGGTGTGGACCAACCGCTCCGAACATGTTGCCTGGCTGGTGCCGGTGCCGGCACCCGGCTGGACCCTGGCCGATTATCGCGACGCCGAAAGCCTGGCCGCCGCCGCCGCCGGCGTGTGGCAGGTCCGCATCGTGCCGCCGGCGCAGCCGCAGCTGCCGATCAAGGCCGATGGCGAAGGCGACGGCATCAGCCCTGAGCTGGCTTTGTGGGCGGTGCAGCGCTGGGGCCTCAACAGCGTGGCGCTCAGCGTGGGGCGCGGCAGCGGGACCGATGAGGAGGCGCGGGCGCGTTTTGGCCCGCTGCTGGCCCGCCTTGCTGCGGCGCAACTGGCGGTGCGGTTGACGATCGAAGACGGCGATGGTCCGCCGGTGCTGCAGCCGTTCGGGCCACCTCCGGCCCAGCGCGGTGCCGGCGCTGCGCCGCCGCCCGAAACACGCTGACCGGTTGCCCTTGCTGCCCCGCGCTGTCGCTATTGCGAGCCACTTGCAAAAGCTGCGCGACTGCTGCTATTGATTCGCAACAACGTCGTTCGAATCGCAGGAAAGCCCGTGATCGTCTGTGTCTGCAATGCGCTGAAGGAACGGGATGTGCGCGAGGCCGCGCGCGTCGCGGGCAAGTCGTGCCCCAAGGCCGCCTTTGCGCAGCTCGGCTGCAAGCCCAAGTGCGGCCAGTGCCTGCCGTTCGCCAAGGAAGTGGTGGAAAACGCGCACGCGTGCACCTGAACCTTTGGCACCTGAGCGGGCAAGCCATTGATATTGCAAGTGCATATCAGTATTAAGTATCAGAAAATAAACGGCTTTTCTTGACTTTGGGCACGAATGCGGCCATGGCGGTCCTCTATAAGGGAGACTGACCATGCGCGGTGACGCCAAGGTGATCGAATTTCTGAACGCCGTGCTCAAGGGTGAGCTGACGGCGGTCAACCAATATTGGCTGCATTATCGCCTGCTCGACAATCTGGGCATCAAGAAGCTCGCCGATTACGAGCGGCACGAATCCATCGACGAGATGAAGCACGCCGACAGACTGATGGAGCGGATCTTCTTCCTGGAAGGCCTGCCCGGCATGCAGGCGCTCAATCGGCTGCGCATCGGCGAGACGGTGGAAGAGGTTCTGCAGGCCGATCTCGAGCTGGAGTTCGAGGCCATCGCGCTGTTGAAGGACGCCATCCAGCATTGCGAGGCGGTGCGCGATTTCGCCAGCCGCGACCTGTTTGCCGAGATCCTCAGCGCCGAGGAGGAGCATGTCGACTTCATCGAGACGCAGCAGGAAATGATCAAGCAGATGGGCCTGGCCAATTATATCCAGCTGCAATCGCGGCCGGCGGGGGAATAGGGCTACCCTCACCCCGCTCGCCGTTGGCGAGTCGACCCTCTCCCCAGATGGGAGAGGGGACAAGAATAAGGGCCGCCGTGGGATGCCACGGCGGCCCTTTTTGGTCTGGCGCGAAAGCTCAGCCGCGGCTGGACGCGTAAAGGCTCCACAGATCGGCGATGTCCTTCATGCCGCTCTTGTCGTTCACGGCCTTGAAGGTGGCGATGCCGGCGGCCTTCTGGCCGGCCTTCACCTGCGCGATGCCCTTGAACACGCGGGCATAATCGGCATCCAGGCCGTTGGCGGCGATGGCCTTGTCATAGGCGGCGATGGCCTTGGCGTAATCGTTGATGCCCAGCCAGGCGTTGCCGCCCTTGAAGGCGGTGGCCGGCGTGGCCGACAGCTTCACGGCCTCGGCGCCTTCCTTCGACACCGCGGCGGCAGCGGCGGCTGCCAGCTTCTGGCTCATCGAATCGCTGCCACCGCCGGCCTTGTCGAGCGCGGCCTTGGCAACGGCGGCCTGGCCGGCGAGCAGGGCGAGGCGGGCAAAATCCTGATAATCGGCCGGGCGGTCGAGCGAGCCGGTGGTCAGCATCAGGTGATAGAGCGCCAGCTTAGCTTCCGAGCGCATGTTGTTCTGCTGGAAGTTGGTGAGCAGCGTCTTCCAGCGCGCCGGCGAGGCATCGACCTTGATCAGGCGGGTGGTGGTGGCGAGATAGCCGGCCTTGTCGCCCGACTTGTATTGGGCGCCGGCCAGATTCTCGAGATAGACGGACTTGGCGCCGTTGGACGCGATCAGCTTGTTGTAGGCCGCGATGGCGGCCTTGTGGTTGCCCTGGCGGGTGTAGGCCTGGGCGACCAGGATCTGGCTGGCTTCGCCGCCGCAGCCCTTGGCGATGCTGATTGCCTTGTCCATCTGGCCGGCACGATAATAGAGCGGCGCCAGCTGGTTGCACGGCGCGCCGACTTCCTGCAGCGCGGCCGCGGCTTCGGCATAGCGGCCGACGGCGGTGAAGGCATAGCCGGCCATCTGGGCGGTCTTCTGCTTTTCCTCGGCCGTGTTGGCGGCGGCGCGGGCCTGGCTGATGGCGGCGGCGACACCGGCGGCGTTGCGCGACTTGGCGGCGGCCGTGGCGGCGTTCAGCGCCTTGCCAACGGCGGGCGAC
>NZ_WNJP01000166.1 GCF_009733735.1 Sandarakinorhabdus oryzae | reverse complement strand
TCGGCGCGTTCCAGCGCGGCCAGCACCGTCTCGCGCGCGCTGGCATCGCCGCTGCGGATGCGCGCAGCCAGCCCGATGGCATCGTCGGCAGCGGCCTGCGCCGGCACCGGTACCGCGGCAAGCGTCGCAGCCCCAGCCAGAAGATGCCGGCGGTTGATGCTGAAATCAGCCATGATGCGCTCCCCCAGATCGTTAGCGGGAAGGTGACATGGGCGGCGCCAGCGGGAAAGAGAAAAGGCGCCGACACGACAAGGGCGCTGGAGGATGTCCCCCCAGCGCCCTTCAGGTCGTGCCTCTTGTCAGGCCGCGACGGCGCGGCGGCGTCGGGCGGCGGCGCCGACCAGGCCAAAGCCGGTGATCAGCATCGCCCAGCTCGCCGGTTCGGGAACGCCAGGGGTGCCGATGGTCAACCCCGACCAGTTCTCGGTCCGGTTGGTGGTCAGCGTCAGGCTGGTGAAGTTGCCCTTGAACTGGATGATGCCGTGCGCTTCACCGGCGCTGATCGAATTGCCGTTGATGGTGAACACGCCATTGCCCCAATAGCCCTGGCCCTGATCGACCAGGCTGAAGGCATCACTGAAGGTCCAGCTGGTCTGGATGCCGGGCTGGCCCAGGCTGATGATGGCGAAATAGGGATCGCGGATCGGCTTGGAGAAGGTGATGGTATGCGTCACCGTGTTGCCTGACGGCGCGATGAAATCGCCGTTGGTGGGCATGTTGGACACGCCATCATAGGCCGGCCACGGATTGGGACCATTGCGCCAGTAATCAAAACCGCCGGCCACCGAATAGGTGTCGAACGGGCCGTCCATCGTGACAGTGCCACCATCAAGCGAACCCGTCGCGACATTGTTCGCAACGCTGGTCCAGTCGGTCCATTGAATGGCGGCACTGGCTGATGTGGACATCAGTGCGGCCATGGTGATGGCCAAGATCCCACTGCGCATCGCTTACCCCCTCAAATGACCAAGCCACGACCCGGACGAGTCGCACGCTTGAACAGAGGAAGTTAACGCTTTTTTAGTAAATTTTGCAATGTTGGATTTGAGGCGACGTGACAGAGAAGCAGGGCCTCCAGCGGGCAGGGACTCGTCCCTGCACCCGTTCGTTCAAGGCTTTCATTTCACCGGATTTTGTCATGCTGGCGCAGGCCAGCGTGACAGCGAATTGGAGTTTCAGGGCTGACCAAAGAACCAACGGGTGCAGGGACGAGTCCCTGCCCGCCGGAGGCCCCTTCTCTACTTCCGTTTGAACACCTGTTTCCCCGCCAGCCAGGTCGCCGTCACCTTGATCTTCCACAGGTCGCCTTCCGGTGCGGTGAAGGGGTCGCGGTCGAGGGTGATGAAATCGGCCCATTTGCCGGTTTCCAGCGTGCCGACCTTGGTTTCGGCATGGCCGGCGCGGGCGGCCCAGGTGGTGAAGCCGGCGAAGGCATCGGTGCGGCTGACCTTTTCCCACGGCCGCCAGCCGCCGGCGGGCAGGCCATCGCGGGACTGGCGGGTGACGGCGGCGTGGATGCCAAACATCGGATCGGGCGGTTCCACCGGGAAATCGCTGCCAAAGGCCAGTTGCGCGCCGCTCTTCTTGATCGCCGCCCAGGCATAGGCGCCGCCGAGCCGGCCTTCACCCAGCCGCGCTTCCGCCATGCCCTTGTCCGACGTGGCATGGGTGGGCTGCATGGAGGCGATCACCTTCAGTTCGGCAAAGCGGCCGAGATCGGCCATGTCGACGATCTGGGCATGTTCGTTGCGGTGGCGCCGCGCGATGCGCTCGGCCAGCGGCACCGCGGCATAGGCATCCATGGTGGAGCGGTTGGCCTGGTCGCCGATGGCGTGGGTGTTGACCTGGAAGCCGTCGCGGCTGGCCTCGGTGACATAGGTTTTCAGCTTGTCGGCCGGGGTGATTTCCAGCCCGCGAGTGTTCGGCATGTCGGCATAGGGCGCGATCAGATAGGCGCCGCGGCTGCCCAGCGCGCCGTCGGACACCAGCTTCATCGACTGCATGGCGAGCGTGTCGTTGAAGCTCCACGGGATCGGGCCACCCGGCGCGATCGCCTTGCGATTGGCGGGCCCGCCGGCCATGGCATAGATGCGCGCGGTGAGCTTGCCGGCCTTGGCGAAGCGGACGTACCGGTCCCATGTGGGCTTGTCCATGCCGGCATCATGGGCGCCGGTCAGGCCGACTTCGGCCATGGTTTCCAGCGACTTGGTCAGCACCAGGTCCTGCCGTGCCTCGTCATCGGCAGGGATCGCGGCTTCCACGAGGTCTATGGCATTGTCCACGAACACGCCGGTGGGGTTGCCGTCGGCATCGCGGATGATCTGACCGCCCGCCGGGTCCTTGCTGTCGCGGGTGATCCCGGCCGCCTTCATCGCCGCCGTGTTCGCCCACAGGGCGTGGCCATCAACGCGGGTCATCACGGCGGGGCGATCGCCCGTCACGCTGTCGAGCTCGGCGGCGGTGGGGAAGCGGTTGATGAGCTTGCCGTCGGCATACCAGCGTTCCTGGTTCCAGCCGCGGCCCATAATCCAGCCGGCAGCCGGCAGGCCGCCCTTGATGCGGGCCAGCGCTTCGGGGATCGAGGCGCTGTCACGCAGATCGACGACCAGCTTCAGCTCGCCCAGCCGCATGACATGGCCGTGGGCGTCGATCAGGCCCGGCCACAGCGTGGCGCCCTTCAGATCGATGCGGGTGCCGGCGGGCAGCCTGGCGCCGGCCTTGAAGGTCGCCTTCACCTTCCCTTTCTCTGGCCCATTGTCCGCCACCACCAGCGTGCTGAACCGCTGCAGCGTGCCCTTGCTGTCGAGCGTGTAGCCATTGGCGTTGGTGTAGAGCGTGTCGGCCAGCACGGGGGCGGCAGTGGCCAGCAGGGCCAGCGCGAACAGCGGCTTCATCATCTTACACGTCTCCTGCATCGAAGCGCCGGCCGGGCCGGACGGAAATCGGATTTTGCGGGTCCACCGCCACGGTGCAGCCCGGCAGCATGCGCCACTGGTGGATGATCGGGCTGCCGGGGGGATAGTTGGGATCATGCGCCCAGGCAACAAAGCTGAGCCCGTCGGGATAGGCGGCGGTCAGTTCATAGGCATATTCGCTGTAGTTGGGCAGGCGCAGGAAAGGATAGATGCGCGCGCCCCAGCGCAGGAAGCCCTTGGGCAAGCCGAGTTCGGTTTCCATTTCGCCGGGGGTGAGGCCGTGGATATAGCCCGCAACGGTGAAATAGCCGCCGACCCGGCCCAGCAGCGGGCGGTCGAGCGGCACCACCTTCACCGGCCGGTCGCGGCCGCTGAGCGTCCAGCGCTCGCCTTTCAAGGCGTCGGCAATATCGTCCTGCCACTCCTGGCGTCTCGGCATGGCGTCCCCCCGTCTTGGCCTTGAGCTTAGGCCGTGTGCGCCATCAGGCAAGATCAAGCGCCATGCACACCAGATATTTGTGCATGGCCGGCGACATCTCCACTTCCGGATAGGGTGGGATGTGAACGAAGCCCAGCCGTTCATAGAGCGCGATGGCGGTTTCCAGCGTGGGCATGGTGTCGAGCAGCATGCGGCGATAGCCAAAGCCGCGCGCGTCGGCGATCAGCCGTTCCACCAACGCCCGGCCCAGCCCCAGCCCGCGCGCCGTATCCCGCACATAGACGCGCTTCATTTCGGCAACGCCGTCGCGCAGCCGGTGCAGCCCGCCCATGGCGATGGGCTGGCCATCCTGCTCGACGATGTGGAAGATGCTTTCGGGCGGGCCAGGGCCGATGATGCCAGGTAGAACGGTCGGCAGATACGTGGGCAGATCGCCGCCGGGGACGATCTCGTCATAGCGAACGCCAAACCGCGCCATCAGGCCTTCGGCGACGAAATCCAGATATTCGATGTTGAGCGCAATCAGCAGCGCTTCATCGTCGGGCAGGCGGGCGGGGCGAAAGTCCATGGCGTGACGGCTTTTGCCCCGCGCGCCCTGCCGAGACAACGCCGGTTATTGGCAGCACCGCCGCTGCCGTCTAGACCAGCCCCATGACGACCGACCGCGCCCAACTGCAGACCCTGGCCCAGCAAGGCGTGGCCGCCCTGCAGCGCGGTGATGCGGCGGCGGCGCGGCCGTGTTTTGAAACCATCACGGCCAGCGGCCAGGCCAATGTGCAGATGTGGCTGCTGCTCGCCCAGAGCTGCGACATGCTGGACGACCGGCTGGCCGCGCGCGCGGCGCTGGGCAGGGTGCTGCAGGAGGACGGCAACAACCCCTACGCGCTGGTGATGATGGCCGAAACCCTCACCCGCGATGGCGACGACCGGGCGGCGATCGGCTGGTACAGCCAAGCGCTCAATGCCGCCGCGCTCTATCCGCAGCTGCCGCCCGACCTGCTCCAGCGGCTGCAGCGCGCCGAGGCCGAAGTGGCTGCCATCCAGGGCCGCTTTGCCGCCGCCATGAACCGGGCGCTGGCATCTGCGGGGGTGGACGAAGCCGCCGCGGGCGAGCGCTTTGGCGAGGCGCTGACCATCCTGACGGGGCGCACCCGGCCCTATCTGCAGGAGCCGACCAACTTTTATTTCCCCGGCCTGCCGCAGCGTGCCTTCTATGATCCCGCCGAATTTGCGTGGACGGCCGCGCTGGAGGCGCAGATGCCGGCGATCCGCGCCGAAGCCGAAGCCGTGCTGGCGGATCGCGCCGGCGTGGCGCCGTACGTGGAGGCACCGCCCGACCGGCCGGCCAAGGCGCACAGCCTGATGAACGATCCGCGCTGGAGCGCCTTTCACCTGTTCCAGGCCGGCCAGCCGCTTGAGACCAACGCCAGCCGTTGCCCGGCGACGATGGCGGCGCTGGCCAATCTGCCGCTGCCGCACATCGCCGGCCGCTCACCAATGGCGCTGTTCTCGATCCTGGCACCCGGCACCCACATCAAGCCGCACAGCGGAATGCTCAACACGCGACTGATCTGCCACCTGCCGCTGATCGTGCCGCCCGATTGCCGGCTGCGCGTCGGCAACCACACGCGGACGGTCGAGGCCGGCAAGATGCTGATCTTTGACGACAGCATCGAGCATGAGGCCTGGAACGAGAGCGACGCGGTGCGGGTGATCCTGCTGTTTGAAATCTGGCGCCCGGAACTGACGGCAGCCGAACGCGCGGGCCTGACTGCGCTGTTTGAGTCGGTGGCGAAATACGACCAGGATCAGGGCTGACGGGTCAACCGCCGGATCAGGCTCGACGTGTCGTTGCGGTTGCCGCCCATGGCCTGCACGTCGGCATAGAATTGATCGACCAGCGCGGTGAGCGGCAGTGGCACGCCCAGGCGGCGGGCTTCGTCGAGGGCGAGGCCGAGGTCCTTGCGCATCCAGTCCACTGCGAAACCGAAATCGAACTGGCCGCGCACCATGGACTTCGCACGATTGTCCATCTGCCAGCTCTGGGCGGCGCCCTTGGAAATCACGTCCACCACAGCGTCCATGTCGAGCCCGGCCTTCAGGCCCAACGCCAGACCTTCTGACAGGCCCTGCAACACGCCAGCGATGCACAATTGGTTGACCATCTTGGTGAGTTGGCCTGATCCGGCCGGGCCCATGTGGCCGATGCGCAAGGCATAGGCGCTCATCACCGGCTCGGCCGCCGCGAACGCCGCTTCCGTGCCGCCAACCATGATGGTCAGCTTGCCATTTTCCGCGCCGGCCTGGCCGCCCGACACCGGCGCATCCACCACATGCAGCCCGCGTGCCTCCCCTTCGGCGGCGAGGCGGCGGGCGATGGCGGCCGAGACCGTGGTATGATCGATGAACAGCGCGCCAGGCGCCATGGCGGCAAAGGCGCCATCCGGCCCCAGCGTCACCGCCTCCAGATCGGCATCGGCACCCACACAGGCGATCACCACGTCTGCCCCTGCGGCGGCCGCGGCCGGCGTGGCCGCGCTTTGGCCGCCATGGGCCGCCACCCAGGCCGCCGCCTTG
>NZ_WNJP01000165.1 GCF_009733735.1 Sandarakinorhabdus oryzae | reverse complement strand
GTTGGCGCGGCGCTGGCCCTGGCGCTGGCGGCGCTGCTGCAATCGGTGGTGAAATCACGGCTGCTGCAGGCGCGGCTGGGGCATGCCGTCGCCGGCTGGCGCCTGTCGCTGCTGCTGGCCGGGCTGCCGACCCTGGGCCTCGGCCTGATCGTGCAGCGCACCCCGGAGCCGATCCAGCTCACCATCGGCTTCTTCGGGCTGCTCGGCACCTATGGCTTCATCATCTGGCGATTCGGGTTCAAGGGCGCTGACCGCCTGCTGTTCGCGCGCGGCCTGAAGAAGATCGAGGAGGAGGCGGCCAGTCTGCCGCTGCCGCTGCCGATCGAAAAACTCTAGCCGGGGACTTTCACCCAGCTCGGCTGGCTCGGGTCGATATCTTCCGATGTCACCGGGCCCTCGCCGATGATCTGCACGATCACCGTGTCATCGCTGTTTGAGCCATCCCAGTGGATGCCGCCGGCCGGGTGGAACATGTAGCTGCCGGCGGGCAGCGCGCTTGCCTTGCCAGGCGCAAATTCGGTGCCGGTCCCGGCAAACCAGCGGCCCTGCAGCACCGTCACATGGCGATCGCGGCTGTGGCGGTGCGGCCGGTCCATCACGTGCGGCGGGAATTTCACCCGGATCACGTAGGTGCCTGGCTGCGACGGATTGCCGGCGATCACGGCGCTTTCAACACCAAGATCGTTCATCTTGCGCCACTGCACAGCGTCCACCGGCACGATGCGGAACGCCTCGGGCGGCGCCGGGGCGGCGGCCAGCGCCAGCAGGATTAGCGCAGCGTGCACCTCACAGGCCCGGCGGCGGTGGCGGGAATTGCATGCCAGGCTGTGCCGCACCCGGCGTGCCGGCCACTGTCGCGGCATAAATCGCGTCACCGATGGGCAGCTGCGCCAGCGTCAGGGCCAGCGCCGTGGTCAGCGGCAGCGCAACCAGGCCGATGGTCCAGGCCGGGTGCCAGCCTTCGCCGGCGCGCCATTCGCGCCACGCCAGCCACAGCGGGAACAGCAGGCCGGGCACCATGGCAATCTCCATTGCCCACGGCATCAGCAGCGGCGCCGGCAGCAGCCGGCCAAAGGCCGGGCCCATCAGGCTGGCCAGCGCGCAGAATTGCAGGCGGCGATGCCAGCCGGTGTCACGCCGCAGGGCGATCGCGCCCAGCACCAGCGCTGCCGCGCAGAGGAGGCCGAGCGGATTTTCGATCAGGAACTGCTGCGGCTTGAAGAAGAAGGGTGCGCGCAGGGTCTGCACCGAATTGACCGTCACCGCCGTGCCGGCCACCAGCATCAGCGGCACCCAGGCGAGGCCAATCCAGCCGATCCGGCTGTGCCAGGCGATGCGGCCGCTGGCGGCAAGCCCGGCCTGCAGGAAGCTGATCGCCACCCAGCCAAAGAACACCAGCGCGTGCACATGCACCACGGCCGGCGCCGAGAAGCTGGAGCGGCCCATGGCCAGCTGGAAGGAAAAGGCGGCGGCGAAGATCAGCGCCATCACGCCGGTCAGCCGCGCCTGGGTGGCAATCCAGTCGCGCTGGCCTGTTGCTGTCATTGCTTGTGTTGCCATGTGATCAGTCCCTACTGTATTGGCGGCGTAATACACAGGGCGGCAGCTGTGTCAAGGATGCTTGCCGTTTTCGCCAGCTTGGCGTGTCGGGCCAGACCGGTCAGCTTCCCCCCGAAAGCCACGGGAGCATGACAGATGATCGGTGTAATTGCGACGTTGAAAATCCAGGACGGCAAGGCCGAGGATTTCGAGGCGGTGTTCCGCACCCTGGCGGCCGCAGTGCGCGCCAATGAACCGGGCAATCTCTGCTATCAGCTCACCCGTTCGAAGAGCGATCCGCTCACCTACAAGGTGCTGGAGCTCTATGCCGACGAGGACGCGCTGAACCTGCACGGCGCGTCGGCGCACTTCAAGGCCGCCGGCCCGGGCCTCGGCCCCTGCCTGGCCGGCCGGCCCGAGATCGAATATCTGGACGGGGTGGCCTGACGCCACCCCTGCGGTCGTTCAGAGCGCGGCCTTCAGCGCGGCGTTATTTGAGTGCCGCGTTCAGCGCGTCCACGAGGTCGAGCTTTTCCCAGCTGAAGCCGCCGTCGGCATCGGGCGTCCGGCCGAAGTGGCCATAGGCGGCCGAGCGCTGGTAGATCGGGCGGTTGAGACCCAACTGCGTGCGGATGCCGCGCGGGGTGAGCGCAAAGCCCAGCTTGGCGGGATCGGCCAGCACCGCTTCCACGGCGGCTTCGGCCACGGTGCCGGTGCCGTGCAGATCGACGTGGATCGACAGCGGGGCAGCGACGCCGATGGCATAGGAAAGCTGGATGGTGCAGCGCTTGGCCAGGCCAGCCGCCACGATATTCTTGGCGAGATAGCGGCAGACATAGGCGGCTGACCGGTCCACCTTGGTCGGGTCCTTGCCGCTGAAGGCGCCGCCGCCATGTGGGGCAGCACCGCCATAGGTATCGACGATGATCTTGCGGCCGGTCACGCCGGCATCGCCATCCGGGCCACCAATCTCGAACTTGCCGGTGGGATTGAGGTGGATCACCGTCTCATCGGTGATGAAGCCCTTAGGCAGCACGTCGTGCAGCACGCCCATCACGTAGGTCTTGAGCGCGCCGAACTTGGCTTCGTCGCCGCCGCTGGTGCCATCCTTGGCCCAGGGCGTGCAATAATCGGGCGCATGCTGGGTGGAAACGACGATGGCGGTGGCGGCCACCGGCACCTCGTGCTCGTACCGCAGGGTCACCTGGCTCTTGGCATCCGGCTCGAGGAACGGGGCGACGCCGCTGTGCCGATCGGCCGCCATGCGCGCCAGGATGCGGTGCGAATAATAGAGGGTGGCCGGCATGTAGTCCGGCGTTTCGTCGGTGGCATAACCGAACATGATGCCCTGGTCGCCGGCGCCTTCATCCTTGTTGCCGCTCGCATCCACGCCCTGCGCGATGTCCGAGCTTTGCGGGTGCAGGTGGTTTTCAAAGGTCAGGTTCTGCCAGTGGAAGCCCGCCTGTTCATAGCCGATGCGCTTCACCGTCTCGCGCACGGCACGCTGGATTTCCTCCTGCGCACCCGGCTCCCAGTTGCCGGCGGTGTCGATCATGCCGCGGCCGCGCACTTCGCCGGCCAGCACGACACGGTTGGTGGTGGTCAGCGTCTCGCAGGCCACGCGCGCTTCCGGGTCCTTGGCCAGGAACAGATCGACGACGGCGTCGGAAATCTGGTCCGCCACCTTGTCCGGATGGCCTTCCGAAACCGATTCGGAGGTGAAGATGAAGCTGCTGCGGGTCATGAGGCTGCTCTCGACGGATAGGACGCGCCGTCATACGCACCGCCGCCCGCCCGCGCAAGTCGCATAACGAAATCTTTATATGTTGCCTGTCAGATGGTGCGGAACGGGCGCGGCGGTGACGGCGGCGTGCGGCGATCGATCAGCAGCGCCGCAAAGGCCGCCAGCAGCGCCGTCACCACCACGGGATACAGGCCCAGCCGATCGAAAAGAGTTTCCGGCAGCGGCGGCGGCAGCGCGGTGATGATCACGTCCTTCTCGCCCTGCGCCAGCGACACCTGCACCCGGCCATAACCATCGATCACCGCGCTGATGCCGGTGGGGGTGGCGCGCACGATGGCCAGCCCCTCTTCGATGGCGCGCAGCCGGGCCTGGGCCAGGTGCTGCGGCGGCCCCCAGGCCCCGAACCAGGCATCGTTCGACACGTTGGCAATCCAGCCCGGGCGGTTGTTCGGGTCGCTCACCGCCTGCGGAAAGGCGATTTCATAGCAGATCATCGGCGAGACGGCGGTGAAGCCCGGCAGTTCCAGCGTGCGCGGGCCGGGGCCATGCTGGAAATCGAAGTCGCCGGGCACCAGCCGGGCGATGCCCAGCGGCTCCAGCCAGTCCCGCCACGGCACATACTCGCCCAGCGGCACCAGGTGCGCCTTGTCATAACGGGCGACGATACGGCCGCCGCCCGACAGCACGAACAGGCTGTTGGCATAGCGCGGGCGGCCATCCCGGCCGCGCGTCACCCCGGTGCCGCCGGCCAGCAGCATGTCGGTGGCGGACAGGCCGGCCGTGATGCGGGCACGGGCGTCGGCATCAATCTCGATCAGGTCGTCGATGGCACCTTCCGGCCACAGGATGAGCGTCGGCTTGCGGGGCAGCAGCGCCAGGCCGCCGCCGGCCTGTTCCGGTGCCGGGTTGGCGATGCCAGGCGCCACCTTGTTGGGCATCGCGCCGGTCACCTTGTCGGCACTGGGCGGCAGCGGCGAGGTGACGCCTTCGGTTTCGGTAAGCTGGCGCTGCGCCACATCGGCGTTCTGCAGCACCGGCTGCCCGGCCCGCGCCACCTGCCCCAGTGCGGCCCGCGTCATCGACACATAGGTCTGGAGATGGCGTTCCGCCGCGGCAGCATCATAACGCTCGCCCTGGCCGATGCCAGGCTGCACCACGACCAGCGGCGCGCCGATGAACTCGCTCTCGACGATCATGCCGCTGCCGGTCAGCGCCAACAGGCCGGTGCCGGCAACAACGCCAGCACCACCCAGCCGCAGCCGGCGCGACGGCCCGCGCAGCAGCCACAACAGGCCGGTGGCGGTCGCCAGCGCCAGCAAGGACAGGCCGGCGCTGCCCACCACCGATGCCAGTTGCACCATCGGCGTTTCCAGCCACAGCGCGCCCAGCGGGTTCCAGGCAAAGCCGGTGAGCAGCGTGCCGCGCAGGGCCTCGGCCGGGGCCCACAGCGCCAGCAGCAACAACGCGCGGGATAGCGGCTTTTTCACCAGCCTCGCGGTCAGCCCGGCCGGCACCGCCACGAACAGCGCCAGGTAACAAGCGAGACCCACGACCGCGACCCAGCCCAGCGCCGCCGGCATCTTGGCCTGGAAGGTGAAGGCCGTGGCAATCCAGTTCAGCGAGACGGCAAACATGCCGACCCCGAACAGCCAGCCGCGTCCCGCCGCCTGCCACCCGCTGCCAGCCCCGGCCACCAGCTGGACAAAGATGGCCAGCCCCGCCAGCCCCAATGGCCACAGGTTGAGCGGCGCAAAGGCCACGGCCACGGCGGCGCCCGCCGCCAGCGCCAGCAAAGAAGACACACCCCGCATGTCCCGGTGGTAGCGGGGCCGGATGGCCAGCACCAGTGGGCTTTTGGTGGCACGCGCCGCCGTGCCATGCCACAAGGGCGGGCGATGGCCTCCCTTCCGCCTGCCGCTGCTGCCCCGACACTGGACCTCGCCGGCGTCACGCTGGCGCTGGGCGGTCGCCCGGTCCTCAGCGGCATCGATCTGGTGGTGCCGCCGGGCCAGTTCGTGGCGCTGGTCGGCGCATCGGGCGCCGGCAAGTCCAGCCTGCTCCGGCTGCTCAACCGGCTGCTGCGGCCTGATGCCGGGCAGATCCGCATCGATGGCGCCGATATTGCGCTGGCCGATCCGGTGCAGCTGCGGCGCGGCATCGGCTATGCCGTGCAAGGCGGCGGCCTGTTCCCGCACTGGACCGTGGCCGACAATATCGCCGCCGTGCCCTGGCTGATCGGCGAACCGCGCGAGCGCCGCATGGCGCGCGCGGCGGAACTGATGACGCTGCTTGATTTGCCGGCGCATCTGGCCGGGCGCTTTCCGGGCGAATTGTCGGGCGGGCAGATCAGCCGGGTGGGACTCGCGCGGGCATTGGCGGCGCGGCCCTGGCTGCTGCTGCTCGATGAACCCTTCGGTGCGCTCGATCCCGACACCCGCGATGCGCTGGGCGATCGTTTGCTGGCGCTGCACCGGGCCGAAGGGCTGACCACGCTTCTCGTCACCCATGATCTCGCCGACGCCCTGCTGCGCGCTGATCGGTTGGTGGTGCTGGATGGTGGCCGCATCGTTGCCAGCGGGCCGCCAGCGCAGGTGGCCGCCGATCCGCACCCGGCGGTGCAGGCGCTGGTGGCGTCGCCGCTGGCGCAGGCGCGCGCG
>NZ_WNJP01000164.1 GCF_009733735.1 Sandarakinorhabdus oryzae | reverse complement strand
CGGCATCGTCAGCGCCATTGCCAGGGCGCTCGCCGCGCGCGGCGCCCGTGTCGCGCTGTCGGGCACCCGCGCCGAGGCGCTGGCCGAAGTCGCCGCCGATTGTGGCCCCGATGCCGTGATCCTGCCCTGCAACCTGTCGGACAGCGCGGCGGTTGATGCGCTGGTGCCGCAGGCGGTCGAGGCGCTGGGCGGCCGGCTCGATATCCTGGTCGCCAACGCCGGCATCACCCGCGACAATCTGGCCATGCGCATGAAGGACGAGGAATGGGCGGACGTGATCCGCATCAACCTCGAAGCCACCTTCCGCCTCTATCGCGCCGCCGCCAAGCCGATGATGAAGCAGCGTTTTGGCCGGTTGATCGCCATCACCAGTGTGGTCGGCGTCACCGGCAATCCGGGCCAGGCCAATTATGCCGCGTCCAAGGCCGGCCTGATCGGCATGTCGAAGGCGCTGGGCCAGGAACTGGCGTCGCGCAACATCACGGTGAACTGCGTCGCGCCGGGGTTCATCGTTTCGGCGATGACCGATGCGTTGCCGGACGCGCAGAAGGATGCGCTGACGGGGCGGATTCCGGTGGGGCGGCTGGGCGAAGGCGCTGATATTGCGGCGGGGGTGGTGTATCTGGCTTCGAAGGAGGCTTCGTACGTTACTGGGCATACCCTGCATATCAACGGTGGGATGGCGATGCCGTGAAGCCCGGCCAGTGGCTATCGCGCAGCGATGGACACGGACTCGGGCGAACGCGGCCAGCGGGCGCGGCGGCCGCCGCAGCGGCCAACCGTGACCCGTCTGACGTCGGACGTGGCTTTGCCGCGGCCCCCTTGCTTCCTCCTGAAGTTCCGCTGCTCGCGGCCGGCGGCAGAGCCGCCGAGTCCGCTGGGGGTGCCAAGTAAAAAGGCAAGAAGGAAGTGCGTGGCGGAGCCACGCCGTCGACGCTGTTCTGCCGGCTGAAGGCCGGCAGCCAGCCCGGCCGAGCTTGCGCCTGTCGGCGCGCGACACGCGCGCACGCGGCGCTGCGCTCTTGCCACAATTTCGCCATCAGGCTATCGGCCCCAAGCAACCTGCCGGCGAACACCTCGCCGCCAACAGAGGGAACGGAACATGAGCGACGTCGCCGACCGCGTGAAGAAGATTGTTGTCGAGCATCTGGGCGTGGAAGCCGACAAGGTGACCGAAGCCGCCAGCTTCATCGACGATCTCGGCGCCGACAGCCTCGACACCGTCGAGCTGGTGATGGCGTTCGAGGAAGAGTTCGGCGTGGAAATCCCGGATGACGCTGCCGAGAAGATCCTCACCGTGGCCGATGCGATCAACTTCATTGGCGCCAACAGCAAGTAAGATCAGGCCGGAAGGCCGCGCTGGCCGCGGCCTTCATGCCATGAAGACAGGGCTGGCCGGCGGTGCCGGCGCGTACAGGAAACGGCCCATCGCTTGAAACCAGGCGGCGGGCCGTTTCGTGCCAGATGGGCCTGGCCATCATGCGATGATGGTGCAGCCCGAAAGCCAAGCACCGGCGGGGCAGGCTGGGTGCGCAGAAGAATGGATTGCCGATGCGCCGTGTAGTCATCACCGGTCTGGGCCTCGTCACCCCGCTGGGGGCCAATGTCGAAACCGCCTGGGCCAACATCCTCGCTTCGCGGTCGGGCGCTGGCCCGATCACGCGCTTTGATGCCTCCAACCAGGCCTGCCGCATCGCCTGCGAGGTGAAGGCCGGCGACGGCACCGGCATGACCTTCGACGCCAACAGCCGTGTCGATTACAAGGTGCAGCGCCAGGTCGATCCGTTCATCGTCTATGGCATCGACGCCGCCGGCCAGGCCATCGAGGATGCCGGCCTCACCGACATGACCGAGGAGGAGCGCTTCCGCGCCGGCTGCTCGATCGGCAGCGGCATCGGCGGCCTGCCCGGCATCGAGATCGAATCGATCGTGCTGCACGAAAAGGGCCCGCGCCGCGTCTCTCCGCATTTCGTGCATGGCCGGCTGATCAATCTCATCTCGGGCCAGGTCTCGATCAAATATGGCCTGATGGGCCCCAATCATGCCGTCGTCACCGCATGTTCGACCGGCGCGCACGCCATCGGCGATGCCGCCCGCATGATCGCGCTGGATGATGCCGACGTGATGCTTGCCGGTGGTTCGGAAAGCGCGCTGTGCCCGCTGGGCATCGCCGGCTTTGCCCAGGCCCGCGCGCTGTCCACCGCCTTCAACGACACTCCGGAACGCGCCAGCCGCCCCTATGACAAGGATCGCGACGGCTTCGTGATGGGCGAGGGTGCCGGCGTGGTCGTGCTGGAAGAATATGAGCGCGCCAAGAAGCGCGGCGCCAAGATCTATGGCGAGGTCATCGGCTATGGCCTCACCGGTGACGCGTATCACGTGACGGCGCCGCACCCGGAAGGCTCGGGCGCGTTCCGCTCCATGCAGATGGCGCTGCGCAAGGCCGGGCTGAACCCGGAAGACATCGACTATATCAACGCCCACGGCACCTCGACCCCGATGGGTGACGAGCTGGAGCTGGGCGCGGTCAAGCGGCTGTTCGGCTCGGCGATCGACAATGTCTCGATGTCGTCCACCAAGTCGGCCATCGGCCACCTGCTGGGCGGCGCCGGCGCCGTGGAGGCGATCTTCTGCCTGCTCGCCCTGCGCGACCAGGTGGCGCCGCCGACGCTCAACCTCGACAACCCGTCAGAGGCCTGTGTCGGCGTTGACCTGGTGCCGCATGTCGCCAAGCAGCGCCGCATCCGCGCCGTGCTGAACAACTCGTTCGGCTTTGGCGGGACCAATGCCACGCTGGTGATGCGCGGCGTCTGAGGCCCGCATCCGTGCGCCGTGCCATCCTGACCTTTATCGCCCTGCTGCTGCTGGTCGGGGTGCCGATGGCCGTGGCACCGTGGTTCGGCTGGAGCAGCGCGCCCGATCCGGCGAAATCCTTCGAGGTGAAGCGCGGCGCCAGCCTGGCGAGCGTGGCGAACGATTTGCACAAGGCCGGGCTGATCGAATCGGCCGGGCAGTTCCGGGTGCTGGCGCGCATCTTTGGCAGCAATGCACCGGTGCAGGCCGGGCGCTATCGCCTGGCCGCGGGCCAGGCCTGGCGGGACATCTTGGCGACGCTGCAGAAGGGCGAGGTGGAGCGCTTCACCGTCACCATTCCCGAAGGCTGGCCGGCCGTGCTGGTGGCGGAGCGGATCAACGCCGTGCCGGGCCTGAAGGACACGGTGACAGCGCCGGCCGAAGGCAGCATTTTGCCTGACACCTATGAATATCAACCCGGTGAGAGCCGCGCCATGCTATTGAAGCGCATGCAGGCCGCCATGACCAAGACCCTCGCTGATCTCTGGCCCAAACGCTCGGCGCGCGCCGTGGTGAAGAGCCCGGAAGACGCCGTGGTGCTGGCCAGCATCGTGGAGAAGGAGACCGGCAAGGCCAGCGAACGCCGAACCATTGCGGGCGTTTACAGCAACCGCCTGAAGATCGGCATGAAGCTGGATGCCGATCCCACCGTCATCTACCCGATCACCCAAGGCAAGCCGCTGGGCCGGCGCATCCGCCAATCCGAACTGCGCCGTGACACCGGCTACAACACCTATCTGAAGCCCGGCCTGCCCAAGGGCCCGATCGCCAATCCGGGGCGGGACTCGCTGATGGCCGTGCTCGATCCGGCCGAGACCGACGCGCTCTATTTCGTGGCCGATGGCAGCGGCGGGCATGTCTTTGCCAAGACGCTGGCCGAGCAGAACGCCAATCGCGCGCGCTGGTTTGCCATCCGCCGCCAGCGCGGCGAGATGTGAGCCGCACAACCGCCAGACGGCCGACGCCGAGCCGGCCCCGCACTGTCCGCAAGGCCGGCCCCTTGCTGTGGCTGGCGCGGGCGGTGGCGGTGCCGCTGCTTGGTTGGATGCTCGGCCTGATCTGGTTCAGCCTCACCCTGCCGGGGCCGGCGCCCTTGTCGGTGAAAAGCGATGGTGTCGTGGTGTTGACCGGCGGCGCCGGGCGTTTCCAGCGCGGCCTTGCCGTGGTCGAAGCCGGCGCCGCGCGGCGCATGCTGATTTCGGGCGTGGGCCGCACCACCAGCCGGCGCCAGCTCGCCGCGGCGTTCGGCGTTTCGAAGCGGCGGCTGAATTCGACCGATCTGGGCTACGAGGCGGTCGACACGCGATCCAACGCGGAGGAAACCGCGCGCTGGGTGGCGCAACATGAATTCCGCTCGATCCGGCTGGTGACCAGTGCCGGCCACATGCGCCGTGCCCGGCTGGAGCTGTCGCGCGTGCTGCCGGCGGATGTGAAGGTGCTGTCAGATGCGGTGCCGTCCGAGCCCAAGGCGCATGGGCTGGCGTTCGAATATTCGAAATGGCTGTTGCGGCGGGGCGCGCTGCTGCTGGGTGCGGCGTGATGCGTCACTCGCCGCTCGCCACCGGGCTGGCCTTTGTTCGCACGGTGATGTTCCAGATCGTCTTCCTGGGCGGCTCGCTGGTGCTGGTGCCGCTGGCGCTGCTGCTGGGGCTGGCGGTGCCGCGCGATTCGGGCGGGCCCCTGCTGTTCATCGGCCCCAAGCTGTGGGCCGGCTGGTTTCGGCTGACGAGCCGGCTGATCTGCGGCATCCGGCTGGCGATTGACGGGACCATCCCCCAGGGGCCGCACCTGTTTGCGCTGAAACATGAAAGCGCCTTCGAGGCGATCCTGACGCTGTGGTGGTTCGAACGGCCGGCGGTGGTGATGAAGCAGGAATTGCGCGCCATTCCGATCTGGGGCCTGGCGTCGGCCCGGCATGGCTCGATCTTCGTCGATCGCGCCGGATCGGCGAAAATGCTGCGCGAGATGATGCGCCAGGCGCAGGCGGCGGTGGCAAGGGGCCGACCAGTGGTGATCTTCCCGGAAGGCACGCGCGTGGGGGTGGGCGAGACCCCGCCGCTCGCCGCCGGCTTTGCCGGGCTCTACAAGATGCTGAAGCTGCCGGTGGTGCCGATCGCGCTCGATAGCGGCAGCGTCTGGCCCAAGAGCTTCATCAAATATCCCGGCACCGTGCACATGAAGCTGGGCGAGACCATCGCGCCGGGGCTGGACCGCGCCGCGGTGGAAGCGCGCGTGCATGAAGCGATCAATGCCTTGCAGGCGGAGGGCCGGGCATGAAGCGGCGCTGGCCCCTGCTCTTGTCGCTGCTGCCGCTGCTGATCGGCCTTGGCACCTATGGATATTTCTGGCGTGGCTGGGCGGCGAGGTTCGAAACCACGCTGGCGCGCTGGTTCCCGGGGGAGCGGCCGCAGGTCACGGGCTTTCCCTATCGGCTGGAGACGGAACTGGCCGGCGTGAGACTGGCGCACAAGGGCGGCGTGCAACTGGCGCTTGCCGTGGACCGGCTTCGCCTCAATCGCGGGCCGTGGCGGCCGGAGTTGACCGTGTTCCAGGGCCAGGGCGTGACGCTGTCGGCCACCGCCGCCGGCCTGTCACCGCGGGTGGCGGCCGGTGTGGCAACGGCCAGCCTGAAGCTGGATGGCGACCGGCTGGTGCGGCTGTCGATCGTATTGCCCAGAGCGCGTGGCAATGCCGGCTTCGGCCCGGATTTCCGCGCCGACAGTCTGGAACTCCACGCCCGCGAGATCATCGGCCTTACCGAGCCGGCCAGCCCACGCGTGCCGGCGCGCGGCCAATTGGTGGTGGGCGCCACTGGCTTTGCGCTGGGGCAGGGCGCGCCGATCAGCCTCGATGGCGATGTGCAGGTGCGTGGGGGCAGCCGACTGACCGATTATCGGCGCTGGGCCGCCAGCGGCAGCCTTGATGTGGTGCTGACCGGTCGGGACGCGACGGGCGAATTGTTCAAGCTTGATGCCAGCCTGGTGCCACTGGGCGATGGCCTGCGATTGGCCGGCACCATCACCACCGTCTGCCCGCTCGCGGTGCAGGCGGCGCTGAACGGCAGCGCGGCGCCGGCCGAGCAGCGGTTGCGCACGCCCGTGCGGCTGGCGCTGGAAACGGCG
>NZ_WNJP01000163.1 GCF_009733735.1 Sandarakinorhabdus oryzae | reverse complement strand
CGGCAGCCGCACCGCGCCGTCGGGCACCGCCACCCAGGGATGCCGCCGCTCCTCGAACACGCTGCGCAGCGGCGGCGGCGTGGCGGGATCGGCGAACAGGCCGGCCGGGATGGCGATCAGGCCGGGGTTGATGGCAGCGGTGAAGCAGATGGTGCTGCCGCAATTGGGGCAGAAACGATTGACCAGTTCGCGGCCCTTGTCGCTCAGATGCACGAATTCCCGCGTCTCGCCGCTGATCGTCACGTCGGCCTCGGCCAGCCACACCGCCATGCCGAACGGCGAGCCACTGCGCCGCTGGCAATCGGCGCAATGGCAAATGTTGACCATCGCCGGATCGGCGGCCAGCGCCACGCGGACGCCGCCGCACAGGCACTGGCCCTCCCGGTTCATTTCTTCAGTTCGCGGGCCAGGGCCTTCTGCGTCTTCTCGCCATAGGGCGGCTTGAAGCCGGCGAGGCCCGCCAGGTCGATCTTGGGCTGGCTATAGACGGCCTTGGGATGGCTGAATTCCTTGAAGCCATCATGGCCGTGGTAATTGCCCATGCCGGCCGGGCCGATGCCGCCGAACGGCAGGTCTTCGGCCGAGACATGGAAGATCACGTCGTTCACCGTCACGCCGCCCGAAATGGTGCGATCGAGCACGCGGCGCTGTTCCAGTTCATCCTGGCCGAACCAGTAGAGGCCGAGCGGCCGGTCGCGGCGGTTGATCTCGTCAATGGCGCCATCCACCGCCTTGTAGGTGCGCACCGGCAATAGCGGCCCGAAGATTTCCTCCTGCATCACCGTCATTTCATCGGTGGCGCCGCGGATGATGTGCAGCGGCATCTTGTTGGTGTTCTGCTTGGAAAAATCCTCGTTGGCCGGGTTGACCACCACCACGTCGGCCCCCTTGGCGCGGGCGTCTTCCACATGCGCTTCCAGCCGCTCGCGGTGGCGGGCGCCGAGCACGCTGGTGTAATCCGGGTTGGCCAGCATGGTCGGATACATCTTCGCGGTCGCCGCCTTCAGCCCTTCGACGATCTCGCCCTCCTTCTCCTCGGGCACCAGCAGATAGTCGGGCGCCAGGCAGATCTGGCCGGCGTTCATCAGCTTGCCCATCGCCACGCGCTCGGTGGCGGCGGCCACGTCGGCAGAGCGGCTGATGATCGTGGGCGACTTGCCGCCGAGTTCCAGCGTCAGCGGCACCAGATTCTTCGCAGCAGCGGCCATCACGTGTCGGGCCACCGACGTGGCGCCGGTAAAGATGATGTGATCGAAGGCCAGCTCCGTGAAGGCCCGACCCACCTCCGGCCCGCCGGTGATCACTGCGATCTCGGTCGCGTCAAAGGCGGCTTCGAGCACTTCCTTCATCAGGGCCGATGTGACCGGCGTATATTCCGAAGGCTTGATCATCGCCCGGTTGCCGGCGGCCAGCACCCCGGCCAGCGGCGCGAAGGTGAGGTTCACCGGGAAATTCCACGGGCTGATGATGCCCACAACGCCCTTGGGCTGCCATTCCACGCGCGCCTTGGCCCCCAGCAGACCCAACGGGAAGTCCAGCTTGCGCTTTTCCGGGCGCATCCACGCATCCAGATGCTTCAGCGCATGCTTGATCGGCTTGATCGACGACATGATGTCGGTGACCAGGCTGAGTTCGGTCGAGCGGTGGCCGAAATCCTCGCTCATCGCGGCGGCAAAGCGCTCCTTGTTGTTCAGCACCACATCCAATGCGCGGTTCAGCCGGTCCCGCCTTGTGGCCGCGGTCACCGGCAGTTCGGCGGTGAAGCTGGCCCGCTGCGCATCGAGCACCGCCTTCATCGCGGCGGCATCGCGGGCATCCCATTCGGCGGTCTTGGCTACAGTGGCCATGGTCGTTCTCCCCATCTTGCCGAGACAGCCTATGCCGGCGCAGTCCATTCGCCAAGCTGCGCCCTTTCGTCAGGCTGGCGGAGGCCAGAGAGTTGCGGCATCGTTGCGACAACAAGCAATTTTCGGGGATGGATGCATGACCAACTGGCCTGCGATGTCGATTGCACAGGCGCACGCGCTGCTCACCGCGCCGGGGCAGCCGCTGGAAATGGAGACCGTCAGCATCCAGGGCCGGCCCACGCGGGTCTGGAAGAACGCGCCGGCGTCGTTGGCGCACTGCTTCGCCGCCGGCCGCGCCCATGGCGACAAGGTCTTCATGGTGCTCGACGACGAACGGGTGACCTATGAAGCCTTCGCCCGCGCCACGCTGGCGCTGGCCGAACAGCTGAAGGCCGACGGCCTGAAGAAAGGCGACCGCGTTGCCGTGGTGATGCGCAACATCCCGGAATGGCCGGTGGCCTTCTATGCCGCCACCCTGTGCGGGGCGATCGTCACGCCATTGAACGCCTGGTGGACCGGCGGCGAGCTGGAATATGGCCTGACCGACAGCGGCACCAAGATCCTGCTCATCGATGCCGAGCGCTACAACCGCATCGCCGAGCATCTGCCCAACTGCCCCGACCTCGAGACCATCTATGTCACCCGCGCCAGCGAGATGGAGCTGGGCGATCCGCGCGCGCGCCGGCTGGAAGAGGTGATCGGCTGGCCGATGGACTGGGCCTCGCTGAAGGATCGCGCCATCCCGGCCGAGGCGCTTGAGCTGCAGCCCGAAGATGACGCCACCATCTTCTACACCAGCGGCACCACCGGCAAACCCAAGGGCGCATTGGGCACCCACCGCAACATCTGCTCCAACATCATGGCCAGCGCCTGTTCGCAGGCCCGCAGCTTCCTGCGCCGCGGTGAGCAGCCGCCGGTGGCCGACCCCAACGCGCCGCAGAAGGCGACCCTGCTCAGCGTGCCCTTCTTCCACGCCACCGGCTGCCACGCCGTGCTCAATCCCAGCCTTGTCGCCGGGGTGAAGCTGGTGCTGATGAAGAAGTGGGATGTCGTGCAGGCGATGCAGCTGATCGAGCGCGAGCGCATCAGCTCCTGCGGCGGCGTGCCGACCATCGCCTGGCAGATCCTCGAGCACCCTGACCGTCACAAATATGACCTGTCGAGCCTGGAGGCCGTCAGCTACGGCGGCGCGCCGTCCGCGCCCGAACTGGTCCGCCAGATCGCCAAGGAGTTCAAGGCCAAGCCCGGCAACGGCTGGGGCATGACCGAAACCAGCGCCACCTTCACCCACCACATGGCCGAGGATTATGAGCATCGGCCCGACAGCTGTGGCCCGCCGGTGCCGGTGTGTGATCTCGAGGTGCGCGATGCCGACGGCAAGGTGCTGGGCGCCAACCAGGTCGGCGAACTCTATGGCTATGGCCCCAACGTGGTAAAGCTCTACTGGAACAAGCCCGAAGCCACGGCGGCGACCTTCATTGACGGCTGGGTGCGCACCGGCGACCTCGCCCGCATCGACGAGGAAGGCTTCTGCTTCATCATCGACCGCGCCAAGGACATGCTGATCCGCGGCGGCGAGAATATCTACTGCGTCGAGGTCGAGAACGCGCTGTATGAACACCCGGCGGTGATGGACGCCGCCCTGGTCGGCCGCCCGCACAAGACGCTGGGTGAGGAGCCGGTGGCGTTTGTGACGCTGAAAGAGGGCGCCGATGCCAGCGAGGAGGAATTGCGCGCCTTCGTCGCCGCGCGCCAGGCCGCCTTCAAGGTGCCGGTCGCCATCCACTTCAGCCGCGAACCGCTGCCGCGCAACGCCAACGGCAAGATCTTGAAGACGGAGCTCAAGAAGCAGGTGGCCGGGGGTTGAACCTGGGGCTGCGTTCCCCCGGCCATCCGGCCCTATTGCTCGTTGGTCGAGAAGCTGCCGTCTGCCTGCAGCCGGCGCGGGCCGCCGGTGGGCGGCGGCGCGGTCTTGGGCCAGCGCGCGACGAGAAAGCGATCGCGCGGGAAGCGCTTGACGTTGACCGCGTCGCCCTGGTTGCCGCCCAATATGTGGAAGGCAGACGCATCCTCGCCAACATAGAAGCCGACATGGCCTTTCCCGCTGGCCCGGCTTTCGCGCCAGAAGGTCATCACGGCGCCGGGCTGGGGCGTGCAGGCAACGCCGAACTGGCTCCAGTTGCGCGCGCCGAGCGGATTGATCGGCAAGGGCTCGCCTGGCAGGGTGAGGCCGATGCAGTGGGCGACGAACAGGCCGCACCAGGGCGTCTCGTCATTGTTGTAGGCGATGCGCAGCCGCTTCGCCCAGCCGATGATCAGCGGGTTGGAAGCGGGGCTGGTATCCTCGTGCACGCCGATGGCGCGCTGGGCTTCGGTGAACCAGGGCGTCGACAGGCTGGAAAGCGGATCGGCGGCGGCCTTCACCTCGCTGGCACCGAGTTTCCCCAAAGTGTCCGGACCGGCGACGCCATCGACATCAAGGCCGACGCTGGCCTGGAAGGCGCGGATGGCGGCGATGGTGTTGCGGCCCATCGCCCCGTCGATATCGCCGGGATCAAAGCCCCTGGCCTTGAGCGCTTTCTGCAGTTCAAGTGTGGTCATGGCACAGTTCCCCCGTTGGTGGCTGACCCCGACCCGAACCAGATGCTACCATGCGCCGCGCCTGTAGGACAGATGGGTTGCTTGCGTTATGGAGACCAGCGAATCAGCTCCATGAAGGCCTGCTCACGATGAAATTCTTTGCCGACACCGCCGACGTTGCCGACATCAAGGACCTTGCCGCCACCGGCCTGCTCGATGGTGTCACCACCAATCCCAGCCTGATCGCCAAATCCGGCCGCAACTTCCTGGAAGTGGTGAAGGAAATCTGCGGGATCGTCGATGGCCCGGTGTCGGCCGAAGTCGTCGCCCCCGATCACGCCACCATGATGAAGGAAGCCGCCGTGCTGCGGGCGCTGGCGCCCAACATCTGCATCAAGCTGCCGCTCACCATCGATGGCCTCAAGACCTGCAACGCGCTCACCGCCGAGGGCGTGAAGACCAACGTGACCTTGTGCTTCTCGGCCAACCAGGCGCTGCTCGCCGCCAAGGCCGGCGCGACCTATATTTCGCCGTTCGTTGGCCGCCTCGACGACATCGGCCACGACGGGATGGAGCTGATCCAGGACATCCGCACCATCTACGACAATTATGATTTCAAGACCGAGATCCTGGTCGCCAGCGTGCGCAGCCCGGTCCATGTGCTGGCCGCTGCGCGCATCGGCGCCGATGTGGCCACCATGCCGCCGGCAGTGATCCGCCAGCTCGCCAACCATGCCCTTACCGACAAGGGCCTGGCTGCGTTCGAGGCGGATTGGGCCAAGACGGGCCAGAGCATCCTGTGAGGGCGATCCTCTGAGCGCCGCGGCCGAGCCCCTGGCCGGCCTCATCGGCCGCTTCCTCGCCTATTCGGGCGACCAGCGCCGGCTGTCGGTCCACACGCTGCGGGCCTATGGCCTGACGCTGGAGCGCTTTGACGATTTCCTCTCCACCCACCTCGGCGGCGCGGTCACCGGCGGCCGGCTGGCGACCCTCAGCGCTGCTGATTTGCGCGCCTTCCTGGCGATGCGGCGCGAGGAGGGGTTGGCGGCGCCGTCGCTGGCCCGCGATGTCTCGGCGCTGAAGGGCTTCTTTGCCTGGGCGCGGCGCAACGAAGGCCTGGCCTGCGATGCCATCGCTGCCCTCAAGGCACCGAAACAGCCGCGCCGGCTGCCGCGCGCCGTCACCCCGGCCGATGTGCGGCAGCTGGTCGATGTGGTGGGCGATGCCGCCACGCTGCCCTGGCTCGCCGCGCGCGACATGGCGGTGCTGCTGCTGCTCTATGGCGCCGGCCTGCGCATCGGCGAGGCGCTGTCATTGACCGGCGCGGCGCTGCCGCTGGGGCCGGTGATCCAAGTGACCGGCAAGCGCGCCAAGACGCGGGTGGTGCCGCTGCTGCCGCAGGTGCGCGCCGCCATTTTGGACTATGTCGAAAAATGCCCGTTCGACCTGGGCCAGGATGGCCCGCTGTTCCGCGGGGTGAAGGGCGGCGCGCTCGATCCCGGCACGGTGCGCCGCGCGGTGCAGGCGGCGCGCGCCGCGATGGGGCTG
>NZ_WNJP01000162.1 GCF_009733735.1 Sandarakinorhabdus oryzae | reverse complement strand
GCTGCTGCGGCAAGGCGGCGGGCGGCGGGGCGCGATTCAGTTCCTGAGCGGTGGGCGGGCGCGCCGGTGCGCCAGGGTTGACCTGTGCCAGTGCCGGGGCGGCGAAGGCCGTCGCGCCCAGCAGCGCCAGCGACCCAGCCGCGAGTCTGCGACCGGAACGGCCGGAACGGCCACGACGGATCGCGCGGGCAAGACCCTGCATCAAAACACCTCCCCCGTCGCCAGCCGGCCCTTAGCACCGCCGCCTGGCTTCACTCCTCCGTCTGCACCCGCCAGATCCCCACCCGACGGGCTACAGCCGCGTCAGCTGTCAGCGCGCAACCACTTCCACCCGCCGGTTGGCAGGATCGGTGGCGCTGCGGCCTGGCAATGGCCGATCAAATCCGTAACCCCGCGCCGAAAGCCGGCTACGGTCTACACCCTTGCTGGCGAGATAATCCACCACGCTCTTCGCCCGCGCCTGGCTGAGGGAGGCATTCAGCGCGCGGCTGCCGCTGCGATCGGTGTGGCCTTCAACGGTGAAGGGACGAAAGCTGCCGACCCGGATCAGGCCGGCGGCAAAACGGTCCAGCGTGGCCCGCGCAGCGGCGGTGAGCCGCGCTGAACCCAGCTCGAAACTCATCTGGATGTCCTGGCGGACAACCTTGCCCTTCACCCATTGGCGGGTGCAGGCGGTATCCGGCGCGGTGCCATCGGGATTGACGCGGCCGGTGGCGACCGCCGGGCAATCGGCCAGCGAGTCCGCGAGGGCAGCAACGGGATCAGCAGCGGCTTGCGCCTGCACTTGCATCAGCGGCAGCAGGGCCAGGGAGGCCATCACCACGGCTGCGACGGTCTTGCGCATGCTTACCCCCAGACGCGAAAATCGGTGTTACGCAAAGGTCAACGCGCAACCACCTCCACGCGCCGGTTGGCCGGATCATCGGCCGACCGACCCGGCAGGGGCCGCTCATAGCCATAACCTTGCGCGGTCAACCGGGAACGGTCAACCCCCTTTGAGACCAGATAGTTGACCACGCTTGCCGCCCGGGCCTGGCTGAGCACGCGGTTGGTCGCCGGGCTGCCGCTGCGATCGGTGTGGCCTTCAACCGTGAACGGGCGATAGCTGCCGGCGCGCACCAACGCAGCGGCAAAGCGATCGAGGGTAGCGCGGGCCTGGTTGGTCAGTTCCGCTGATCCGACCAGGAAGCTCATGTTGATGTCGGCGCGAATCACGCGCGAGACGGTCGAGGCCACGGATGCGGCCGCGGCCGACGGGCGGCGCAGCACCATTTGGCGGGTATCGGGCTGATCGGCGCAGCTGCCATCGGGCAGGGTCGCGGCGCAGGCCGGCTCGGCGGGCGCGGCGGCGGCCGGGGCTGGCTGGGCCAGTTGCTTGGCCAGTTCCTCGACACTCTGGGCAGCAGCCGGGGCTGCAGCCAGCGAACCTGCCATCAGCAGGCCAGCGATGATCGAACGATGCACCATGGTAACACACTCCTCCACCGATATAGCATTTACGCTTGCTATACCTTTTGTCAATCTGGACGCCCGCAGCGTTGCCCGCGCGCGGCTTGCCAGATCGACCAGCGGCGACAAGCGAAGCGATGCGCCTTGCCGCTTTCTGAGTCAATCATCACCGGGGCTTGCCGCGCCCAATTGCCGTGAAGGCGCCGTGACAGGCGCAGCAAAAATGTGCTCAGCGGTCCTCCGCCGGTGGCTGGTGCAGCCAGGCGGCGTGCTGGGGGGCCTGCTTCGTCTGACTCCATTCGGCCAGCATCAGCGGCGCCACCGATTTCAGTTCGGCATATTGTTCGGCGGTGCCGATGTTGCAGGCCAGTTCCAGCCGATGGCCGTTGGGATCAAAGAAATAGATCGATTTGAAGATGCCGTGCCAGGTCGGCCCCAGCACGTCGATGCCCAGCGCTTCCAGGTGCGCCTTGGCGGCCACCAGCTCGGCCTCGCTCTCCACCTCGAAGGCCAGGTGCTGCACCCAGGCCGGGGTGTTGGGGTCCTTGCCCATCGCGGGCTGGTTGGGCAGTTCGAAAAAGGCCAGCACATTGCCGCCGCCGCAATCGAGGAAGACGTGCATATAGGGATCATAGGCACCGGTGGACGGCACATGATCCTCGGCAAAGGCATTGGTATAGGTCATGCCCAGCGCCTTTTCATACCAGGCCACCGTCTCGGCCGCGTCGCGGCAGCGATAGGCGACATGATGGATGCGCTTCAGCGTCGGCGTCGTCATTGGGCCGGCTCCTCCACCTTCAGTACGCCGCGGCGCAGCTGGTCGCGCTCCATGGATTCAAACAGCGCCTTGAAATTGCCTTCGCCAAAGCCCTCGTCACCCTTCCTCTGGATGAATTCGAAGAACACCGGCCCGATCATGGTTTCCGAAAAGATCTGGAGCAAAAGGCGCTTGCTGCCATCGGTGGTGCCATCGAGCAGGATGCCGCGCGTCTGCAATTCGGCCACCGGTTCGCCATGGCCGGGCAGCCGCTCAGCCAGCATCTCGTAATAGGTGGCCGGCGGCGGCGTCATGAACGGCGTGCCGGTCGCCTTCAGCCGATCCCACACAGCCAGCAGATCATCGCAGGCAAAGGCAATATGCTGGATGCCCTCGCCATTATAGGCGCGCAGGAATTCCTCGATCTGGCCGCCACCGCCCCGGCCCTCTTCATTGAGGGGAATACGGATCTTGCCGTCGGGCGCGGTCATCGCCTTGCTGGTGAGGCCGGTATATTCGCCCTTGATGTCGAACCAGCGGATCTCGCGGAAATTGGCGATCCGCTCGTAAAACGCCGCCCAGTGCGCCATGCGACCACCATAAACATTGTGGGTCAGGTGGTCGATGACAGCCAAGCCCGCGCCGACCGGATGCCGGTCCACACCGGCTTCATACACGAAATCAATGTCATAGATCGACAGGTCGTCGCCATAGCGATCGATCAGATAGATGATCGAGCCACCGATACCGCGGAACCCCGGCAGGCGCAGTTCCATCGGGCCGGTGCGGCTTTCGACCGGCTCGGCACCGCGCTCCAGCGCCTCGGCATAAGCCTTCGCGGCATCCTTCACCCGCCAGGCCATGCCGCAGGCCGACGCACCATGCTCGGCCGCGAAATACCAGGCGGGGCTGTGCTTCTCATAATTGGCGATCAGGTTGATGCCGCCCTGCCGCCACAGCTGCACGTCCTTGGACCGGTGATGTGCAACCTGGGTGAAGCCCATCGCAGCGAACACCGGTTCCAGCACGCCCTTGGTGGGCGCGCAGAATTCGATGAATTCAAAGCCATCAAGGCCCAGCGGATTGTCGAACAGATCGGCCACGTCGAGTCCCCTGCGGTTATGATTCAATCATAGCGCAAGTGGCGGCCAAAGTCCGTGCATGTTGCAGCGACCTGTCGCCCGGCCTTGCACAGACCGTGCGCACAAATACCATATCATGCACTGTTTGAGCGGATCAGACCGGAACCGTGAAATGCTTGCCCGCAAACACGGCCTGCCAGCTCTCGATCTCTGACACCACCACATCGTCGCCGGCATGGGCGAGATCGGCCACCCGGCCAAAGTCCAGGCTTTCCAGCGGCGCGGCGGCCAGCAGCCGGGCGCGGCGCAGCACGACGTCGAGCTTGTCGGCCGATACACGGCTGATCGCGGCAAATCGGTCGAAATCGCCGAAATAGCGGATGCCGGCCACGCCGCCGCCGATGGTCGGGAACAGCACGCCCAAGAAGGTGAAGACCTTGGCGGTGCTCTCGGCAAGGTCATGCGGCAGCAGACCCACCACGCCGCCAGCCCACATCAGCAGCCAGCAGGCCACCGCCAGCACGGCGAGCTGGAAGGCGATGCTGGACACGCGGTCGAGCCGGTGGTGCACCTGTTCCAGCCGCGCCGCCTTGAACAGGTGATAGTCGCGCTGGCCGGTCAGGTGCGGGATCAGCAGGCCATCGAGCACGGCGCGCAGCCAGCCCTGGGTGATGGTGGCAGCCGGCAGGCCAACCTCGCGCAGCGCCTGGCGGGCGTGATATTCGGGCCAGGTGTCGCCATGGCCATGCGCCTTGGGCCAGCGCCCTGGCGGCCGCATCACGCCCAGCGCCAGCAGAAACGGCGCGTGGCGCAGATATTCGGCCGCGCGGCGGGTGGAAAACCAGCGATCATGCCAATGGCCGCTGCGCCCCAGCGCCGTGGTGATGACGATGGTGGCCAGCAACAGGAATTCGGCAGTGGCAAACACATGTTTCCACCCCGGCCCGGCCGTGGGCATATAGGCGAGGCCGACCAGCACCGACAGGCTGGAGGCGATGAAATTGGCTACCATGCCGCCACGATAGAGATCGGAGTAGCGGGTGGAGATGCCATCAGCCCAGGCAAAGCGCTCCAGCACCGCCGTGCCGATGGCGCGCGGCCAGGCTGGATCGGCGCCGGGCAGTGCTGCCAGGCTGGCCAGCAGCGCCGCGCCGCTGCCGGTGGCAATGGCTTCGGGCGGTTCGTGCACCTGGGTGAGCGAACGGAACGGCCGGCCGCCACCGAACAGCGCCTCGACCCGGCGATAGGTGTGAAACAGCGGGTTGCTGCGTGCCCGCCAGGATTCGGGCGCCAGCGCCTGGGCTTCGGCCGCAGCCTCGCCGGGTGGGTGCAGCGCGGTGGCGACGAGCCGGGCAAGACCGGCGTCGCGATCCGCATTGGGCGGCAACGGCTGGTCAAGCGCTTCAAGGTCGTTCACCAGCCGCCAGGCCTCGGGCGCGCGGGCATCAATGAGGACAACACTGGCCCCAGCCAGCAGCGTGTTGGCAATGGTGTGGCCGGTGCCGCCGACCGCATCCCGATTGGCGCCATCCCAGACCGCGATGACCAGATCGGACTGTTCGATCATCACCCGCCCGGCCAGTGCCACCCGGCGCGAGGTCGCGGCGGCCAGCTTCTGGCCCAGCGCCACGTCGGTGGGCGCGGCCAGTGTGGCAAGGAACAGCGCCTCGATCGGCGCATCGGCGTCGGCCAGGTCGAGCACCCGGGACCGGGCCAGCAGTTCATCCAGCGCCGCCGCCCGCGCCGCCGTGGCCGGATCCTTCGCCAGTTGGCCGGCCAATAGCGCCCGGGCATCCGCCACCGTTTCCGGCCGGGCATTGATGGCGCGATTGAGGGCGCGACCAAAGGGCAGCGGCGCCACCTGTTCCCAGCCGCGGCCAAGGCCCGCCCGCGCCGCCATCTGGTCGGCTCCGTCGGCCATCAGGCTGTGCAGCCGCACCTGCGCCGGGCCCGCAGCCGCAGCGATGGCGGCGAACAGCTGGTCGATCACAGCGGCGATGCGATCCTGATTGGCCGCCAGGCTGGCATTGGTGACGCGATGCCCGGTCACGCCCAAAGACAGGACAGGCACCGGCAGCGGCGGCACTATGGGGTTGCGGGCATCAGCCATCGCCGCCAGATTCCCGTCTTCGCCAGCAAACACAACCGCATTTTGCGTGACGCTGCGATTTTGGCGTTCGCAAAGCCAACAAAAATCCGGCAAGAATATCGCGGCGTTGGGGGAGCAAGTGAGCGGCACGGCGAACGACGGCGATCAGGGGCAAGGGGCGGCGGCAGACGCGCCGGCCCCGCTGCGTCTGTTCATCAGTTATTCGCGGATCGATCAGGCCATTGCCCTGCCGCTGATCAGCGGGCTCGAACAGCAGGGCTATGCCGTATGGTGGGACGGGCTGCTGGAAGGCGGCGACAATTTCCTGCCCACCACCCAGGCCGCGCTGGAAAATGCCGATGCGGTGGTGGTGCTGTGGTCGAAGACGTCGGTGGACAGCCACTGGGTGCGCGACGAAGCGACCGTGGGCCGCGAAGGCCGCCGGCTGGTGCCACTGTCCATCGATGGCAGCCTGCCACCCCTGGGCTTCCGCCAGTTCCAGGTGATCGACATCACGAAATGGAACGGCAAACCGGCGGCACCCGAGTTTCAGCGCGTCATTCGCGGCATCGCCCTGGTGTCGGGCGCCGCGCCCGCCGCCGGGCCGATACCGCCCACCGCCGCCAGCCGGCCGGCCCCCT
>NZ_WNJP01000161.1 GCF_009733735.1 Sandarakinorhabdus oryzae | reverse complement strand
GCGGGCGGCCGGATCGGGCGTGGCGGCGGGGGTGGGCAGCGGCTCGGCGACGTTCAGCGGGAGCGCGGGCTGGCCGGAGAGGGTGGAGAGCGCCTCCAGCACGTCGGCCGCCGTCTGGATCAGCGTGGCGCCTTCGCGGATGAGCAGGTTGCAGCCCTGCGCGCGCGGATCGAGCGGGGAGCCGGGCACGGCCATCACCTCCCGCCCCAGATCGGCCGCGATGCGCGCCGTGATCAGGCTGCCGGATTTGGGCGCGCCTTCCACCACGATGGTGCCGGAGCTCAATCCCGCGATGATGCGGTTGCGGCGCGGAAAATGGCGGGCCTGCGGCTCGACGCCTGGCGGCTGTTCGGCGATCACCAGGCCCTGTTCGGCAATACGCGCCATCAGATCGGCGTGATCGGGCGGATAGGCGACATCCACCCCGCCGGCGACCACCGCGATGGTGCCGCGCTCCAACGCCGCCGCGTGTGCCGCCGCATCGATGCCGCGCGCCAGGCCGGACACGACGACATAATCCGCCTCTGCCAGATCAAGCGCCAGTTGGCGGGCGAAGCGCGTGCCCGCTGCGCTGGCGTTGCGGGCGCCAACGATGGCCACCGCGGGCCGATCGAAGAGGGCGAGGTCTCCCCGCGCATAAAGCACGGGCGGGGCGGTTTCGGTGCCCGCCAGCAGCGCGGGATAATCCGGGGTGCCGGTGAACAGCAGCTGCGCGCCCAGCCGGGCTGCGGCTTCGAGTTCGGCCAGCGCTTCGGCTTCGGGGTGGAGCGTGATGGTGCGATTGCCGCGCCGGGCGAGATCGGGCAGCGCCTTCAGCGCGGTTTCGGCGTCGCCAAAACGGGCGATGAGCTGGCGATAGGTGACCGGGCCAATCGAATCGGTGCGGATCAGGCGCAGCCGCGAGACTGCATCCGAAGGCAGGCTCATTTGGCCTTTTGCCCGATCTTGGATTCGGTGCCGGCGCGCAGGCGGGCGAGATTCTCGCGATGCTGGAAGATCAGCAGCGCGGCCAGCAGGGCGAGGTGGGCGCTCCACCCCGGCGCCCATTCGCCCGCCAGAAACCAGGCCGCGATCGGGCAGGCGATGGCGGCCAGCATGCCGCCAACGCTGGAGTAACGCGTGGCCAGCGCGCCGCCGAGCCAGGTGGCCAGGGCAATGACTCCGGCGAGCGGGGCGGCGGCGAGCGTGATGCCCAAGATCGTCGCAACGCCCTTGCCGCCGCGGAACTTGAGCCAGACGGGGAAGCAATGGCCGATGAACGCCGCGGTGCCGGCCACGATCCCGCCCATTTCGCCACCCAATTGCCGCCCGATCACCACCGCCGCCACGCCCTTGCCTGCATCCAGCAGCAGCGTGGCGGCGGCCAGCCCCTTGTTGCCGGTGCGCAGCACGTTGGTGGTGCCGATGTTGCCGCTGCCGACCTGGCGGATGTCGATGCCGATCATCCGGGTGAGCAACAGCCCGAACGGGATCGAGCCGAGCAGATAGCCGATGGCAATGGGTGCAATCCAATCCATTGCCGCAGCCTAGCGGGACGCTGAGCGGGCGTCTATGCTGCGGGCAACAGGGGGGAAATGATGAAAGCCGTGATCGCCATCGCTGTGGCCCTGCTGGCCGGTTCTGCCAGTGCCCAGATGAAGCCCACCCCGCCGCGCGACACCGCGCTGGCCGCCGGGCCCTATGAAACGCTGGTGATCCGGGGCGCCACCATCATCCCCGGCAACGGCGGGCCCCCATACGGCCCGGCCGACATCATCATCAACGGCGGCCGCATCACCGATATCCGCAGCGCGGGCACCCCCGGGCTACCGATGCGCACAAGCCGGCCACCGGTTGGCGCCACGCGGGAACTGGATGCCACCGGAATGTATGTTCTCCCCGGTTTCGTGGACGTGCACGGCCACAATGGCGACCCCGAGAAGATGAACGACCCCAGCTATGCCTGGCGGCTGTGGCTGGCGCACGGGGTGACGACGGTGCGCGGCGTGTCCTTCTTTGGCGGCGACGTGGCGCGGGCGTTTGACGAGCGCCGGCGCGCGGCGGCGGGCGAGATCATCAGCCCACGCCTTTATGTTTATCAAACACTTGGCAGTGGTGCGAACGCCGGCTGGAAGGGCGGGCGCGTCACCACACCGGAAAAGGCGCGCGAATGGGTGCGCTGGGCGGCGAGTGCCGGCATCGATGGCATCAAGTTCTTCAACCGCGGCGACGAAACGCCGGAGATCGACAAGGCCGCCATTGCCGAGGCGAAGAAGCTGGGACTGGGCACCGTCGCCCACCTGTCCCAACCCAACATCGCCGAGTTCAACGCCCGCGATGCGGCGGCCGCCGGCCTGGGGACCATCACGCATTTTTACGGGCATTTTGAAAGTCTTCTGAAGGATCGGCGGGTGCAGGACACGCCGGCCGATTATAATTTCAACGACGAGCAGAAGCGCTTTGGCGGCATCGCCGAGATCTGGGACCAGATCTATGAGCCCGGTGGGCCCGAGTGGGTGGATTATCTGAAGGCGCAGAAGGCGACCGGTGTGGTGTTCGATCCCACCTTCAACATCTACAGCGCCAGCCGCGACCTGATGCGGGCGCAGCGGGCGGAATGGCATGATCGCTACACGCTGCCGAGCCTGACCAAGTTCTTTGAATCGAACCGCGACAACCACGGCAGCTATTTCTTCGACTGGACCAGCGAGCGCGAATATGAATGGCGGCACTTCTACACGCGCTACATGCAATTGGTGAATGATTACAAGAATATGGGTGGCCGGGTGACGACCGGGAGTGACCCGGGCTTCATCTGGCAGACCTGGGGCTTCGGCTATATCCTGGAACTGGAATTGCTGCGCGAAGCCGGCTTTGCGCCGTTGGAGGTGATCCAGGCCGCTACCATCAACGGCGCTCGCACGCTGGAAGAACCCAAGGGCCGCGAGCCGGATTTCGGTCTGGTCCGCATCGGCATGCGCGCCGATCTGATCGTGGTGCCGGAGAACCCCCTCGCCAATCTGAAGACGCTCTATGGCACCGGCTTTGCCCGACTGGACGAGGCGACGCAGAAGACGGTGGTGAAGGGCGGCATCCGCTGGACCATCCGCGACGGCATCGTGCACGACGTGCCGGCGCTGCTGAAGAGCGTGGAAGACCAGGTGGCGGCGGCGAAGGCGGCCAAGTGAGGCTGGCCAGCATCGCGGATTATCGCGCTGCCTCGCGCCGGCGGGTGCCGCGCTTCCTGTTTGATTACACCGATGGCGGCAGCTACGCGGAGCAGACGCTGGCGGCAAATGTCGCCGATCTGGCCGCGATCCAGCTTGATCAGCGCGTCCTGGTGGATGTGTCGCGCATCAATACGCAGGTGAAATTGCTGGGGCAGGCGCTGGCCATGCCGGTGGTATTGGCACCCGTCGGACTCGGCGGGCTGCATGCGCGGCGCGGCGAGGTGCAGGCGTGGCGCGCCGCACGCGAGGCAGGCATTGCGATGGCGCTTTCCACCGTCTCGGTGTGCAGCCTGGCAGAGGTCACGCAAGGCGGCGGTGCGGCGCCGTGGTTCCAGCTCTATCTGACCAAGGACAAGGCGGCGAACGAAGCCATGATCGCCGAAGCGCGCGCGCAGGGCTGCCCGGCATTGGTGCTCACCGTCGATCTGCCAACGCCGGGCGCGCGCTATCGTGATGTGCGCTCCAGCCTCACCGGCGCGCCGGGGTTGGCCGGCATGCTGCACCGGGCCGCCCAGGTGGCGGCGCGGCCGGGCTGGGCGATTGATGTCGGGCTGCTCGGCGGGCCGGTGGCGATGGGCAATCTCACCGGGCTCGTGGGCGCGAAAGCGCCGCTGAGCGACTATCTCGGCTGGATCGCGCGCAATTTCGATGCCAGCGCCGATTGGGATCGGCTGGCCTGGGTGCGTTCGCTGTGGCCGGGGCCGCTGATCGTGAAGGGCATTCTCCACCCCGATGATGCGGCGCTGGCCGTGCAGCATGGCGCGGATGCGATCGTGGTCTCCAACCACGGCGGGCGGCAGCTGGACGGCGCCCTGTCCGCCACGCGCGCCCTGCCGGCAATCATGGACCGGCTCGGCGGCTGCATCCCGGTCATGGCCGATGGCGGCGTGCGCTCCGGCCTTGATGTGCTGCGCTATGTGACGCTGGGCGCGGCGGCGGTGATGATCGGCCGGCCCTGGGTGTGGGGACTGGGCGCGGGCGGCCAGGCCGGCGTGGCCCACGTGCTGCAACTGCTGCGCGCCGAGCTGGAGACCGCCATGGCGCTTACGGGTCGCACCCGACTGGCCTGATCCGCAAATCCGCTGTATCGCGGCGCCCATGACCGACAGGCTCATCATCGCCCTTGCCCAGCTGAACGCCAGCGTGGGCGATCTGGCCGGCAATGCCGATGCCATATTGACGGCGCGCGCCGCCGCCGCCGGGGCGGACCTGCTGGTCACGCCCGAACTCTCCATCGTCGGCTATCCGCCGGAAGATCTGGTGCTCAAGCCCGCGCTGGTTGATGCCGCCAGAGCGCAGGTGGAGCGGCTCGCCGCTGCCACCGCCGACGCGGGCCCGGCGCTGCTGGTGGGCGCGCCGTGGGCCGAGGATGGCCGGCTGTACAACGCCATGCTGCTGCTGGATGGCGGCCGCATCGCTGGCATCACCCGCAAGCATGACCTGCCCAATTATGGCACCTTCGATGAAAAGCGGCTGTTTGCGGCGGGGCCCTTGCCTGGCCCGCTCACCCTGCGCGGCGTGCGCATCGGCGTGCCGATCTGCGAAGACATGTGGACGCCGGACGTGTGCGAGTGCCTGGCCGAAACCGGCGCGGAAATCATCATCGTGCCCAACGGCAGCCCGTTCGAGGTCGGCAAGGATGACCGCCGGCTCAACCTCGCCGTCGCCCGCGTTGTCGAAACCGGGTTGCCGCTCATCTATCTCAACCGGGTTGGCGGGCAGGACGAGCTGGTGTTTGACGGCGCGTCCTTCGTGCTCAACGCCACGCGCACGCTGGCCCACCAATTGCCGGATTGGGACGAGACCATCCGTCTGACGGAGTGGAACAGGGAAGACAAGGGCTGGACCTGCGCACCCGGCGACATCAGCCCGCAGGATGACGACCCCGCCGACGTCTATCACGCCATGCTGGTGGGCCTGCGCGATTATGTGAACCGCAACCGCTTCCCCGGTGTGGTGCTTGGCCTGTCGGGCGGCATTGATTCGGCGCTGTCGGCTGCTGTCGCCGTGGATGCGCTCGGCGCCGATCGCGTGTGGTGCGTGATGCTGCCCAGCCCGTTCACCAGCCAGAACAGCCTGGATGATGCCGCCGAATGCGCGCGGCTGCTTGGCTGCCGGCTCGACACGGTGCGCATCGAACCGGCGATGACGGCGTTCGACGCGATGCTCGGCCCCCTGTTCGACGGCCGCCCGCGCGACATTGCCGAGGAGAATATCCAGTCCCGCATCCGCGGCCTGGCGCTGATGGGCCTTTCGAACAAGTTTGGCCCGATGCTGCTCACCACGGGCAACAAGAGCGAGATGAGCGTCGGCTATGCCACCATCTATGGTGACATGGCCGGCGGCTATTCGGTGCTGAAGGATCTCTACAAGACGACCGTGTTCAAGGTGAGCGCGTGGCGCAATGCCAACAAGCCGCGCCTTGGCCTGGGCCCCGATGGCCCGGTGATGCCCGCCAATGTCATCACCAAGCCGCCCACCGCCGAACTGCGTGAGAACCAGACGGATCAGGACAGCCTGCCACCGTACGACCTGCTCGACCGCATCCTCTATGGCCTGGTTGAACAGGAACGCTCGGCCAGCGACCTGATCGCGGAAGGACTGGATGCCGCCACCGTCGCCCGCATCGAACGGCTGCTCTACATCGCCGAATACAAGCGCCGGCAGGCGCCGCCGGGCGTGAAGATCGGCCGCCGCAACTTCGGCCGTGACCGTCGCTATCCGATCAGCAATGCGTTCCGCACCGCTTAGCCTGGCGCTGCTGCTGGCCGGGCCGGCGTTGGCCGCCTCCACGCCCGGCCCGCCAGCACCGCTGCCGCCCCTGGTGCTGCCGG
>NZ_WNJP01000160.1 GCF_009733735.1 Sandarakinorhabdus oryzae | reverse complement strand
GGGCCGCCAGCGCGGCGAGGGCCTCGGCCTTGGCGTCATAGGCGTCAGGCCTGGCGGCCGGGCCGCTGCGCCAATCGCGTCCGCGCAATTCGCCGGCGAGCAGGATGGCAGCGGTCGGCCGCTCGGCGTCGGCCAGATAGCGCTGGCCGAGTTCGAACAGGCGCACACTGGCAGTGCCGCGGTCCATGGTGCGGGCGGCAGCGCTGAGCAGGCCGGGCAGCAGGCTGGGGCGCATCGCGGCCATGTCGGCCGAGATCGGGTTGGCGATGCGATGCGCCGCGCCGCCGAATTCATCGGCATCGGCCGGCGGCAGGAAGCTCCAGGTGATGGCCTCATCCAGGCCGCGGCTGGCCAGGTGGCGGCGCAGGCGGCGCTGTTGGCGCTGGGCCGGTGTTGCGGTCGGCTTGGCGACGCCTTCCGCGCGGGGCAGGGCGGTGGCCGGCACCTTGTCCAGCCCGTGGATGCGCACGACCTCCTCGACCAGATCGGCCTCGCCATCAACATCGCGGCGCCACGACGGGACGCTGACCTGCCAGACGTCGCCCCTGGTCACGCCGAAGCCGAGACGGGTGAGGATTGCAGCCTGTTCGTCTTCCGCCACGTCAAGTCCGGCGAGGCCGAGCACGCGCGACGGGCGATAGGCGATGGCGCGCGCAGTGTCGGGGATCTGGCCGGCGACGACCGCTTCGGACGGCTCGCCGCCGCACAGATCGAGCACCATTTGCGTGGCGAGTTCGAGACCGGGCACAACGAAGGCGGGGTCGACGCCGCGCTCGAAGCGGGCGCGGGCGTCGCTGTTGATGCCAAGCGCGCGGCCCGTCGCGCCGATCAGTTCCGGCGTGAAATAGGCCGCCTCGATCAGCACTTCGGTGGTGGTCTGCGAACAGCCCGAATGCTCGCCGCCCATGATGCCGCCGATGTCGTGGACTTCGGCGTCGTCGGCGATGACGGTCATCGTCTCGTCGAGCGCATAGGTCTTGCCGTTCAGCGCCAGCACGCTCTCGCCAGCGCGGGCGCGGCGGGCGGTGAGGCCGCCCTGCAGCTTGGCGACGTCATAAACGTGCAGCGGGCGGCCACTGTCGATGGAGAGGAAATTGGTGATATCGACCAGTGCCGAGATCGGACGCAGGCCGACGGCGCGCAGGCGGCGCTGCAGCCAGTCGGGCGACGGGCCGTTGCTCACGCCGCGCACGATGCGGCCGGCGAAGGCAGGGCAGCCCTCGGCGTCCTCGATGGTGATCGGGCGCGGCATCGGAAAGGTGCCGGCGACGGGCGCGATTTCGCGGGTCTTCAGCGTGCCCACACCGGCCGCGGCCAGATCGCGGGCGATGCCGAGCACGCCGAGGCACTCCTGCCGGTTCGGCGTGATGGCGATATCGAAGACGGGGTCATTCAGGCCCGCCCAATCGACATAGCGCGCGCCCACCGGCGCATCGTCGGGCAGCGCGATGATGCCATCATGCTCGTCCGACAGTTCGAGTTCGCGCATCGAGCACATCATGCCCTTGGATTCGACGCCGCGGATGGCCGCCACCTTCAGTGTGATGCCGGTGCCGGGCACGAATGTGCCGGGCGCGCCGAACACGCCCTTCATGCCGGCGCGCGCATTGGGCGCGCCGCACACCACCTGCACGGGATTGCCGTCGCCGGTGTCGACGCTCAGCACCTGCAACTTGTCGGCCTGCGGGTGGCGTTCTGCGGTCAGCACATGGGCGATGGTGAAGGCGCCCAGGCGTTCAGCCGGGTTCTCGATGCCTTCGACCTCGAGGCCACAGCGGGTCAACGCCGCGGCGATCTCGTCGACGCTGGCAGTGGTGTCGAGATGGTTTTTCAACCAAGAAAGGGTGAATTTCATCTAATACTCGTGCGTTTTACGAACTGAACCGTCAAAATCGAACCAAGTGTATATGCCCGTTCGCTTTCCATGTTCAAAATAACCAGATTCCTTTGGCAAGCCACTGTCCCAAAAGGTTTCATATTTTCCGTGTTTCTCGCCATCTACGGTTGAATAGCGCTGCAGCAGAATCCCGGTCTCTGAATATTCCTCATACTCGAGCCTGTCCGAGAACGTCCTAATGAGGACATGCCCATAGTAGATCGACTCTTCGCTCACGACGCGCCCCCACTGATGGTCGGAACGTCAAAGGCCGAGAAACCATGGTGTTTCAACCACTTCACATCGCCATCAAAGAAGGCGCGCAGATCGGTCAGGCCATATTTCAGCATGGCCAGGCGATCGACCCCGGTGCCGAAGGCAAAGCCCTGCCATTCATTCGGATCGAGCCCGCAGGCGGCGATCACGCGGGGGTGGACCATGCCGGAGC
This sequence comes from Sandarakinorhabdus oryzae, assembly GCF_009733735.1. Taxonomy (GTDB): domain Bacteria; phylum Pseudomonadota; class Alphaproteobacteria; order Sphingomonadales; family Sphingomonadaceae; genus Sandarakinorhabdus; species Sandarakinorhabdus oryzae. The sequence goes on along the minus strand of NZ_WNJP01000160.1, from coordinate 3,876 downwards.
CGAGCACCTCCAGCCACTTGTCCGCCGTGTCAGCGCCGGCCGGCTTGCCGGTTTTCGACGAATAGCCAACATCGACCTCTACCGACGGTTCGGTGAAGGGGAAATAGGACGGGCGGAAGCGCAGCACGACATCATCGACCTCGAAAAAGGCCTTGATGAAGGTTTCCAGCGTCCAGCGCAGATGCGCCAGCGTGATGCCCTTGTCGATCACCAGGCCTTCGATCTGGTGGAACATCGGCGTGTGGGTGGCGTCGCTGTCGCTGCGATAGACGCGGCCGGGCGCAATGATGCGAATGGGCGGTTTCTGGCCCATCATCGTGCGGATCTGCACCGGGCTGGTGTGGGTGCGAAGCACCAGATGCGGCTGGCCTTCGATGTAGAAGGTGTCGTGCATCGCGCGCGCCGGGTGGTGCTCCGGAATGTTGAGCGCGGTGAAATTGTGCCAGTCGTCCTCGATCTCGGGGCCATCGGCGACGGCAAAGCCCATGTCGGCAAAAATCTCGGCCAGTTCGTCCATCACCTGGCTCACCGGGTGGATGGAGCCGGTGGCGGGCAGGCTGACCGGCAGGGTCATGTCCTGCTTCTCGGCGGCCAGTTTCGCATTCAGCGCCGCCTCGTCGAGTGCCGCCTTCTTCGCGGCCAGCGCGGTGGTGATGGTTTCGCGCAAGCCATTGAAAGCCGGGCCCGCGACGGCGCGCTCATCGGGGCTCATGCCGCCCAGCGTTTTGAGCAGGGCGGTGATGCTGCCCTGCTTGCCCATGGCCGCGACGCGCACCGCCTCCAGCGCCTCGGGGCTGGTGGCGGCGGCGATGGCGGCCAGGGTTTCGGCCTCGATCCGGCTGGTGTCGGTGGTCATGATATCCAAGCCTGTGAGAGAAAACGCAAAAAGGGCGCGCGCCCGTGAAGGCGCGCGCCCCTTTTCGCTTGCGGCTGCGCGTGTGTTACGCGGCCTTGGCGTCCAGAGCGGCCTTCACCTGGCCAATGATGGCGGTAAAGCTTTCCGGCTGGTTCATGGCCAGATCGGCCATCACCTTGCGATCGATTTCGAGGCCAACCAGCTTCACGCCGTTCATGAACTGCGAGTAGGTCAGGCCTTCTTCACGCACGGCGGCGTTGATGCGCTGGATCCACAGGGCGCGGAAATTGCGCTTGTTCACCTTGCGGTCGCGATAGGCGTACTGGCCGGCCTTCTCCACCGCCTGCTTGGCAATGCGGATGGTGTTCTTGCGGCGGCCGTAAAAGCCCTTGGCGGCGTCGAGAATGCGCTTGTGCTTGGCGCGGGTGGTCACACCACGTTTGATACGCATGGGTTTCCTCCCTTACTTCAGGCCGTACGGCGCCCAGGCATGCACCCGGGCGGTATCGGCCTTCGCCAGCACGTCGGTGCCGCGATTCTGACGGATATATTTGGCGTTGTGGCTGATCAGGCGGTGGCGCTTGCCGGCCACGCCATGCTTCACCTTGCCGGTGGCGGTGATCTTGAAGCGCTTCTTGACCCCGCTCTTGGTCTTCATCTTGGGCATTTCGGTCTCCTTATAAAGACGCATCAAAAACGGCCATGGCAGCCCTTGTGGCCAGGCCGTCCGGTTCATGCGAGGGGCGCGCTATAGCGAAGCGCCGGCCACAGGGCAACCCCTATGGCCGGCGCCACGCTGTCTGGCAGTGGATCAGCCAGCGATTGCATTGGTGCAGCCTTTGCCCAAGGGCGCCGGCTGCACGGTGAAACTGGCAAGAACAGGCCCTCGTCCAAGCGCCGCTCCAGTAACGGTGTCAACCATGCAAAGTTCATGCCAGCAATGGAGCCTTTGTTTTCAATGGCCTGGCAGGTCGGCGATTCCAAAAGTGTAAGATCTGCCGACTCTGCGCGCGGCTTGCGACTCATTTTCGTTCCTGTTATGTTCGCACATCAACCAAGGGAGCTGGACCATGATCGGTTATGTGACGGTGGGGACCAACGACCTCGCCAGAGCCGCGACATTCTATGATGCCATCGCCGCCGAAATGGGCGTGGGGCGGATGATGGAGTTCGAGAATTTCATCGCCTGGGGCACGCCCGGCGGCGCACCCGGCATCGCGGCCACCAGGCCGTTCGATGGCAATCCAGCCAGCATCGGCAACGGCGTGATGGTGGCGTTCGAAGCGAAGGACCAGGCCCAGGTGGACCGCATTCACGCCATCGCGCTGGCCAATGGCGGCTCTTGCGAAGGCCCGCCCGGCCCGCGCGGCGACTCGGGCTTTTACGCCGGCTATTTCCGCGATCCGGATGGCAACAAGCTGAACGCATTCATCATGGCGTGATGGAGAGCCGCCAGCTGTCAATCCAGCTGGCGGCTCGAAGCGTAAGTTATCAAGTGTTGAAGGTGGTATTGATCACTAAACTATTGATTTTAATAGAGTTATCGATAAAAACCGTCAAAAAGCTGACAGCTAGAAGTAATATAGCAATGCGTGATATTTTTACGCTTACGGTGAACTTTATACTCATGGAATCATTGATTCTCCTCTATAAATGTAGCGAGGATCCGTTCCAACGCCACATCAAAATTATACCAAATTTTAGGAAAATGTCAAGCTAAATCTTGTAGTTAACTGCTCTTGAGTGCCTCTGCCAGATGACCCTACGCCCGCCCCGGTGTCGCCGACAGATTGGCGACGGTGACGCCGGTCAGCGCGAAGGCGCGTTCCCAGCGCTTGTCGATTGGCGTGTGCCAGACGACGTCTTCGTCGCCCGGCGCCAGGTGCCAGCCGTGCTGGCGCATCTCGCCGTCGAGCTGGCCGGCGCCCCAGCCCGCATAGCCCAGCACCACGTGCCAGTGCTTCGGCCCGTCCCCGCGGGCAATCGCCTGCAAGATGTCGAGCGTGGAGGTGAAGGCCCAGGCATCGCCGACGCGGATCGTGCCGGAAGCGGCATAGTCGGCCTCGTGCAGCACGAAACCATGGCCCTGCTCGACCGGGCCGCCATCGAGGACCGGACGATCAGCCACGGCGCCGGGATCGATATCGAGCTGGCGCAGCAGGCCATGCAGTGTGATGTCGGCATGCGGCCGGTTGATCATCAGGCCGAGCGCGCCGCCGTCGTCGTGCAGGCACAGCGCGATCACGGCGCGGTCAAAACGGTCATCGCCGATGCCGGGCATGGACAGCAGCAACTGGCCGGACAGAAAGGGCGGCGGTTCCACGCAGATGAGCATAGGCCGGCGCTGGACGCCAGCCAAGGCCGCCGCTACTGAAAACATGCAGTTCTGCCCCAAGGGAGAAACCCCCATGACGATCAAGGTTGGCGATTCGATTCCGGCGATGACCCTCGTGAAGGCCACCGCCGACGGCCCGGCTCCGGTCACCACCGACGCGCTGTTCGGCGGCCGCACCGTGGCGCTGTTCTCGGTGCCCGGCGCCTTCACCCCCACCTGCTCCGCCCGCCACCTGCCGGGCTTTGTCGACAATGCCGAAACCTTCCGCGCCAAGGGCGTTGATGAAGTGGTCTGCGTGTCGGTCAACGATGCCTTTGTGATGGCGGCCTGGGCCAAATCGGCCAGCGCCGACGGCAAGGTGACGATGATCGCCGATGGCAATGGCGACTTCTCCAAGGCGCTGGGCCTCACCTTTGATGGCAGCGCTTATGGCATGGGCATCCGCGGCCAGCGCTTCTCGATGATCGTCAAGGACGGCAAGGTGGCCGAACTCAACGTCGAGCCGCCCGGCGCCTTCGGCGTCTCCTCGGCCGAACATCTGCTGGGGCAGCTCGCCTGAGCCTCAAGCCGTCCCAGCCCCGGCGCGGCCTCACTCGCCGCACCCTGTTGATCGCGGCCGCGGCCAGCACCGGCCTGGCCATCGGCTGGGCCGTGTGGCCGCGGGCGCGCGGGCTCAACTGGGCGG
>NZ_WNJP01000016.1 GCF_009733735.1 Sandarakinorhabdus oryzae | reverse complement strand
GGCGCAGGCCGCCGCCGCCAACAGCCAGCCGGGCATCGCCATCACCGCGCTTGAAGCGCTGACCCGGCAGCTGCCGGCGGTGCCGGGCGGCTGGTTCCTGCTCGCCAGCCAGTATCGCGCCGCCGGCCGGGATCGCGATGGCTGGCAGGCCGATCTGAGGGGCGTCAATGCCGCCACCAATGATCCCGAACTGCTGCAGGCGGCAATGGCCATGCGCCATGGCCAGCTCGATGCGGCGGCGGCGCAACTGGCGGCGCGGGCGGCACGGCAGGGTGACGATCCCCCCGCCAGCCGGCTCGCCGCCGAAATCCTCTGGCGCCAGGGCAACATGGCCGAAGCGATTGTACGGCTGGAGCAGACGGTGGCGCAGGCCCCCGGCTATGACATGGCGCGCGAGTTCCTGATCCGCCTGCTGGTCCAGTCCAACCGCCTGCCCGAAGCGCTGGTCCACGCCGAGACACTGTGCACCTCGCCGGTGGACAATCCCGGCCACCGGCTCATCCTCGCCTCCGTGCTGGTCAACCTGGGCGAACAGGCCCGCGCGCGCGGCCTGTATGAGGAATTGCTGGCGGCGAACCCCGCGCAGCCACCGGTGTGGCAGAACCTCGGCCATGTGCTGAAAACGCTGGGCGAACAGGCCGGCGCGGTGGCTGCCTATCGTGAAGCCGTCGCCCGCCGGCCAACGCTGGGCGAAGCCTGGTGGAGCCTCGCCAACCTCAAGACCGTGAAATTGGGCACCCCCGAGATTGCTTCGATGCAGGCAGCGCTCGCATCGCTGGCCGGGCAGCCGGACGCGCGCGCTGAAGACCTGTTCCACCTCCACTTCGCGCTCGGCAAGGCGCACGAGGACCTGGGCGAGGCCGAGGCCGCCTTCCGCCATTACAGCGAGGGCAACCGTCGCCGCCGGGCGCTGATCGTGCACGACGCCGATGATTTCGCCGCCGACGTCGATGCCGCCATCACGACGTTCACCGCGCCGTTCCTCGCCGCGCGCGGCACGGGCGGCTGCGAGGCGGCGGACCCCATTTTCATCGTCGGCCTGCCGCGTTCGGGCTCCACGCTGATCGAGCAGATCCTGAGCAGCCACAGCCAGGTCGAGGGCACGATGGAACTGCCCGACATGATGATGATCGCCAGCCGGCTGGCGGCGCGGGTCGATTCAGGCGAATTCGCCGATTTCCCCACGCTGATGGCATCGCTCGGCCCGGCCGACCGGCAACGCATTGGCGATGAATATCTCGACCGCACCCGCATCCACCGCAAGTCGGGCAAACCGCGCTTCATCGACAAGATGCCCAACAACTGGCAGCACGTCGGCCTCATCAAGTTGGTGCTGCCGAACGCCACCATCATCGATGCCCGCCGCCACCCGATGGGTTGCTGCTTTTCGGCGTGGAAACAGCATTTTGCCCGCGGCCAGGGCTTCTCCTATGATCTGGTCGAGCTTGGCCGCTATTACCGCGATTATGTGCGGCTGATGGCGCATTTCGATGCCGCAGCACCGGGAGCGGTCATCCGCGTCATCTACGAAGAGATGGTCGCCGACACCGAAGCGCAAATCCGGCGGCTGCTGGCGGCGGCGGGCCTGGAGTTCGAGCCGGCCTGCCTTGAATATTGGCGCAATGATCGCGCCGTGCGCACCGCCAGTTCCGAACAGGTGCGCCGCCCGATCTTCACTGATGGCGTGGATCACTGGAAGACGTTTGCGCCCTGGCTCGGCCCGCTGGCCGACACGCTGGGCGAAGTGGTGACGCGTTACCCTGCGGTGCCGGCGGAGCTCATGCCTAGTTGATGACCTTGGCGTCCACCAGCTTGGCGCGCAGCGCGGCATTGTCCGCCATGCTCACACGGCCTTCGGCGCGCACGGCGGCGATCTCGGCGGCCTTGAACGGCTTGGCCGGCTTGGCCGGTTTGCCCAGGCTGACGGCGTGGGACAGGATTTCGGCGATCTCCGCGTCGGACATGGTGGCCATGCCGGGCATCACCCCCATCAGCGGCGTGCCATCCACGGTGATCGGTCCGCTCATGCCATTCAGCACGACGCGCGCCAGGTAACGGCGGCCCTCCGGGCTCTGTGCGATGGCGGCGGCGCGGCCGGCCAGGCGCGGAAACTGGCCTGAAAGCCCTTGTCCCGTGGCCTGGTGGCACATGCTGCAGCGCGCCACGAAAGCTGCCTTGGGCTCGGCCGCAGCCGGCATGGCAACAGCGGCCATCATCCCGTATGCCAGCAGCCAGCGCATTGAAATCATGGCCATATCCTTGCAAGAACCGGTCTCGTATCCCGGATCGGGGCGAATACTGGACAGTCATCAAGGTTCCGTCAAGCCGGGCGGCCCTGCCGTGCTTGGGGTCAATCCGCGCCTCGCTTTACGCCACACGGCACCTGCGTTAAGCCCATCAGTGATGGCAAGCACAGGCGAGATCCCGCAGCGAACGGCGCTCTTGCGCCCCGGAGTTTATGGCCGCGGCACCGAAACCGTTGATCTGATCCTGAAGGCCGCGCTCGACGTGCTGGTCGATGAAGGCGCTGCGGCCTTCACCCTGCGCCGGATTGCGGCGCGCTGCGGCATGAAGGTGGGCAATCTCTCCTATCATTTCGCCCGCAAGGAACAGTTGATCCAGCTGCTGCTCGACGATCTGCTCGATTATTATGAGCGGCTGCTCGACGAAACCGTGCGCCAGCCCGGTCTGGCCCCCGAAGAGCAGTTGCGCCGCATCATCACCCTGGTGCTCGACGATATCACCAGCAAGCGCACCACCCATGTCTTCACCGAACTGTGGGCGCTGGCCAATCACAATGCGGCGGTGGCCGATCGGGTCGCGGCCTTCTATGCCCGCGCGCATCGCAACATCGCGGCGGTGATCGCGCCGATGAACCCGGCGCTGTCCCCCGAACAGGTGGACGTGGTCGCCCGCTTCATCAGCGCCGCCATGGAAGGCACCACCATCTTCGCCGGCCATGGCAAGCCCTGGGAGCACCAGATGCCGCAATTGACGGCGCTGGCCGTCGCCTCGCTGGTACAATTGGCGCGCACGATCCGGCCCGACGAGATTCCGGCGCTGGCGTGAATACTACGTCATTCGCGCAACGGCGCCGCGCCCCGGCTTGACGAAAACTTGACGCACGTCCAGTCTCCGCACTTCCGAGGCGCCGGGCAGCGGCTGCCCGTCTGGAGTCGCCGTGCCGGCGGCATCAGACCGGATTTGGGGGAAGGGCTTTGGCAGGCATGATCAGGGGAACCACCACCATCGGGATGGGCAGACTGGCAGGCGCGGCCCTGATCGCGCTGCTCGGCCTGGGCCCAGCGCACGCCCAGACAGCATCGGCCCCGGCCGCAGCGCCCACCATGGCGTCAGTCGAGCCGGAAGAGCCGTTCACCCACACGCTGCCCGATTGGTCGCCGCACTGGGGCCTCGTGCGCGGCGGCTGGGAAAATGGCGGCACCCGCATCTGGAACGGCGACACCGGCAAGATGGTCGGCCTGGTCGCCACCGGCCGCTGGTCCGATATCGCTCTCGATCCCAAGCGGCGCGCCATCTACGTCTCTGAAACCATCTGGACCAAGGTGAACCGCGGCACCCGCCAGGACATGCTGACGGTCTATGACCCGAAGACCATGGCGCTGGTCACCGAAATCCCGCTGCCGGGCCGGCTGATCATCGGCACCATGAAGAATAATTTCGTGCTGAGCGACGACGGCAAACAGGCCTTCATCTACAATTTCAGCCCGGCCTCGTCGGTGAACGTGGTTGACCTTGAAAAGCGGAAAGTCGCCCAGGTCGTCGAACTGCCCGGCTGCGCCAGCCTGGTGCCGGTCACCGGCGTCGGCTTCTCGGCGCTGTGCTCGGATGGCACGCTGGCCACGGTGACGGTGGGGCCGAAGACCTCGACCGTCAGCCACAGCCAGCCCTTCTTCAAGGCCGCCGAAGACGGGGTGTTCGATTGCTTCGTCTATGATCGCACCAAGGGCGAGATCGTCACCGTCACCTACACGGGCCTTGTCCGCACCGTGAAGCTGGGCGCGTCGCCGACCATCGGCGATGCCTGGTCGATCCAGGCCGCGGCCGGCGTGCGCCCCGGCGACACCAGGCCGCTCGACATCAACTGGTTCCCCGGTGGCCGCCAGGCGATGGCGCTGCACCGCGCCACCGGCAAGCTGTTCGTGCTGATGCACCGCGGCGAATATTGGACGCAGAAGGACGATGGCGAGGAAGTCTGGGTGGTCGACATGGCGAGCCGCAAGGTCGTCAAGCGCGTGCCGCTGAAGAAGCCGATCGGCAATATCGAGGTGACGCAGGATGCCAAGCCGCTGCTGTTCCTGTCGGGCGACAATGGCCTGGTGCAGGTGATGGATCTCGCCACCTACGAGATCAAGCACGACATCGAGCGCGGTGGCGGCGGCATGATCGTCACGCCGGACGTCGACTGAGACATGGCGCCAGTCCTGCCTCTGCTGGGACTGACGGCAAGCGTCGCCGTGGCGCTGCTGCTGGCCATCGCCGGCATCGACAAGCTGCGCTATCGCGCGCTGCTGCCGGGTGTGATCGCCAATTATCGCCTGCTGCCCGAGGTGCTGGTCGCCCCGGCGGCGGCGCTGTTGCCGGTGGTGGAACTGCTGGTCGCCGTGGGCCTGCTGGCCGGCATCGCGCCGCCGCCGCCTCTGGCGGCAGTTATTCTGCTTGCGCCGCTGGCAGCGATCGCGCTGCTGCTGGTGTTTGCCGGCGCCATGGCGATCAACATCGGGCGCGGGCGGCGGCATATCGATTGCGGCTGCGGCCACGCGGGCCTGCGCCAATCACTGGGCTGGGGCCAGGTGCTGCGCAATGTTGCGCTCGCCGCCGCGCTGTTGCCTGCGCTGCTGCCGGGCCGGGCGGCGCTGGGCATGGCCGATGCCGCGATGGCGATGGCCGCCGGTGTTGCCCTTTATCTGTTGTTGCTGATGGCCTCCGCGCTGGGGGCCTTGGCCGCGTCCGCTCCCGGGCGGAGTTGAGGAAGGGATTTGATGTCGACCCTGGGACTCATCAACGAGGCGCTGCAGTGGCTGGTGCTCATAGGCCTGGCCGTTGCCGGGCTGGCGCTGGCGCGGCAGGTCGGCGTGCTGCACGTGCGTGTGGCCCCGGCCGGTGCGCTCGACGCCAATCGCGGCCCGGCGGTGGGTGACAAGGCGCCGGTGTTGCCGGTGACGACGCTGGAGGGGCGCCCCTATCTGATCGGTGGCCCCGCGCCCGGTCTGCAACTGCTGATGTTCGTTTCGGCTGCCTGCCCGATGTGCAAGAGCCTCATCCCGGTCGCGAAGAGCTTTGCCGCGGCCGAACGGGTCAACCTCGTGTTTGTCGGCGATGATGATCCGGCCATCCAGAAGACGCTGGTGGACAAATATGATCTGGCGGCCTTCCCGTTCATCAACAGTGACGAGGTCGGCCGCCTGTTCGAGGTCGACAAGTTGCCCCATGCCGTGCTGCTCGATGCGGCGGGCGTGGTGCTGGCCAAGGGGCTGGTCAACAGCCGTGAACATCTCGAAAGCCTCATTGTCAGCCACGAGATGGGCGTGAAGAGCGTTCAGGATTATATTGCCGGCCTGCCGACACCGGCCAAGGTTGACGCATGAGCGGTATGGGAGCCCAGGGGGAAAAGGCATGAAGCGTTTCGATATCGACAGCCTTGGCGAGAAGCTGCTGCGCACGTTCGCCGGCAACACGTCGCGCCGCTCCTTCCTGACCAAGCTGGGGGCGACCATCGTCGCGGCGCCGGCCTTTCCGCTGCTGCCGGTCAGCCGGGCGCGCGCCGCCTCCAAGCCGGACCGCTCGCCGGAGGCCAAGACCGCCTTTGCCCGCAACGCCCAGACCAAGGACGACACCAAGTGCGATTACTGGCGCTATTGCGCCATCGATGGCAGCCTGTGCTCCTGCTGCGGCGGCGGCGTGTCGAGCTGCCCGCCCGGCGCCGAGCCTTCGCCGGTGTCGTGGGTCGGCACCTGCATCAACCCCGACGACGGCAAGGCCTATCTGATCGCCTATCGCGATTGCTGTGGCAAATCGGCCTGCGGCCAGTGCGGCTGCGACAACACCGATCGCGAAACCCAGCTCTACATGCCGCAGCTCAACAACAACGTGATCTGGTGTTTCGGCACCAAGAGCATGGAATATCACTGCTCCACCGCCGTGCTTGTGGGCAAGGCCAGCTGAGGCAGTGTGAGGGGTCACCGGATCTGGCCTGCCGCCACCGCGCTCGCCGGGCTGTTGCTGCTGGTCGCCGCCGCCCCGCCGGCGCTCTACACGGTTGATGAAAGCGGGCTGCCGGCCAACTACCCCGGCGACATGGACCAGGCGCAGACCGACTATGTCGAACATTGCGGCGGCTGCCACGGCATCAAGGGCAATGCCGCGCCGGCCGATCTGCCCAATCTGCAGGGCCGCGTCGGCTGGTTCATGTGCCTGCCCGAAGGCCGCGACTATCTGATGCGGCTGCCCAACATCGCCCGCAGCCGCATCACCGATAACGAGCAGCTGGCCGACCTGATGAACTTCATGGTCTTCGGGCTGGGCGGCAAGTCCACCCCGGCCGGCACCAGGCCGTTTGCCGCCGCGGAAGTGGCGGAAGGGCGCACCCGCGCCTTCACCTCGGTCAGCCTGGTCAAGACCCGCGCCGTCATCGTGGAAAAGGTGATCCAGAAGTGCGGCGCCCCGGCTTCGCTGCGGCTGATGTATCCCGCCGGTGCCGAACGCAGCGCGCTGGCGGTGCGCTAACCTTCACCCCCCCAAGTGAGGGAGGGGGTTATTTCTTCGCCTCAAACCGCCAGTCGAGCGCCTGGATCTGCGGGGTCGGCGTCGGCGCCAGCAGCACATGGGCGGCCACCATGCCCTTTTCGCACTTCCACCAAAAATCGCCTTCCAGCGCGCCATCGGCCGCCACGCCGGGCTGCTTCGGGCAGCGGCCGGCCTTGGCCAGCACCTCGGCGATATCGGCGCGGCGGTGGGCGGCGTCGCGGTCCATCAGGAAATTGACGGCCAGGCCCGCCTTGGTCACATCGCCGCTGGTCAGCACCGCGTGCATCGGCGCTGCCAGCCCGGCGAGTTGCGGGGACAGCGGCAGCACGTCCTTCGGCGCCAGCCCGGCCTCGGCAATGGCGATCAGCGCATCCCAGGCCGGCGCGGACGGGCCAGCATAAGTGCGGTTGGTCAGCACGAACACGCCCCAGCCGCGATCCGGCGCGATGAGCATGATGCTGCCATAGCCGGGATAGCCGCCGCCGTGGGTGGCAATCCGGCCCAGGGTGCAATCATCGCCCACCCTGAGCCCGGCGCCATAGACGATCGCCACTGTGCAGGGTGAGGACGCGGCCATCGTTGGCCGCATCATCCGGCGCGGGCTGCCGCCACCATCGATCAGCCGGCGCACCGTCACCCGCGCCTGCGGCTCTGCGGTGCCGGGCGCGGCAGCCGGCCAGGCGCTCAACAGATGGTCGATCCATTTCGCATAGTCGGGCCCGGTGGTGATCACCCCGCCCATGGCGCCAAAGGTGCCGGGCGCCATGTCGGGCTCGCGCTTCCACGCGCCGTCTTCCCAGCGCCAGCCGCTGGCCAGCGTGCCGGCCGGGACGGTGGCGAGATTGAACGTCGTCGCGGCCATGCCCAGCGGCTGGAAACGGCGGCGGGCAATCTCCGCCTCGAACGCCTGGCCGGAGACATTCTTGATGATGCGGCCGATCAGGGCATAGCCCAGGTTCGAATATTCATGGACCAGCCCCGGCGCGCGCGTGAACGGCACGCCGGCCTGCAACAGCGCGGTGAAATCGGCTTCGGGCAGCGGCGTCTGCCGGTCGCCCCAGGGATCATCGGTCACCAGCCCGGCGCGGTGGTGGACCAGATCGGCCACGGTGATCGGATAGGGCCAGTTCGTCACTTCGGGCACATATTTGCTCACCGGATCATCCAGTCGCACCTTGCCCTCGGCCACGAGGTCGAACAGCGTCAGCGCGGTGAAGGCCTTGGTCATGCTGGCGATGCGGAAGCGGGTGTCGCGGGCCACGGCGCGGCCGGTGGCGACATCGGCTATGCCGGCGACCCCGCCGTGCACCAGGCCGTCGCCGCGGTGGACGATCCCCCAGGTCAGCCCCGGCACATGATTGGCCTTCGCCCATTCGGCCATGCTGGCATCGATGCGCGCCGTCAGTTCCGGCGGCAGCTCAGTGGCGGCGGCCGTCGTTGACAGCAGCAGGGCGAAGGGCAGGGCGCGCAGCATCATCACTATCTCCGGCATTTGTCCCACAGTGCGACGGTCTGCACCGCTTGCCAAGGGCCGGCGGGCGCGGCATGTGGGCCGCTTTCCGGCGGGGAGTGCCGGTAGAGGGGTCTTGATTGATGCTGATGCGCGTTTTGGGCTGGGTGGCCCTGGTGATGATGCTGGGCAATGTCGCCCAGGCTGCACCCGTGGAGCAGACCAAGGGCGATTTCGTCGACAAGTTCCGCCAGCTGGAGGGCGAGGATTGGCCCACCCCGACCGATTATCGCAACGCCGCTGGCGCGCCGGGCTATCGTTACTGGCAGCAGAAGGTGGATTATCGCATCACCGCCCGGCTGGATGAACCGACCAGGACCATCAGCGGCACCGAGACGCTGACCTATCACAACAACAGCCCGGACGCGCTCAAGTACCTCTGGCTGCTCCTCGACCAGAATTACAAGCGCGACCATATCGCCGAGCGCGCCGAAACCGTGTCCCCCGGCGGCAGCCTCAGCCTGACCGACGTGCGCAAGGCCATGCGCTACAAGGAATGGGAAGGTGGCTTCACGGTCCAGAAGGTGACCGACGCATCGGGCCGCGCGCTCAAGTTCACCGTGGTCGACACGCTGCTGCGCATCGATCTGCCGGCGGCGCTGGCCAGCGGCGGCGCCACCACGGTCAAGATCGAGTTCAGCTATCCGCTGCCGGAAACCCGGGTTGTCGGCGGCCGCGGCGGCTATGAATGTTTCACCAAGGCCGATGAGGATGGCAACTGCATCTTCCTCGCCGCACAATGGTTCCCGCGCGCGGCGGTCTATTCCGATTACGAAGGCTGGCACAACAAGGCCTTCGTCGGCGGCGGCGAGTTCACGCTGGAATTCGGCGATTATGATGTGACCATCACTGCGCCTGCCGATCACGTGATCGCCGCCACCGGCGAATTGGCCAATCCCGATATCCTGTCGGCTGCGCAGCGCGCCCGGCTGAACGAGGCCCGCACCGCCAAGGAGCCGGTCTATATCGTCACGCCGGCCGAAGCGATGGCGGCCGAGAAGAGCAAGGCCAGCGGCACCCGCACCTGGCATTTTACCGCCCGCAACGTCCGCGATTTCGCCTTTGCCTCCAGCCGCAAGTTCGTCTGGGACGCGATGGGCGTTCGCCAGGACGATGCCGCCAACCCGCTGGTGATGGCGATGAGCTTCTATCCCAAGGAAGCCCGGCCGCTGTGGGATGCCTATTCCACCAAGGCCATCGCCCACACCATCGACTCCTATGGCAAGTTCGCCTTCCCCTATCCCTATCCCGTGGCGCAGAGCATCAACGGCCCGGTGGGCGGCATGGAATATCCGATGATCACCTTCAACGGGCCGCGCCCGGTGAAGGACCGGAAGACCGGCGCGCTGACCTATACCGAGCGGGCCAAATATGGCCTGGTCGGCGTGGTCATCCACGAAGTCGGCCACATCTGGTTCCCGATGAGCGTCAACAGCGACGAGCGCCAGTGGACCTGGATGGACGAAGGCATCAACACCTTCCTGCAGTTCGAGGCCGAGCGCAGCTGGGACCCGAATTTCCCCGCCCGCCGCGGCGAGCCGCGCGACATCGTCGAATATATGGTGAGCAAGGACCAGGTGCCGCTGATGACGCACAGCGACAGCCTGCTGCAGTTCGGCAACAACGGCTATGCCAAGCCGGCAACCGCCATGGTGATCCTGCGCGAGACCATACTGGGCCGCGAATTGTTCGATTTCGCCTTCAAGGAATATGCCCGGCGTTGGCGGTTCAAAAGGCCGACGCCCTATGACTTCTTCCGCACCATGGAAGAGGCCTCGGGCGTCGATCTCGACTGGTTCTGGCGCGGCTGGTTCTACTCGACCGACCATGTCGACATCAGCCTCGACAAGGTGGTGAAGGCCCGGCTCGACACCCGCAATCCGGAGGTGGAGAAGGCCTGGGCGCGTGACAAGGCCAAGGCCGAGCCGCTGTCGCTCACCAACACGCGCAATACGGCGCCGCCGGTAGTGGCGCGCGATCCCAAGACGCGCGATTTCTATGACGAGACCGACCGCTTCACGGTCACCGCCAAGGACCGCAAGGACTATGCCGCGCTGCAGAAGAAGCTGGAGCCGGAACAGGCCGCAGCCCTCAATTTCAAGGACAATTTCTATCACTTCAGCTTCCGCAACATCGGCGGGCTGGTGATGCCGGTGATCCTGAAGCTGGATTATGAGGATGGCTCGACCGAGACCATCCGCATCCCGGCCGAAGTCTGGCGCTACAACAGCAAGGCGGTGACCTGGCAATATGTGACCCCCAAGCTGCTGAAGGCCGCCGAGGTCGATCCGCTGTGGGAAACCGCGGATGCCGATCGCAGCAACAACGCCTATCCGCGTCGCATCGAACCCACCGTGCTGAAGGTGAACGACGAGGCGGCCGGGCCGGACAACCGCATGGCCGACAGTGAGCTGGAAGTGACGCCGGACAGCACCAAGACCCGGCCGCAGCAGAAGAAAGACGAGAAGAAGGACGAGCAGTGAGGCGGCTGGCCGCGCTGCTGCTGGCGCTGGGGCTTGGATTTGGAGTCCATGGCCCGGCGCTGGCGCACCGCGGCCATGCCAGCCTGGCGGTGGTGGAGATTGACGCCAGATCCGGCGCCGTCACCGTCACCCACCGCCTGCTCGCCCATGATGTCGAACCGGCGCTGGTCGATATCGCGCCCGATGCCCAGCCCAGCCTGGATGATCCCGAGGCGGTGAAGGCGCTGGTCGCCTATGTCGGCCAGCGTTTCCGCATCGAGGGCGTGCGGCTGGCCCCGGCCGGGCAGCAACTGGCCGGCGACACGGTGACCCTGCGCTTCATTGGCCGGCTGAAAGGCAAGCCCGCGCAACTGCTGATCAGCGGCGCGCTGTTTGGCGAAACCTGGGATGATCACCTGACCCAGGTCAACATCCGCCGCGCCGGGATCACCCGCAGCCTGACCTTTGCGGCGGGCGACGCGCCCAAGCCGGTGGCGCTGCCCCAACCCTGACTGCGCGCTGTTGCCGCAGCTGTGGCCGGCGCAGTGGCGGCCCCCTACGCCAAAAGACGTAACGCCCTGCGGCGTCCTGTCATGCATCTGTCACGCGCGGGGTCAGCCCAGAATCGATGCGTCAGGGGCAATGGCATGCATCGGCAGACGCGCTGGCCCGGCATTGATGCCGTCTTGCCGCCCGGCGCCCTTGCGTGCCCGGCGGGCAGCTTCTGGGGGTCTGGTCCGATGACGACGAAAATTCACGCCATTGCCGATGTGCGCCGCATGGCCCTGCTGGGCGTGGCCACGCTGGCCATCACGATGCCGGCCGCGGCGCAAACCGCCACTGCGGCTGCCGATCCGGCCGCCGACGAGGCCGAGACCGCTGTGATCACCGTCACCGGCAGCCGCATCAGCCGCACCGGCTATGACGCGCCGACCCCGGTCTCCGTCGTCACCGAAGCCGAGCTGAAGGCCGAACCGCAGGCCAACGTTGGCGACTATGTCAACACGCTGCCGGCGGTGCGCGGCTCGCTCACCTCGTCCACCAACTCGGGCTCGCTGTCGAACGGCCAGGCCGGCATCGCCACCGTCAACCTGCGCTCGCTGGGCGCGGCGCGCACCCTGATCCTCATCGACGGCCAGCGCTCGGTTGCCTCAACGCCGGTCGGCTTTGTCGATATCCAGACGGTGCCGCAGGGCCTGATCAAGGGCGTCGAGGTCGTCACCGGCGGTGCGTCGTCGGCCTATGGCTCCGATGCTGTCGCCGGCGTCGTCAACTTCAGCCTCAACCGCGATTTCACCGGCATCAAGGCCGAATATGAGTTCGGCATCACCGATTATGGCGATGTGCCCAACCACACCTTCCGCCTCACCACCGGCTGGAATTTCGGCGATGGCCGCGGCAAGCTGTTGCTCGCCGGCGATTATTTCACCCAGAACGGCGTCGATACCTATGACCGGCCGTGGCAGAACAGCGGCTTCTTCCAGATCGACAACCCGGCCTATGCGGTCGGCAATGGCCAGCCGGAACGCTACGTGGGCAGCGGCATCGGCACCTACCAGTTCACGCCGGGCGGCATCATCAACTCGGGCCCGCTGCGCGGCACCTATTTCGGCAACATCGTCAATGGCCAGGCCAGCCTGAACCAGTTTACCTATGGCCCCAACCGTGGCCAGTGGATGATCGGCGGCGATTATCTGATCAGCCGCCAAGGCCATGTCAGCTCCAACAGCCTGGCACCGAACGAGACGCGCGCTAACCTGTTTGGCCGGCTGAGCTTCGAGGTCAGCCGCGCCTTCGTGCCGTTCGTGCAGTATAGCTATTCCGCCTACGACGGGCAGAGCTTCTATCAGCAGACGCCCTCGACCGGCATCACCATCCAGCGCGACAACGCCTTCCTGCCCACCGCGCTGGTCAACCAGATGGTGGCCTTGAACCTCACCAACATCTCGATCGGCACCAGCAACAACGGCATCCCGGCCGCCGGTTCCGACAACACGCGCGAAGTCTATCGTTTCGTCACTGGCGCCGATGGCGAGTTCGACACCGGCAAGGTCGCCTGGAAATATAGTGCCTATTATCAGGTTGGCATCGCCAACACGCTGGAAACGCTCACCAACACCTGGCTCAACAGCCGGGTGACGCGCGCCCAGGATGCGGTGTTCGCGCCGGCCGGCAACATCGCCGGCGTGGCGGCCGGCACGATCGTCTGCCGCGATCTGCTGAGCACCACGGCGGCCACCCGCGCGGCGGCGGCCGGCTGCGTGCCCTTGAACCGCATCGGCATCGGCGGCGTGACCCCGGAAGCGCTGGCCTACATCATGAACGGCGGCAACGGGCCGAAGCGCTTCCAGACGCTGCGCCAGGACGTGGCGGCCATCAACTTCTCCACCAATGATCTGTTCGAAACCTGGGCCGGTGAGGTGAGCTTTGCCTTCGGCGGCGAATATCGCCGCGAGCGGGTGAGCGGCGCGGTCGATCCGCAGTTCAACTCCGGCTGGCTCTACGGCAACTACCTCGTCACCAAGGGCAGCTATGACGTGAAGGAAGTCTTCGCCGAAACCGTGGTGCCGCTGGCCAAGGGCCTGGATTTCAACGGCGCCGTGCGCCGCACCGATTATTCCACGAGCGGCGGTGTGACGACCTGGAAGCTGGGCGCCACCTGGCAGGTGATCGACGATTTCAAGCTGCGCGTCGTGCGCAGCCGCGACATCCGCGCGCCCAACCTCAACGAACTGTTCGCGCCCGGCACCGCCCGCACCAACACGGTCAACGTCGCCCAGCCCGGCGGCGGCCAGCGCACCGACCAGTTCCTCGAACAGACCACCGGCAACACCGCGCTGAAACCCGAAGTTGCCATGACCTGGGGCATCGGCGGCGTCTTCACGCCCAGCTTCCTGCCCGGCTTTGCTGCCTCGGTGGATTTCTTCGACATCAAGCTGGCCGGCGCCATCGGCACGCTGACGGCGCAGACCATCACCACGCTGTGCATCGAGCAGAACCGCGCCGACATCTGCCCGTTCATCACCTTCAACGGCCCGGTGGGCGCTGGCAGCCCGATCACCCAGATCAAGCTGGTGCCGTTCAACTTTGCCAACGTGCGGGTGAAGGGCCTCGATCTCGAAGCCAGCTATCGCTTCGATCTGGCGGGCGGCAAGGCCACGCTGCGCGCGCTGGCCAGCCATTATATCGACAATATCACCAACAACGGCATCGACGTGCCGGAGGATGTGGCCGGCAAGAACCAGAACGACGGCGTGCCGAGCTGGAACTATCGCCTCACCGCCAATTACGAGATCGACAGCTGGAGCTTCAACCTCACCGGCCGTGGCTTCTCGGGCGGCGTCTACAACAACAATTTCGTCGAATGCACCAGCAATTGCCCGGCCTCCACCGCGGCGGCGCGCACCATCAACAGCAATCGCATTTCCGGCCAATGGTATCTGGACGCCTCGCTCACCAAGAAGCTGAAGCTGGGCGATCACAAGGCCGAGCTGTTCCTGTACGTCCGCAACCTGCTCAACAGCGATCCGGTGTTGGTCGGCAACGGCCCGACCGGCAACAACACCCCGGCCTATCCGCAGACCAATCGCGGCCTGTACGACGTGTTGGGCCGCGTGTACCGCATGGGCGTGCGCTTCGAATATTGATCTGGGGGATGATGAACATGACGAACGGCAAGATCCTCGCCGCGCTGCTGGCGGCAAGCATGATGGCAGGCCCGGCGCTGGCGCTGGGGACCGCAGCCCAGAAGAAGGAGGCCGCTGCCGGCGTTGATGCGCGCGCCGGCATGGCCGCCCAGATGGTGGACCAGGTCTTCAGCTTTGCCGAGCCGGGTTTCCAGGAGGTGAGGACCAGCGAATATCTGGCTGGCATCCTGGAAAAGAACGGCTTCAAGGTGGAACGCGGTGTCGCCGGTATCCCCACCGCATTCACCGCGACGTGGAGCAACGGCCCCGGCCCCAAGATCGCGCTGGGCAGCGATATCGATGGCCTCTTGGGCCTGTCGCAATATCCCGGCGTGCCCGAAATGAAGCCGATGGTGGAAGGCGCCCCCGGCCATGGTGAAGGCCATAATAGCGGCCTGCCGATGATGATCATCGCGGCGCTCGCCGCCAAGGACGTGATGGAAAAGAACGGCATGAAGGGCACGCTGATGTTGTGGCCCGGCGTTGCCGAGGAACTGCTCGCCACCAAGGCCTATTATGTGCGCGCCGGCCTGTTCAAGGATGTCGATGCCTCGATCTTTGCCCACGTCGGCCGCGATCTCGGCACCGGCTGGGGCCCGGCCGGCAACAACGGCATGGTCAGTGTGGAATATACCTTCAAGGGCAAGACCGCCCACGCCGCCGGCCAGCCGTGGGATGGCCGCTCGGCTCTGGATGCCGTGGAAATCATGGACGTGGCGTGGAACTTCCGCCGCGAACATCTGCCCGTCACCCAGCGCAGTCATTATGTCATCACCGAAGGCGGCGGCCAGCCCAACATCGTGCCGGAAAAGGCCAGCGTCTGGTATTATTTCCGCGAAGGCAGCTTCAAGAAGATCCGCGACCTCTACGAGATCGGCAACCGCATCTCCAAGGCTGCCGCCATGGCCACCGACACCACGGTGACCCAGCGCACCCTGGGCTATGCCGCGCCCAATTATGGCAACAAGCCGCTGGCCGAAGCGCTCTATGCCAATATCAAGGCCGTCGGCCTGCCAACCTGGACGGAGGCTGACAAGGGCTTTGCCAAGGCCATGCAGCGCGCCAATGGCGTGAAGGAAGAGCCGCTGCCGACCACGCTGGCGCCGCTCTCCACGCCCGAAGGCCGTGGCCCGTCGATGGGCGGCGGTTCCGATGACATTGGCGACATCATGTGGACGGTGCCAACGGTGACCATCCGCTATCCGTCCAACATCCCCAACGCCATCGGCCACAACCGCCAGTCGGCCATCGCCATGGCGACGCCGCTGGCACACAAGGGTGTGGTCGTCGGTGCCAAGGCAGTGGCGATGACCATCCTCGATCTGGTCACCACGCCCAAGATCATCGCCGACGCCAAGACCTATCAGCAGGACGTGCAGTTCAAGAGCGACAAGTACGACCCGCTGCTGACCCCGGACGACAAGCCGGCGATCTGGCTCAACAGCGACATCATGGGCCGGATGCGGCCGCAGCTCGAGAAGTTCTACTACGACCCGACCAAGTACAAGAGCTACCTGGAGCAGCTCGGCATCGATTACGAGGCCTTCGCCAAGGTGAAGTGATCGCTGGGTCCTCCCCATGCTCCGCATGGGGAGGGGGACCAGCCGCAGGCTGGTGGAGGGGCTGGTGCCACAAGGCGCCGGCCCTCTTTGTTACCACCGCCACCCATGCGGGCCGGCCACCTCAAGGCCCTTCAGCTTCAGGATGCAGGCCAGCTGCCAATCGACGGACAGATCATTCGACGCATCAAACCCGGCTGGCAGCGGTGCGGAAGATTGGTAAAATCCATTGCGCCGCCGTATCGGCCAATAACCCGCGATGCGCCCGACCAGCGCCTGGGCATCGCCATCGCCATCGAGCAAGGCCAGCTTGTCGCGGAAATCCTTGTCCACTAGTCCGTCACCGCTGTCGAACTGCGCCACCGCCGCCGCCAGCGCGGCAGGCACCTCGGCCCCGGTGACGCGCAGCAGCAGGAAACGGCTGTAGGCGAAATAGCGTTCCTGCTCCAGGCGCGGGAATTGCATCACCACCGGCTCCGGCGTGCCGGCCAACCAGAACAGCGCGTGGACAAGGTCCCAATCGGTGATGCCGGCAATCGCGTCCATCGGCAGGGCGTGGCCGGGGTCCGCCCGGTCGCGGCAGGCGATAAGCTCACGATACGCGGCGTGGGCTTCGGCAATGGCGGCGCGCGGATCCTCGCCAAGCCGCCAGCGCATCACAGCAATCGCGGCCAAATCCGCCACCAGGTGGCTGTGATTGGCGATCAGCAGCGCCGGCTGGTCCTGGCGCGCCAGTTCCGCGATCAGCGCCCGCGTCGCTGCGACCAACTCCGCGTGGACCACAAACAGCCGCGCGAATTTCTCCGGCAGGGTTTCCGGCTTCGGCTTCTTGCGGAACAACCCGAACATCACTCATCCCCTGCGTCCGCGCTCGCGCCAGACTATCACGCCATGCATTGGCCGCAGCGACGTGGGCGCGGGCGATTCCTGCTATCCAAGACCCACCCGCTCCCCGTCGCCCAGGACGAGATCCGGGGCCCCGCTTGTTTTGCGCGCGGCCCGAAAGCGGGACCCCGTGTCACGCACGGGGCGGCGGCGCTTTCTGTTGGTGCAGGTGGCGAAATGGCAGGGCAGGCGTGGCGAGCGGCCGTCGTCAGTGAGCGGCAAGAACCTCTCTGAGCCAAGGCAGCGTTGCAAGCGAATCCATGCGCGCCTCAGCAGCGGTGTCGAACAAGCCGGAAAAGTGCGTCGGGCCCCAATATTCCATGATCCCGCCACCGAATTCAGTTAGGTCTTCGATGAAAAATCGATCCTCGCCATACACAAAGAAACCGTCATGGCGTTGGACCAATTCCCAACGCCTTTTTCCGTCCTTGCTGACGGCGCTCTCAACAATGGTTGCTTCAGTATCCACAGAGGACTTCTGCCAGCCCTGCAATCCGCCGGCAACTGGGCGCCGGCTGACAATTCAGCCGATCACGTCACGGCGCCCCAAGTGGCAAGCCGGCGTTATGACCCCGCCTATTCCGGCACCGCTTCGCCCGAACCGCCGAACTCCGCCGGGAAGTCCTTCAGCTTGGGCAGGCCATCCTTCATCGGCAGCACGGTCTCGGCATAGTTGATGTGCACGCCGGGCGTGAAGGCGAGGGTGGGGATGGTGGAGGCAAACACGTCGATCAGCCCCAGGCCGGGGTGATTGGTCATCACGTGCCCGCCGCACTTGGCGCAGAACTTGCGCTCGCTCATCGGGTTCTTGATGAAGGTGGCGAGCACGTCCGCGCCCGACGTGACCTGCACCGCCTCGGGCTTCCACAAGGTGAAGGCGTTGACCGGCCCGCCCGACCAGGACCGACACGAGCTGCAATGGCAATAGCCCATGCCCTCCGGCTCGCCGCTCGTCGTGATTGTCACCGCGCCACAGAAACAGGCACCCTGATAGCTCATCGAACGTCCCCCCCTTGATCGTTGATGAGGGGAGGGTGGCGCAGATCAGCGCTCAACGCAACGCCCGCTCCGACTTAGAGCGGCGGGCCCGGCGGCTGCGGGAAGCGGCTGCGCGGGCCCTTGCCCCAGGGCACACCCACCGATTTCGGCGCCTTGCCCGCCGGATCGGCGAGATAGGCGCTGATGTCGGCAGCCGTCTGTCGGTTGAAGGCGGCCCCAAGCGCATCGCCGCCTTTTGCCGGCAGCGCCTTGGCCAGATCGGCAAGTGTCTGCAATGCCAATGCACGGGCTTCGGGGGCGGTGGTGGCCGACGCGCCCAGCACCATCAGCCCATCCAGCACCGTCTTCTGCACCACCCGCAGCAGCGCCGGATCGCCACCTTTTGCATTCCAGCTCGCCGCCATCAGCGCGTTGATCAGTTGGGGCAAGGTGACGCCGTCGATCCCACGCGCCTCCAGCGCCACCAGTCGCGCGGCGCGGTCGGGGGCGAGCAGCGGCTCAACCACCAGTGCGGCGGCGATATGGGCGGCACGCAGCTGATCGAACACCGGATCGTCGGACAGATCCTCCAGGTTGCGGCCCGGATCGGGGGTCAGTTCGGTCAGCAATTTCTCCGGCATCGCCAGCTCGGCCGGGCTGAGCGATTGCATCAGCAGCGCCAGCGTGTCGCGCTGCAGCCTGGCCGGGATGGGCGCGGTTGCCGGGCCCGGCTCGCCCTTCACCCTTATGTCTGTATAGAGCCCGCCGATATATTTCACCGCTGATTCAACCTGATAGCGGTGGTGGAGAAAGACCATCCACAACCGCAGGTTCCGCAGTTCCCCAACCGGCTCACCCGGCAGCAGCGAGCTGTCCGGCCCATAGTTGGCCAGCATGATCCGCCGCGCCGCCAGCGCTTCGGCAAGGCCCTCGGCCGGGGTGGCGCGGTCATCATACCAGGTCCAGCGCGGGTCGGTGTCGGGCACATAGAGCAGGCCCTGTTTGCGCATGTCGGCAATCACGGCATTGAGCCCGGCCTTCTCCTGCGCGGCGGGGAATGGCGTGTAGGCATAGCGCGCCATCATCACGTCATAGGCGCCAATGGCCTTCTGGAAGCTGTCGCTGAGGTCAAGCTTGCCGCCCTTCACCATCACCCGCGGCGTCGGATATTCCATCACCGATGCGCGGTTGTTGAGGCTGCTCGAGAAATTATGCCCAAAACCAAGCGCATGGCCGAACTCATGCGCGGTCAGCAGCGCCTGGCGCAGCAGCACCATGTCGCGCTGGCCCTTGGGCATCGCCCCGAAATCGCCGTTCACCAGGGCCGGATCGGCCACTGTCACGCCGCTGCCGTCACCGGGCAGGCCGCCGGCATAGGCATCCCAATAATTGCCGATCGTGCGGATGCGGTGCGTGTCCATGCGCAGCTTCACGCCCAGGATCTCGCCGGTGCGCGGATCGCGATAGGGCCCGCCCGAGGAGAATCCGCGCTCATCCCGGTTGATCCACTGGATATAGGCATAGCGGATATCCTGCGGGTCCATGTCCGCCGGGGCGTCCTTCGCCACCAGCGCGTTCCTGAACCCGGCGGCTTCATAGGCCTTGTTCCACCACAGCAGGCCCTGCTTCATCGCGCTGCGGATCGGGGCCGGGATGGCGGGATCGAAATAGACGGTGATGGGCGTCACCGGCTCCGACAGCGCGGCGCCGGGGTCCTTCTTCTCCAG
The DNA here is from genome assembly GCF_009733735.1 of Sandarakinorhabdus oryzae. GTDB lineage: Bacteria > Pseudomonadota > Alphaproteobacteria > Sphingomonadales > Sphingomonadaceae > Sandarakinorhabdus > Sandarakinorhabdus oryzae. Next base: position 12,370 of record NZ_WNJP01000016.1, on the reverse strand, counting down.
CCGCCAGCGCGTCACCCACTCGGTATCGATGCCGTTGGAGAAGGGCTCGCTGAAATCCTTGAACCTGAGGGTGGAGACACCAATGCGCGGATCGGCCAGGCGCGGCGTATAGCCGGTGGGGGCCTTGAGGAAACTGTGATGCACCCGCATCGTCATCTGCTCCGGCGTCGGCGTTACGCCGCGCACCAGGGCGCCGGGATTGTCCCCCGCATAAGTCGCGAAAATCTCCAGCTCGGTGTTGAGCGGATAGGCCTTGATGCGCGCGGCGTTCAGCGCCGAGCGCCCGGCATCGAAGCGGTAATTGCCCTGGCTCTGCCGGCGCAGCACCGCCTCCACGCCGGCGGCATCCCGCATCACCAGCGCGGTGGCATCCACCACGATGCGGCCGCCCGCATCGCTCTCGATCGGCAGGCTGGCAATGATCGAAGTGGGGAAACTGTCCTTGATGCCCTGCTTGTGCGCGGCATCGCCAGTGAGGCTGCGGAAGGCCAGATTCTGCTCCTCCACCAGGATCTTGCCGCCCACCCGGTGGAACTGGATCACGCTTGAATCCAGCGTGCCGCGATCGAACGGCAACTCCACCGATCCGCCGCCACTGGCCAGGCTGACGTAATAGAGCACGTCGGTATCGAGCGCCGGGATGGTCAGCAGTACGCGCCCCTTCGCGGCGTCCACGCTCACCGGCATGAAGGGCACATCCTGCGCCTGTGCCGCCACTGCCAACAGCGCCGTGCCGATCAAAACCCGCCTCATGCCTGCCCCCATAATCACAATCCCCGCCACACTGGCACCCGCTTGCGCCCCACGATAGCCGGATTTTGACGCAGGCCCGGCCCTGCGCCACACTTGCCTCCACCATGACGACGCCCCCCGAACCCCTGGCCCGCTTCATCGCCGAAGTGCGGCAGGCCCTGGCCACCCCCGCGCCACTTGCAATGGTGAGCGCCGCGCTGGCCCGGCTGGTGGCGCGCGATGATTGGCTGCCGCCCGCCTATGCCCAGCCGCACCCCGAACATTATCAGCAATATCTGCTCCACGCCGATCCGGCCGGGCGCTTCTCCATCGTCAGCTTCGTCTGGGGGCCGGGGCAGGCGACGCCCATCCACGATCATGGTGTGTGGGGCGCTGTCGGCGTGCTGCGCGGCGCCGAGCAAGCCCAAGCCTACACGGCCGACGGCGCCGCCCCGCCGCGCGCGCTGGGCGAACCCGCCACGCTCTACGCCGGCGATGTCGAACAGGTCGGGCCGGAGGTGGGAGACATCCACAAGGTCGCCAACGCCAGCCCCGCCGTCTCGGTGAGCATCCACGTCTATGGCACCGATATCGGCCGCCACCCGCGCCACGTCTATCCGGCCGAGGGCGGCCTGAAGCCCTTCATCTCCGGCTATGCCAACGGGCCGGACACGCCGGCCTTCAGCGCTGCCTAACCTGCGCTGCCCACCTTGTAGTCATCCTCCAGCTGCACGCCAAAGCTGTTCAGCGCCATCGAGACCATGCTGTACTGCCCCACGGCAAACACCAGGTCCATCAGCTGCTGCGGGCTGAACCGCGTCGCCAGCGCGCGCCAGGTCGCATCGCTGATGCAATGATCGTCGATCAACTCGTCCACCGCGCGCAGCAGCACGTCGTCCGGCTCCATGCCGCCCGCCAGCGGGCCGGCCTTGCACTTCTCGAAATCCGCCGCGCTCATCCCGGCATGATCGCGGCCAATGGCGACATGATGATGCCACTCATAGGTCGCCCGCGCCCGCCAGCCGACCCGCAGGATCGCCATCTCCCGCGTCCGCGCATCCAGCGTTGATCGGAATAACACCTGGCCACCCCAGGCGCCGAACGCCTGCGCCAGCTTGGGATGATTGGCCAGCGTCTTGAAGATGTTGAACACCGGCGCATCATCGGGGCCCATCTCCGCCGGCCGGTTGCCCAGGATCGCCTGCCGCAACTCCGGCGCCCAGGCGTCAGGCTCCAGCGGCGCGATGCGGGGCGTGGAGAGGCGGTGCGGCAGGTCCATGGAGCGACTCCCTTTTGGGGCATGATTGGCACACTCGCCGTCGAGCGCTGCTGCTTAATCACGGAGCAGCAAAAGTGCCTCCGGCGGGCAGGAACTCGGTCCCAGCACCCGTTCGATTTTGGGCGACTTTCACCTCGTCGGCGTGGGCCAAGATCATATTTTGTTTGTCACCCCGGCGAGCGCCGGGGCCCATCGACCAGACGCGCCAACAACACGTATTCCAGGACACGAGCGCCCGGCTTGACGCCCATTGACCGCCAATGCCACCCTTCGTCCATCAAAGGGGGACCAACCATGCACAGACGCAGCGTCATCTTCGGCCTCGCCGCACTCACCCTCACATCGCCCGCCTTCGCTAAGTCGCCCTGGCGCCCACTGTGGAACGGCCACAGTCTCGACGGCTGGACCCGCCTGGGTGACGCCGCCTGGACAATCGCAGACGGCATCCTCGCCTGCGACCACGGCCCAATTTCCTACCTCGTCTCCAACGAGGAGTTCGGCGATTTCCGGCTCCGCGCCGAATTCTGGGTGAGCGACAACGCCAACAGCGGCCTCTTCATCCGCTGCACCAACCCGGCCGAGGTCACCGTCACCAACAGCTATGAAGTCAACATCTTCGAACAACGCCCCGACCAAAGCTATGCCACCGGCGGCATCGTCGGCGTCGCCAAGGTGGCCAAAGTACCGAAAACTGGCGGGCGCTGGAACCTGATGGAGATCAAGGCCGAGGGCGACCGCTTCACCGTCCACGTCAACGGCCAGCGCACAGTGGACAATGCGCAGGACGCCAAACACCCCCGCGGCCGCATCACCCTGCAATATGGCGCCGGCGTGGTGAAATTCCGCTCTGTGAAGGTGCGGGCGATCTGAGGTTCATGGCAAGAAGTAGGCCTCCGGCGGGCAGGGCCTGAGGCCCTGCACCCACTTTCGTTTTCTTCCGATTTGGCGTCTGCCAACGTCGGTCTTTGGCTAAGCAAATTGGAGCCCTGTATGCCTGCCGACTGGATCGAACTCCCCGACGTCCTGAAAAATTTCGTTTCGGCCCACGAGAAGGTGAAGTTGCATTACAAGGGTGTCTGCAGTGAGCGTCTCAAGTTTACGCTGGACGGGAATTTTGTTGGAGACCTGGGAGAGGTTTTGGCGATCGAATATTTTGATCTCAAGCTAGGGAGTCGTAACAGCGAAGGGGTTGATGGAAAAATTGGCGACCGGACCGTCCAGGTGAAGGCGACAGGTACGAGGCGGGGGCCGGCATTCCGCAAGACTAAGCTAAACGCAGACCACCTGCTTTTCTTCGAAATAGACTTCGGTAATAGCCGGGCACATGTCGTCTACAACGGACCGGAAGAACCGGTGCGCGCCCTGCTTGCTGCAAGGCGCGGTAACGGGCAGAAAAGTCTGTCACTTGCCGCGATGGAGAAACTCGATTTGAACGTGCAAGACGCTGACCGTCTGCCAATGCTGCAAACCACTTTATCCGGTTGATGCAACGATCCAAATTCCAATCGCAGGTTCAGTCACTCGCGATGCATCAGATAGCGCACGATATCGTCCTGAATGCCATCAAATGAGAGGATCTGTTCCGTCAGATCGCCAGTCCCGTTATTCTCCACGATGTACAGCCTGAGATAAGCGGTCTCGTACTCACTGGCCCGAAAGGCGGCAAAGCCCGATTGCTTCGGATAACGTCCGGGCATCAGATTGCCGGTTGCCGGCAGCACGTTGACCTCTCGCGGTTGGACAGGTGCTTGCTTCCAGCGCGGATCCTCAAGTCTCTCTGTTGTGAACTCGGAAACGCGATCGACGATAAAGCGTTCCGCGGCTGCTCGATCATCAAAGCCGCGCACGCATTCGACCGATGTCAGGACGCCATCATAGTCAAATTCGGTGACATGGTCGAAAACAGCGAATCTCTTGTTGGCCAACTTGGCTCTCAAACTGGACAGGCCAGAAATCAGCGGACCTTTGCACTCAAGAATCAGCTTTCCTGAAAAGCCCGGATGAACATCCGAGAGAGAAAACATGTTGTCATCGTTGGCGGCCGTCATCTGCACAATGATCCCTTGAGCCAAAATAATGTCAATGCAGGCATTGCAGCAATCGTTCTGCTTGCAAAGAGATGCGCCATAGCTCCGGCCATGGCGCCAGATGCCTGTCGGCAAGTGCCGGCTGGAGGCTGACCTGTCGCCCTCACACCCCCGCCGCATCCACCGCCAACAGCGTGTGCAGCAACACATTCGCGCCATTGGCGCAGTCGCTCCACGGCGTCAGCTCCTTCGGCGAATGGCTGATGCCGGCGATGCTGGGCACGAAGATCATGCCCATCGGGCCCAATTTGGCCAGCAGTTGCGCATCGTGGCCGGCGCCGCTGGGCAGGTGGATGAACGCGAGGCCGAGGGTTTTGGCAGCGGCTTCGATATGGGCCTGGATGGCCGGGGTGGCGAGGGCCGGCTCGATATGTTCGGTCAGGTGGAATTTCATCTCCGTGCCGGTTTCAGTGGCGATTTCCTGGGCGCGGGCCTGCACGGCCTGGCCCAGCGCGGCCACCTTGTCGGCAGACAGGTCGCGCAGTTCCACCGTCATTTCCACCCGGCCGGGGATGACGTTGGGCGCGTTGGGGAACACCGCCAGTTGCCCGACCGTGCCGACCTGCCGGCCGGGTTCGCGCTTCACTATGGCGTCCACCGCCTCGATCAGGCGGGCGGCGGCCAGCAGCGCGTTGCGCCGGCCCGGCATCGGCGTGGTGCCGGCGTGGTTGGCAAAGCCGGTGATGGTCACGTCAAACCGGTCGATCGAAACGATCCCGTCCACCACGCCGATCGGGATGCGCGCCGCGTCGAGGATGCCGCCCTGTTCGATGTGCAGTTCCAGATAGGCGTGGATCGATCCCGCCGGCCGCGCTGCCTGGGCCAGCCGCTCCGGATCGCCGGCAATGCGCTTCAACCCTTCGCGCAGGGTGATGCCGTAATAGACATGATCGAGCGCGCCGGGCCCCAGCCGGCCGGCAAAGGCGGTGCTGCCCACGGTGCCGCCTTCCTCGTTTGACCAGATCGCCAGTTCCACCGGGTGGCGCGTCTTGATCCTGCGATCATCCAGGGTGCGCAGCACCTCCAGCGCGCCCATCGATCCCACATCGCCATCGAAATTGCCGCCGGCGCGAACGCTGTCGATATGCGATCCGATGATGATCGGTTTCGCGGTCTTGTCCGTGCCCGGCCGACGCCCAATGATGTTGCCGGCCGGATCGATCGCCGGATTGAGCCCGGCCTCCTTCATCAGCCCCATCGCATAGGCGCGCCCGCCAATATCGGCATCCGAATAGGCCGTGCGGCTCACACCATCGGCAAAGGTGCCGCCCTCGGGCCGGCCAAAGCGGCTCAGGCCCTCCAGCGTGGCGCGCAACCGCTCGCCATCCACCCGCAGCGCAGGCGAGGCGGCCGAGACTGGCAGCGCCGCCGCCGACGCCGCGCCTGCGAGCATCACCCGCCGATTTATTTGCTGCGTCATGACGGGCCTCCCTGATAGCAGTGATGTTCGTCTGCATCTGCTCGGCGATCAAGGGCGAGGAAGGCGGTCCGGTTGCTAGATTGCTCCCTTCGGCTTTGCCTTGGCTCCAAGGCCATATGCCCAGATACAAAGTTTCAACTTGGCACAGTCATATGCGTTGGACAATTGAGCAGCGGCATTTTGAAATTTGGCGCAATCCACGTCTTTTTCAGATGTGAAAAATAAAAATGCACCGTAAGAGTCGTCTTTTTTAATCAAATTTGACAAGTTTCTTAATTGATTAAATAGCTCCTCATTAGATATTGGCTGGAAGTTTGCGACAAATTTCCCATTTCTATATTCAATTCGATTATAAAAAACTTCAGGATAGAAACTCTCAGAGCTGCTACGCCATCCCGTCGGCATTGGGCAGCTGAGCTGGACATTTGATCTGGAATTGCACGCTTGCAAAATGACAATAACCAATCCAGCAAAAAAAATATCTGACCAGTGCAGGTCCTGTAATAGATTGAGAGTGGGCTTCTGGATACATTTCCTCTTCGTACCATCAATTGGTCGTAACTGCAAAGACAGGTTGGCGTCTATCATAGCTCAACTGCTTGCTTGCCCGTCAAGAGAGGCCTCCAGCGGGCAGGGGCTGAGCCACTCCACCCGCTTTCGCTCTGGTTCGCGCTCAACTCCACCGTCACCCCAGCGAACGCTGGGGCCCATCACCCGTGCGCCCCGACAGGCGCGCTGTTGGAAGATGTGGTCGATGGGCCCCGGCTTTCGCCGGGGTGACTTGTTTGAAACGAAGCGCACCTTAAAACGAGAGTGGGTGCAGTGGCTCAGCCCCTGCCCGCCGGAGGCCGCTACTTCCCTTCCACTCCCGCCAGCCGCCGCAGCATCAGCGCCAGCAGCGCCGCCAGTTCCTGCTGCCGCGCCGGGCCGGGATCGGTGAAGTATCGTTGCATCAGGCCGTCCACCAGGCCGTGGGCAGCGGCGGCGAAATCGTGGGCGCTGTGGGCTGCAAAGCCGCCGTGGGCGACGCCATCGGCATAGAGGCGGGCGATGCCGGCGCGGATGATATCGCCCATGGGCTTGCTGCCGGGCGCGCGGTGGCCGGCGGTGATGGCCATCACGGCGATGGCCTGGGCGCGCGCGGCGATGAGGGCAAAGAGGGCGTGGGCCAGGGCGTCGATCCGCTTGGGATAGGGGGCGGGCGTGGCCCAGGCGGCGTCCATGGCGGCGACGAACTCGCCCTCCAGCGTGTCGGACAGCGCTTCGATCAGCGCCATCTTGGTGGGGTAGAAGCGGTAATAGGTGCCCACCGCCACGCCGGCCCGTGCCGCGATATCGGCCACGGAAACCGCCTGCCATGGCTGTTCGGCCAGCACGGCGATGGCGGCGGCGTGCAGGGCGGCGCGCTTGGCGTCGGGATCGCGGCGGCGGCGCTGCGGCATGGGGTCCATGATAGTGAATATGGTTCATTTGGCTTGCACAGGGAAGGCCCACAGTGTTAATGAATCATATTCAGTAAAAAGAGTGGGCGATGCATTTCGGGCATGAGATGGAAACCAGCGCCTCGGCCGGCGCCGTCTGGGCGTTGTGGCTGGACGTGGCGCGCTGGGGCGAATGGGATCTCGGTCTGGCCTCGGCCACGCTCGACGGCCCCATGGCGGTGGGCGCATGCGGCACCATCATTGATCGCGCCGGCCGGCGCTCGCCGTTCACGGTGACGGTGCTGGAACCGGGCCGCTGCCATGAGTTCTCGACCCGCCTGCCGCTGGGCGCGCTGGTGGTGCGGCGAACGATATTGCAGGCGCAGCCCTGCCGCTTCCGCCACGATGTGCGCTTCACCGGCATCGGCGGCCGGCTGCTGGCGCCGATCCTGGGCCGGGATTTCAGGGCCAAGCTGCCGCCCACCATGGCCGCGCTTGCCGCGCTCGCCGAAAGGGAACACCCATGAACCCCGCCGATCTGCTGCGCCCCCATGATTTCCTCAGAATCGCCTATGCCGCCAACATCGCGATCTTGGTGCCGGTATGCTGGGCCATGTTCGCCGGCCGCGGCGTGCGCGCCGTGTTCCAGGGCGCGGTGGCCGAAGAGCCGGGGCTGCGCCTGCTGGTCGGCAGCCTATGGGCGGCGATATTGCTCGCCTCGGCCGCGGGCCTGGTGTGGCCGCGCGTCTTCGCGCCGGTGCTGCTGATCCAGATCGTCTACAAATCGCTCTGGTTGGCGCTGTTCGCGCTGCCCGCCTTGCGCAACCCGGCGGTGCCGACACCCACCGGCATCACCATCATCTTCGCGCTGATCGTCGCCATCTGGCCCGTGCTGTTCTGGTTCGGCTATCTGCGCGCTTGACCGATCACGTGCCGCTGCCCATCCAGTTGCAGCACCAGCCCGGCCCGCGCCGGCGTCGTCGCCAGTTGCCAGCGGGTGAGGCGTTCATAATGGGCGCAAAAGCGGGCGATGGCGGCCGGGGGCATGCCGCGCTTTCCAGTGGCACGCACCATCGCCGCCTCCTGCTCGGCCCGCCAGCGCGGCACCGTCTCCCAATCGGGGGCGGCCAGGAAGGCCAGCGCATCAAGCTGGGCCCAGGCGCGGCTGTATGGGCCGGCCAGTGCCTGGTTGACATGGGTGCGCCAGCGGGTTCCTGCGTCTTCGCGGGCTTCAAGGGCGTTGACCGGCTCCGCCAGCAGGGCCACCGGCTGCGGGCGCGCGCCGACGCACCAGCCTTCCAGCAGCAGGATGTCGATCCGGTCGAACCGCCGCCAGTGCTGCGGGGGCAGGCGATCATCGGCCAGCTTGTCGAACACCGGCAGATTGACCGGCTGGCCGGCGCGCACGCGGCGCAGCACGTCCAGCAACAGCGGCAGGTCGTGCGTGCCAGGTGGGCCGCGGGTGGCGAGCAGCGGGTGGACGCTGCGGGCGAGGGCCTGGCGCTGGCGGCGTGACAGGTAGAAATCGTCGATGGACACCGCCGCCACGATTCGGCCACCCCCGGCCACCGGCGTGGCACAGCCGGCCAGCCGCGCAGCAAGCCCGGCCGCCAGCGTGGACTTGCCGCTGCCCTGCGGGCCAGCGATTCCGATGATCAGCGGCCGGGTGGCAAGCCGGGGGGCCAGCCAGTCCAGGAGCAGGGGGAGGGCATCCATGGCAAGAGGCTGCCCCTGTTGCGCTGCGCCCGCAACCCTGCCCATCAGAAGGGCTTGCGGATGGCGGCGGGGCGGGGCCTGATGGCGGCATGAGCGATTGGCCTGACATCCGCGCCGCCATGGCGAAACTCTGCACCGGCTTTCCCGGCGATTATTGGCGGGCGAAGGACCGGGGCAATGAGTATCCCGTTGAATTTGTTGAGGCGTTGACGCGCGAAGGCTGGCTGTCGGCGCTGATTCCGGAAGGCTATGGCGGCTCCGGCCTGCCGCTGTCTGCGGCCTGCGCCATCCTGGAGGAGATCCACGCCAGTGGCGGCAATGGCGCCGCGGCCCATGCCCAGATGTATGTGATGGGCACGCTGCTGCGCCATGGCTCCGATGCGCAGAAAGCCCAATATTTGCCAGCAGTTGCGCGCGGGGAACTGCGGCTGCAGGCCTTTGGCGTGACCGAGCCGACCTCGGGCAGCGACACGCTCAGCCTGCGCACCACGGCGGTCAGGGATGGTGACAATTATCTGATCAATGGCCAGAAAATCTGGACGAGCCGGGCCCGCCACAGCGATCTGATGGTGTTGCTGGCGCGCACGACGCCCAAGGAGCAAGTGGCCAAGCGCACCGATGGCCTGTCGGTCTTCCTGCTCGACATGCGGGATTGTCCGGGTCTTTCGATCCAACCCATTGAAACCATGATGAATCATGGCACAACGGCGGTGTTCTTTGACAACGTGCGAATTCCAGCCGCCAACCGCATCGGCGAGGAGGGGCAGGGCTTCCGTTACATCTTGTCGGGCATGAACGCCGAACGCATCCTGATCGCTGCCGAATGCCTGGGCGATGCGCGCTTTTTCCTCGACCGGGCAACCAGTTACGCCAAGGAGCGCCAGGTCTTTGGCCGCCCCATCGGGCAGAACCAGGGCATCCAGTTCCCGCTCGCCCAGGCCCACGCCCGGCTCCATGCCGCCAAACTCGTGGTCGCTGACGCCTGCCGCCGTTACGAGTCCGGCGAAGTGGCCGGGGCGGAGGCCAACATGGCCAAGCTGCTGGCGGCCGAAGCCAGTTGGCAGGCCGGCGAGGCGGCGATGCAGACGCTGGGTGGTTTCGCCTTCGCCGCAGAATATGACATCGAACGCAAGTTCCGGGAAACACGGCTTTATCAGGTGGCGCCGATCTCCACCAATCTGATCCTCGCCTACATCGCCGAGCATGTGCTGGGGCTGCCGAAGAGCTACTGAGACTGCCAAAAACCGCAATCGACGCGATGGCCCACAGGCGTAGGGTGCCCGCGTCCATCCAAGGGAGAAGATCAATGGCCGAAGCCTATATCATCGATACTGTCCGCACCCCGCGCGGCATTGGCAAGGTGGGCAAGGGCAGCCTTGCCGACATGCACCCGCAGCATCTCGCCGCCGCCGTGCTGAAGGCGATTGCGACACGTAACCATCTGAACACGGCCGATGTTGACGATATCATCTGGTCCACCTCCACCCAGAAGGGCCGCCAGGGCGGCGATCTTGGCCGCATGGCGGCGCTCGATGCCGGCTATGATCTGAAGGCCAGCGGCATGACCCTCGATCGCTTCTGCGGCGGCGGCATCACCAGCGTGAACCTGGCCGCGGCGCAGGTGATGAGCGGGCTGGAAGACCTGCTGATCGCCGGCGGTACCGAGATGATGAGCTATACCGCCACCATGGCGCAGGAAGAGCGCGCCGCCGGCCTGCCGCCGATGATGATGGGCAGTGGCAACGCCCGACTGCAGGCACACCACCCGCAAAGCCACCAGGGCGTGTGCGGCGACGCCATTGCCAGCATGGAAGGCATCAGCCGCGCCGATGTCGATGCGCTGGGCCTGGAAAGCCAGAAGCGCGCCGCGCAAGCCATTGCCGAAGGCCGCTTTTCCAAGAGCGTGATCCCGGTTTATCGCGAGGACGGCACGCTGGCGCTGGACCATGAGGAATTTCCGCGTCCGCAGACGACGATGGAAGGCTTGAGCCAACTGGAGCCGAGCTTTGCCAAGCTGGCCGACGTGCCGCTCGATCAGCAGGGCACCACCTTCCGCAAGCTGATCAACGCCAAATACCCCGACCTGAAGATCGAGCATGTGCACCATGCCGGCAATTCCTCGGGCGTCGTCGATGGCGCGGCCGCGGTGCTGCTGGCCAGCAAATCCTATGCCGAAAAGAATGGTCTGAAGCCGCGCGCCCGGGTCGTCACCATGGCCAACATGGGCGATTGCCCGACGTTGATGCTGAACGCGCCGGTGCCGGCGGCGCGCAAGGTGCTGGCCAAGGCCGGGCTCACGGTGGACGATATCGACCTGTGGGAAATCAACGAAGCCTTTGCCGTGGTTGCGGAAAAATTCATCCGTGACCTGAAGCTCGACCGCGACAAGGTCAACGTGAACGGCGGCGCCATCGCGCTTGGCCACCCGATCGGCGCCACCGGTTCGATGCTGATCGGCACTGTGCTCGATGAACTGGAGCGTCGTGACCTCAAGCGCGGCCTGGTGACGATGTGCGCCGCCGGCGGCATGGCCCCGGCGATCATCATCGAGCGGATCTGATCGCCGAGCGGGGGAGGGGCTGATGTACCAGCTCCTCTCCGGCCTGCGTGTCGTGGAAGCGGCGGCCTTCGTCGCCGGGCCCACCGGCGGCCTCTACCTCGCCCAGATGGGGGCCGAGGTCATTCGTATCGACCAGATCGGCGGCGGCCCGGACTATCGGCGCTGGCCGCTGACCGACGCTGGTGACAGCCTCTATTGGGAGGGGCTGAACAAGGCCAAACGCTCCATCCAGATCGATCTGTCGCGGCCCGAAGGGCGGGAACTTGCCGTCAAGCTGGCGACAGCGCCGGGGGACGAGGCCGGCCTGTTCCTGACCAACTTCCCGGTCGACGGCTTTCTGTCCCACACCGCGCTCGCCGCCCGCCGGCCGGACATCATCACGGCGCGCATCATGGGCTGGGCCGATGGCAAGCCGGCGCTGGATTACACGGTCAATGCCGCCGCCGGCGTGCCCGCGATGACGGGTCCGGTCGGCGACACGCGCCCGGTCAACGCCGTGTTGCCGGCCTGGGATCTGCTCGGCGGCACCTGGGCGGCCTTTGCCATGGTCAGCGCCCTGCATCGCCGCCGGCAGACCGGGCAGGGCGCAGAAATCCGGGTGCCACTCTCCGATCTCGCCGCCACCTCGCTGTCGCACCTGGGCTTTGCCGCCGAGGCCCTGCTGCACGGCGATCGCGGTCGGCTGGGCAATGATCTGTTCGGCGCCTTCGGGCGGGATTTTGCCACGGCCGATGGCCAGCGCCTCTATCTCGTCGCCATCACGCCGAAACAATGGCGCGGTCTGGTCGCGGCGCTGGGCCTGGCAGAGGCGGTCGCAGCGGTTGAGGCCGCCACCGGCGCCGATTTCACCATGGACGAAGGCGCCCGCTTCACCCATCGCGCGCATTTGTTCCCGCTGTTCGAGGCGGCGATGGCGGAGCACAGCCTTGCCGATCTCGCGCCCAGGCTCGATGCCGCCGGCGTGACCTGGGGGCCATACCAGACGCTCGCAGACGCCGTTCGCCACGATGCGCGGCTGTTCTCGGCCAACCCGATATTCCAGACGGTCACGCACAAATCCGGCCTCACCTACCCCGCTGCCGGCCCGGCCGCGACGCTGGCTGGTGAGCCCCGCGGCCCCGTGCGCCCGGCGCCGCAGCTGGGCGCGGACACCGA
>NZ_WNJP01000159.1 GCF_009733735.1 Sandarakinorhabdus oryzae | reverse complement strand
CGGCCTGGGCGAGCAGCCAGCCGGCGACGCCCATGCAGCACTGCACGACATCGCCGGCATAGGTGGCCGACTGGCCGGGGCCGAGGCGCTTGCCGAAGCGGGCGCGCACGGCAGCTGGCAGACCGACCCAGCCACCGGTGCCAAGCAGGCGGCGGAAGCGCGGATCGGCCAGCGGCGCCGCAGCGTCTGGCAAGAGTTCGGGGGCCAATCGGGCCGGCATGGCGTTCATCACTGATCCTCCCGTTGTTATTGTCATTTCTGTAGCAAGAGAAATTATGGACCAAAAAAAGGGGGGGCGCAGAACCTGGACCGACCTCAGCCGTCGTCGGCCGGCTTGTCCTTGCCGCCGGGCAGATAGCGCAGCAGGCCCACCACCTTCGCGCCCAGCCGGATCAGCCGCATGATCTGCTGCGGCGGCACGGTGATCATCTGCTGATACCAGCTGTCCACGCTGGTGATGAAATCATGCATGGCGTGCAGGCGCTGGCGCACCGCCGGGCTGATCGCCGGATCATCGGCGCCGGCCATGGCGGCGCGGATGGCGGTGACCATGGGATCGATCTCGCGTTCCTTGCGGCCTTGCGCGACCTTGCTGGCCATCTGCCACAGATCGGTTTCGGCGACGAAATGATCGCGCCGGTCACCCAGCACCGGCACCCGCATCACCAGTTTCCAGTTGAGCAGTTCCTTGAGGCTGTTGGAGACGTTGGAGCGCGCCATACCCAGCGTGTCGGCAATGTCTTCCGCGGTCAGCGGCCGGTCCGACAGCAGCAGCAGCGCCTGGATCTGCGCCACCGAACGGTTGACGCCCCATTGCCCGCCCAGGTCGCCCCAGCGCAGCACGAAGGCCTCCACCGCAGCGGGCAGACCGGTCGACTCGGCGTCGGCTTCTTTGGTTATTTCTGTCATGACAGAAATATCTGCCTGAACCTGATGACTGTCAAGCCTGGCCGTGCCGGCGGTGACGAAAATTCCCGTCGCTCCCCCCCAGGCCCCATCGCGATCGGCCTTGCTGCCATAGTCCGGCTTGGCGCAGCCAAGGAATTTCTTGCCGCAAATGCGGGGGTGTTGGCCGTGTCGTCACCTTGTCCTGCCGTGGCCACCTGTTACCACAAGGCCAACGGCAATCCGGCCGGGAAGGGGACTGGCCTGATGGCCTTGCCTGATCTGACCCTCGATTTCGTGACGGCACTGCTGCCGTTCGTGGCCGTCGGCTTTGTCGCCCAGCTGGTCGATGGCGCGCTCGGCATGGCGTTCGGGCTGATCACAAACCTGATGCTGGTCGGCTTTGTCGGGCTGGTGCCGGCGCGGGCGTCGGCCAATGTCCACCTGGTCGAATGTTTCACCACAGCCGCTTCGGCGATCAGCCACATCATCTATCGCAATGTTGATTGGCGGCTGCTGGGCCGGCTGGCCATTCCGGGCATGATCGGCGGCGCCACCGGGGCCTATCTGCTCTCCAACATCGATGCCAGCGTGGCGAAGCCCTTCGTGATGGGTTATCTGGCGGTGATCGGCGTCTATCTCTTGTGGCGGGCGTGGCGGCTGGATCATGGCCCGCCGGCGCGGGCACCGCGGCTGGTGCCGCCACTGGGGCTGGTCGGCGGCTTTCTTGATGCGGCGGGCGGCGGCGGCTGGGGACCCATCGTCACCTCCAACCTGCTGATCCAGGGGGCGCCGCCGCGCACCACCATCGGCACGGTCAACACCGCCGAGTTCCTGGTGACGATGGCGACCTCGGCCAGCTTCGTCACCCAGCTGGGCTTTTCCGCCTTCTCCACCGCTGTCATCGGCCTGATTATCGGCGGCCTGCTGGCGGCGCCGTTCGGGGCGATCATCGCCAGCCGGGTTTCGGCCGGCCGGTTGCTAATCATGGTGGGGGCGCTGCTGCTTGCCACCAGCCTCTACAGCCTGTGGCGCGCAATTAGCTGAGCGCTTGGCGGGATCGCTCCCGGCCTGCTACGACGGCGGCCAAAGGGGAGCAGATGATGCGTGCAGCGTGGATGATGGCCGCCAGTGTGGCCGCGATTATGGCCGGTGAAACCGTGGCGGCCGAGGCGTCAAAGCCGTTGCCCACCGGGGTCGAGGCCTATTTCGGCGGGTTGAAATGGCGCAACATCGGCCCGGCGCGCGGCGGTCGTTCGATTTCAGCCAGTGGCAGCGTGAAGCGCCCCAACGAATATTGGTTCGCGGCCACCGGCGGCGGCCTGTGGAAGACCACCGACGGCGGCACCAGCTGGCAGCCGATGACCGACGGCAAGACCGACACAGCGGCGTTTGGCGCTGTCGCCGTGTGCGAGACCAATCCCGATGTGGTGTATGTCACCACCGGCGAGAGCCAGCTGCGCGGCAATGTGCTGCCCGGCAACGGCGTGTGGAAGACCAGCGATGGCGGCAAGAGCTGGGCGAAGATCGGCCTCGCCGACGTCCACAATTTCAGCCGCGTCCGCATCAGCCCGAAGGATTGCGATACCGTCTTCGTTGGTGGCTTCGGCCATTATGGCGCCGACAACCCGGATCGCGGCGTGTTCCGCACCAAGGACGGCGGCAAGACCTGGAGCAAGGTGCTGTATCGCGACGCGAAGACCGGCGCGGTCGATATCAGCATCGATCCGACCAACCCGGACGTGGTCTATGCCGCGCTGTGGGAGGCGTGGCGTAAGCCGTGGGGCATGTCGTCGGGCGGGCCGGGCAGCGGCCTGTTCAAGAGCGTGGACGGCGGCAGCAGCTGGGCCGAGATCAGCCGGGCGCCGGGCCTGCCGAAGGACGGCCTGTTTGGCAAGATCGGGGTGAGCGTGTCGCCGGCCGATCCGAACCGCGTCTACGCCATCATCGAGCATGAGGCGGCGGGCGGCGTCTATGCCAGCAACGACGGCGGCAAGACCTGGGAAAAGCGCAACGACAGCCGCGATCTGCGCCAGCGCGCCTTTTACTACACGCGCATCGTCGCCGATCCGAAGGACAAGGAGCGCGTCTATGTGCTCAACGTCAATTTCCACCGCTCCGATGACGGCGGCAAAAGCTTCCCCAAGAAGATCCGCGTGCCGCACGGCGACAATCATGATCTGTGGATCGCCGCCGATGACAACAACCGGATGGTGCAGGCCAATGACGGCGGCGCCAATGTGTCCGTGAACGGCGGCACCAGCTGGACGAAGCAGAATTTTCCGACAGCGCAGATCTATCGCCTCAGCCTGACCGCGCATCAGCCCTATTTCGCCTGTGGCGGCCAGCAGGACAACAGCACCATCTGTGTGCCGTCGCGCGGCTGGGGGCATCTGAATGCACTGGGCGGCCTTTATGGCATCGCGGTGGGCGGCGGCGAGAGCGGCTATGTCGCGCCCGATCCGCGCAATCCCGATATCTTTTACGCCGGCAGCTATGGCGGGCTGATTACCCGCTATGACCACCGGAGCGGCCAAGGCCGGGCGGTGAACGTGTTGCCCGACAACCCGATGGGCGCCAGTGCCAGCGACATTGCCGAACGCTTCCAGTGGACCTTCCCGATCGTCTTTGATCCGCACGCGCCGGGAACGCTTTATGTGACGTCGCAGCATGTCTGGCGCAGCCGCAACGAGGGCCAGAGCTGGGAGCGGATCAGCCCTGATCTGACCGCGCATGACCCGGCGACGCTGGGGCCATCGGGCGGGCCGATCACGCGTGACCAGACCGGGGTGGAAACCTATGCCACCGTCTTCGCGCTGGCGCCGTCCCGGCTGGAACCGGGCGTGATCTGGGCCGGCAGCGACGATGGGCTGGTGCATGTCACCCGCGATGGTGGCGCGACCTGGGCCAATATCACGCCGCCGAACCTGCCGAAATTCACCAAGATCACCACGGTGGAGGACAGCCCCCACAGCCCCGGCACCGCCTATGTGGTCGGCCACCGCTTCCTGCTCGATGATTTCCACCCCATTGCGTGGAAGACCAGCGACTATGGCAGGACATGGGTGGAGATTGCCGCCGGGCTGCCCGCCGACGAGATGGTGCGATCGATCCGTGAGGACATCAAGCGGCCGGGGTTGCTGTATCTGGGCACCGAGCGCGGCGTGTGGGCCAGCTTTGACAGCGGCGCCGCCTGGCACAAGCTGCAGGCCAATTTGCCGGCCGTGCAGGTGGCGGACCTGGCGGTGACCGCGCATGACCTGGTGATCGCCACCCATGGCCGCAGTTTCTGGGTGATGGACAATATCGACGTGCTGCGCCAGGTGAACGCCGCCGCCAAGCCCGAAACACGGCTGTTTGCGCCGGCGCCGGCAGTGCGGGGTGTCGATGCCGGCGTGGCGATCGATTATTATCTGGCCGGCACGCCCAAGCGGCTGGAAATGGAGATCCTCGGTCCGGATGGCCAGCTGATCCAGCGTTTTGCCGGCAAGGCGGAGGAACCGAAGAAGGACGAACCGGCCGGCGGCGATGATGACGAAGGCGAGGCGCCCAAGGGGCCGCTGACCGCTGCGATGAAAGCGGGCATGAACCGCTTCACCTGGAACATGCGCCACCCCGGCTTCACCGCCTTTGACGGCATGATCATGTGGAGCAGCCGCAACCGCGGCGTGCTGGCGTTGCCGGGTGCCTATACGGCGCGGCTGGTGGTGGACGGCAAGCCGCAGCAACAGGCGTTCAGCATCACCCGCGACCCGCGCGTGACCGGCGTGAGCGATGCCGATCTGAAAGCCCGCTTCGACATGGCGCAGGCGGTGACGGCGAAGGTGAGCGAGGCCAACCAGGCGGTGCTGCTGGTGCGTGGCATTCGCGCCCAGGCCGACAGCTTGGCCAAGGCGGGCAAGCCGCTGCCGGCGGCGGTCACGGCTCTGCTGGGCCGACTGGCGGCGGTGGAGGCCGAGATCTACCAGGTGAAGAACCAGAGCCGGCAGGACCCGCTCAATTATCCGATCAAGCTCAATGACAAGCTGGCCGGACTGATCAGCGTGATCGACAGCGCCGATGCGCCGCCCACTGATGGCGCCCGCGCCGTCTTTGCCGATCTGTCGGCGCAGCTGGCGCGGCAACTGGCGGCACTGGAGGTGGCGCTGGCCGATCTGCCGGCGGCCAATGCGGCGCTCAAGGCAGCGGGAATGACGCCGTTGACGCGCACGCCGCTGCCGCCCGCCAACGCCGCTGCGGCAGCCGCCGCCGCCGCGGATGATGAAGACGAAGACGACGACGACCAGCGCCGCTGAGCGTCCGGCTGCCAGATGATTGACAAATGACGCCAAATCGGGCGCGCGTTACTTGGCGCGCGCGCCCCGCGACTGGATTTCGCGGCATACCCGGCCAGTGATATTTCCGGCTGCTATAGTCAAAATGAACGCCGTGTGACATAGCGGCAGTGACGTGTGCCGTTGATTGGGAAGGTTGGGATTCCTCTTCTTGCAGGTATGCGTTTGAAGATGTTCGTTTTGTTGTAATTGGGAAGCGTAATGTACTTGGATGCCGCAGTTTGGTCGCTGCGGTGGCATCCGGGTGACGGCAGAGTGCGCGAGGGAGAACAAGCATGCCGGTGCGTTCGATGTTGTCAGTGCGACTGGGTGAGCGTCGCCTGAAGATCACGGAAGTGGCCCGCCAGACCGGGATCAGCCGTGGCACCTTGACTCGCCTCTATCATGACGAGGCCGATCGCGTGGACCTTGATGTGCTCGCCCGCCTGTGTGCGGCGCTGGGCTGTTCCATCGGCGACCTGCTGGAGTTCCGCCCCGAAACGTGAGCCGCGCCTATTTCTCGCGGAAGGCGCTGTTCGACATGCGGGTCAGCGGGCTCAACAGGTACGACAACACTGACCGCTTGGGACCAAGCAGGTTGACATCGGTGATCATGCCCGGACCTAGCGGCAGGCAGCCGGCATTGTGGGTCGGGAAACAGGCACCGGGCAGGGCGATGCGCACCAGGAAATGCACCTGGCCGGTGCGTTCATCCACCACCGCATCGGGCGCCACGCTCTGCACCGTGCCGTCGAGCGCGCCATAGATGCTGTAATCATAGGCCGAAACCCTGACGCGCGCCTTCTGCCCGGCGGCCACGAAGCCGATATCGGCCGGCGCCACCTTGGCTTCCACCAGCAGTTTGTCGCCAGCCGGCACCAGTTCCACCAGTGGTTCACCCGGCCCGACAGCGGCGCCTGGCGTGGTGACACGCAGGCGGCTGACGATGCCGGCCATCGGCGCACGTACCTGGGTGCGCGCCAGCCGGTCGGCCAGTGCCGGCTGCTGGCCATTGCGGCTGGCCAGTTCAGCGCGGGTGGAGGCCAGCGCCTCGGCCGCGCGATTGCGGAACTTGGCGTCCACCGACCACACGCCGCGGGTGGCTTCGGCAACGGCCGCGCG
>NZ_WNJP01000158.1 GCF_009733735.1 Sandarakinorhabdus oryzae | reverse complement strand
ATCGCCGCCGTCTCGGCGGGGACCACGGTCGTCACGGCGCGGACCACGATCGCCATCACGGCGCGGGCCACGGTCACGGTCGCCGTCCCGGCGGGGGCCACGATCGCCGCGCGGGCCGCGATCATCGCCGCCTTCCCGCGGCGGGCGGGTATCAGGCAGTTCCTCGCCGGTTTCCTGATCAACCAGGCGCATGGACAGCTTCACCTTGCCGCGATCATCGACGCCCAGCACCTTGATCTTGACCTCCTGGCCTTCGCTCAGCACGTCACGGACATTGGCCACACGCTCGTTCTTGATTTCCGAGATGTGGACCAGGCCGTCCTTGGGGCCAAGGAAGTTCACGAAGGCGCCGAAGTCGGCCAGGTTCACCACCTTGCCGGTGTAGATCTTGCCGACTTCCGGTTCGGCGACGATGCCGATAATCCAGTTGCGGGCGGCTTCGATCTGGGCCGGATCGGAGCTGCTGATCTTCACGGTGCCATCGTCTTCGATGTCGACCTTGGCGCCGGTGGTGGCGACGATCTCGCGGATCACCTTGCCGCCGGTACCGATGATGTCGCGGATCTTGTCCTTGGCGACCTGCATCGTCTCGATGCGCGGGGCGTGCGCCGACAGACCTTCGCGGGTGCTGTCCAGCGCCTTGGCCATTTCACCCAGGATATGGGCGCGACCGTCCTTGGCCTGGGCCAGGGCGACACGCATGATCTCCTCGGTGATGCCGGCGACCTTGATGTCCATCTGCAGAGACGTGACACCTTCGCTCGTGCCTGCCACCTTGAAGTCCATGTCACCCAGGTGATCTTCATCACCCAGGATGTCGCTAATCACGGCGAAGTCCTTGCCTTCCAGGATCAGGCCCATGGCGATACCGGCGCACGGGCGCTTCAGCGGCACACCGGCGTCCATCAGGGCGAGGCTGCCACCGCAGACCGTGGCCATCGACGACGAGCCGTTGGACTCGGTGATGTCGGACAGCACACGGATCGTGTAGGGGAACTCTTCCTTGGTGGGCAGCAGCGGATGCAGCGCCCGCCAGGCCAGCTTGCCGTGGCCGATTTCGCGGCGGCCCGGCGCGCCGAAGCGGCCGACTTCACCGACCGAATAGGGCGGGAAGTTGTAGTGCAGCATGAAGCGTTCATAGCGCAGGCCATCGAGGCCATCGATCATCTGCTCCGCATCGGCCGTGCCGAGCGTGGTGGTGACGATGGACTGGGTTTCGCCGCGGGTGAACAGCGCCGAACCATGGGTGCGCGGCAGGAAGCCCACCATCGCTTCGATTGGGCGCACCGTCTTGGTGTCGCGGCCATCGATGCGGCGGCCTTCCTTCAGGATGGCGCCGCGCACGATATCGGCTTCAAGCTTCTTGAACAGCTTGATGGCCTTCATCTGCTCCTGCGGGGTGCCATCGGCGAACACGGCCTTGGCCTTGTCCTTGGCGACGGCCAGCGCGGCCTGGCGCTCGGACTTGCCAGACAGGCGATAAGCGGCGTCGATGTCCTTGCCGATTTCCTTCTTCAGCTTGGTCAGCATCGCCTTGTCGTCGGTGATGGCCATGTCCCAAGGATCCTTGGCGGCCTTCTCGGCGAGGCGGATGATGGCATCGATCACCGGCTGGATGCTGCGGTGGGCAAACATCACGCCGTTCAGCATTTCCTCTTCCGAAAGCTCCTTGGCTTCGGATTCGACCATCATGACGGCGTCGGCGGTGCCGGCGACGACGAGATCGAGGCTGCCGTCCTTCACCTGGGTCTTGGTCGGGTTGAGGATATATTCGCCGTCGACATAGCCAACGCGGGCGCCGGCAATCGGGCCCAGGAAGGGCACGCCCGACAGGGTGAGCGCGGCCGACGCGGCGACCATGGCGAGGATATCGGCCTCGGCTTCGCCGTCATAGCTCAGCACCTGAGCGATCACGTTGATTTCGTTGTAGAAACCTTCCGGGAACAGCGGGCGCACGGGGCGATCGATCAGGCGGCTGGTGAGCGTTTCGTGCTCGGTGGCGCCGCGTTCGCGCTTGAAGAAGCCGCCGGGAATGCGGCCGGCAGCGGAGTATTTTTCCTGGTAGTGCACGGTGAGGGGGAAGAAATCCTGGCCCTCCTTCACCGACTTGGCGGCGGTCACGGCGCACAGCACCACGGTTTCGCCCAGGGTGGCGAGCACGGCGGCATCGGCCTGACGGGCAATGCGGCCGGTTTCCAGGGTCAGCTTGCGGCCGCCCCAGGTGAGTTCTTCTTTGTGGATGGTGAACATTACGTCTCTTTCCCTGGCGACGGGCCCTATTGCCGGTCGCCACAGCTCTGTTTGCCGCCCCTTTTGGCGGCGCCGGCATCGCGAACGCTCATTCGTTCGGGGCCGGATAAACGAACGGCCCCGATGTCGGGGCCGTTCGGCAGGCTGAACCTTACTTGCGCAGGCCCAGCTTGGTGATCAGCGCGGTATAGCGCGCTGCATCCTTCTTCTTGAGATAGTCCAGCAGCGAACGGCGCTTGTTGACCAGAACCAGCAGACCACGACGCGAATGGTTGTCCTTGGCGTGGGTCTTGAAATGCTCGGTCAGGTTGGCGATGCGTTCCGACAGGATGGCGACCTGGACTTCCGGCGAACCGGTGTCGTTGGCGGCGCGGGCATTGCTGCTGATGATTTCAGCCTTCTTTTCGGCGGTCACCGACATCGTGTTACTCCTTCAAGAGGTTGAACCCGCGCAGCACCCGCACCTCGCCCGAATGGGCCTCGACAAGCGCCACGGGAACAGAGCCGAGGCTTGCAAGATAGGTGCCGTTGCTGGCTGGGTGCCCGGGAAGCCTGCGCCCTTGCATGAGCGCCGCCGCTTCGTCTGGCGTGATGGCGAGAGCCGGGATGTCGTCCAGCCCTGCCGTCAGTGGCAGTAGTCCCTGTTCAAGGTGCCGCCCCTGCACCAGTTCGGCCATTTTGTCCAGCGATATTGCCTGATCGAGCCGGAACGGGCCTGACCGGGTGCGCCGCAGCCGGGTGACATGGCCAACGCTGCCGAGCGCGATGGCGATGTCGCGGGCGAGGCTGCGGATGTAGGTGCCCTTGGAGACGAGGCAAGCGAAGCTGGCGCTGTCAGGCGTGGTGGCGATCAGGTCGAGGCGGTGCACGGTGATATGGCGCGTGGCCAGCGACACAGCCTCGCCGGCCCGGGCGAGGGCATAGGCCCGCTTGCCGTCCACCTTCAGCGCCGAATAGGCTGGTGGCACCTGATCGATGGGCCCGGTGAAGTGCGGCAGGATGGCAGCGATCTGTTCGGGCGAGGGCCGCTCGTCGCTGGTTGCCACCACCTCGCCTTCGGCATCCAGGGTGCTGGTCTGGCGGCCGAACTGCACCGTGAAATCATAGCCCTTGGCGGCATCGAGCATGCGGCCAGCAAGCTTGGTCGCCTCCCCCAGCGCGATCGGCAGCACGCCGGTGGCGAGCGGATCCAGCGTGCCGCCATGGCCGATGCGCGGCACCGGCAGGCCGGCGGTTCGCAGCAGGCGCTTGATCGCTGCGACGCCTTGCGCGCTGGTCAGGCCCAGCGGCTTGTCGAGGATGATCCAGCCGCTGAGCGCGGTGGCATCAGTCCTCATCGTCATCCAGGCTGTCGGCCAGGCTCTTCCACGGCCGGGCAGAGGGCTTTTCAGTGGCAAGGTCGCGGGCGATTTCGGGGCGGCGCAGCACAGCGTCGATACGGGCGCCGGCGTCGAAACTGTCGTCCCGGCGGAATGACAGGTCGGGCGTGTATTTGGTGGCGAGCCGGCGCGCGACCTCGCCGCGCAGCCAGCGCGAATGGGTGGCAAGCGCCTTCACCAGCGCATCGTCATCGCCGTTGGAGGCCTTCACGAACACGGTCGCGTGGCGCAGATCGGGCGTGACCCGCACTTCGGAGACAGAGACGATCGTCTGCGCGACCATCGGGTCACGCAAATCGCCGCGCGCCAGGATCTCGGCCAGCGCATGGCGCACCTGCTCGCCGATGCGCTGCAGGCGGATCGGGCGACCCTGGGCGTCGGGGGTGGAACGGACCATGACGAATATCCTCCCCAATGAAGGGCGGCAGTGGTGGGAGCAGGACTGACCTGCTCCCAAGGTGCAACCGTTAAAGGTTGCGTTCCTTCATTTCCACTTCGTAGGTTTCGATGATGTCGCCGGCCTTCACGTCCGACGAATCCGCCAGCGTGATGCCGCACTCCAGGCCGGCCTTCACTTCGGCCACATCGTCCTTGAAACGGCGCAGCGAGGCGATCGAACCGGTGTAGATGATGACATCGTCGCGCATGACGCGGGCGCGCAGGGCCTTCTTGATATAGCCTTCCAGCACGCGCAGACCGGCGGCCTTGCCGGTCTTGCCCGCCTGGAACACGTCCAGCACCTGGGCACGACCCACGACGGTTTCGAAGGCTTCGGGGCCGAGCTGGCCCGCCATGCCGGCCTTAACCTCTTCGATCAGGTCGTAGATCACGTCATAATACTTCAGCGCCACGCCATCGCGCTGGGCGATTTCGCGGGCCTTGGCGTTGGCGCGGACGTTGAAACCGATCACCGGCGCCCCCGAGGCCTTGGCCAGGGTGACGTCGCTTTCGGTGATGCCGCCGGTGGTGGCGAGCAGCACCTTGGCACGGATCAGTTCGTTGCCAACCTTGGACACCGCACCGGCGATGGCTTCGGCCGAGCCTTGCGTGTCGGCCTTGATGACCAGCGGGAATTCCTGGACCTTCTTGGCGCGCAGCACCGAGAACATGTCTTCCAGGTTGGCCGGGCCATTGCCGGCCGTCCGCTTGGCGGTGGCGAGACCGGCCCGATAGTCGGCGACTTCGCGGGCGCGGGCTTCGTTTTCCACGACGGTCACCACGTCACCGGCCTGCGGTACGCCGTTAAGGCCGAGCACTTCGACTGCGGCCGACGGGCCGGCATCCTTCACCTGGGCGCCCTTGTCGTCGACCATGGCGCGCACGCGGCCCCATTCCTGGCCCATCACGAAGATGTCACCGCGCTTCAGGGTGCCGCGCCGCACCAGCACGGTGGCGAGCGGACCCTTGCCCTTGTCGAGCCGGGCTTCGATCACCGTGCCTTCCGCAGCGCGATCGGGGTTGGCCTTCAGTTCGCTGACTTCAGCGAGCAGCAGGATCTTTTCGAGCAGCTCATCAAGGCCGGTCTTCTTGATGGCCGAGATTTCGACGTCCATCACGTCGCCACCCATTTCTTCCACCTGCACGTCCTGCTGCAGGAGCGCAGTGCGGATACGGGCGGCGTCGGCGCCGGGCTTGTCCATCTTGTTGATGGCCACGATCATCGGCACGCCAGCGGCCTTGGTGTGCTGGATGGCCTCAATCGTCTGCGGCATGATGCCGTCGTCCCAGGCCACCACCAGCACCACGATATCGGTAATGCCAGCACCGCGGGCGCGCATCTGCGTGAAGGCTTCGTGGCCCGGCGTGTCGAGGAAGGTGATCTTGTGCTTGTCCTTCGTCGTCACCTGATAAGCGCCGATGTGCTGGGTGATGCCGCCGGCTTCGCCCTTGACCACATTGGTGCCGCGCAGGGCATCGAGCAGGCTGGTCTTGCCGTGATCGACATGGCCCATGATGGTGACAACCGGCGGGCGCGGGGACAGATCCTCGTCCACGTCGACTTCGCCGACCATGCCCTTTTCAACATCGCTTTCCGACACGCGGATGATGTTGTGGCCGAATTCGGTCAGCACCAGCTCGGCGGTGTCTTGATCGATCTCGTCAACCGCGGCTGATGGCACGCCCAGGCGGGCGAGCAGGCGCACGACGTTGCTGGTGCGTTCGGCCATGCGGTTGGCCAGTTCCTGCACCGTGATCATGTCGGGCACGGTCACGTCGCGCACCTGCTTGGGCTGGCTGCCAAGGCGGCCGCGTTCCTTTTCGCGGGCGCGGCGCAGCGCAGCCAGACTGCGCACGCGGGTATTGCCTTCGTCATCCAGCGCGCGGGTGACAGTGAGCTTGCCCGATTTGCGGCGATCGTCGGCAACCTTCAGGCGCGGCGACTTGGGCGCATCCGGCTTGCGGCCCGGGATGATGCGCACGCGCATGCTGTCGTCGTCATCGTCGATGACGTCGGTGGGGATGACCAGGCCGGCTTCCGGTTCCGGATCGGGACGGGTGGCGATCTCTTCCTCGCGCAGGCGCTTTTCCTCGAGGCGGCGGCGCTCTTCCTCTTCGCGCTGGGCACGCTCCTGGTCCTCGCGGATGCGGGCCTCTTCGAGCAGGCGCAGCCGCTCTTCCTCGGCCTGGCGCTGATAGAGCGCGGCCAGTTCGGCCGGCGACATGCGCGGTCGCTGCTGCTGCGGCGGTGCGGCGGCCGGGCGCGCCGGCTGACCAGGGC
>NZ_WNJP01000157.1 GCF_009733735.1 Sandarakinorhabdus oryzae | reverse complement strand
CGCCTCGCCGGCCCGGGGCCGGCAAGCCCTTGCCGCTCCCCCCGGCAAGCCCTTGCCGCTGCCCCGGGCCGTCGCATGACGGCCCGGCACGGGAAATGGCGCCGTCGCACGACGGCCCGGCCTCGGGAAATGGCGCCGTCGTATGGCCCGTCCCTGCTGAAACCCGCCTTGGCACGCTTGTTGCTTGGGGCCGGGCATGACGATGCTCGACAACGCCCTTGGTCTCTCTGCCGATGCGCTTCGCTTGCGCGCGCAGCGGCTGGACGTGATCGCCGGCAATATCGCCAACGCCGCCACGCCGGGCTTCAAGGCCCGCGATCTTGATGCCGATGCGGCGCTGGCCCGCTTGCAGACGGCGCGCAATGGTGGCTTCGGCAGCGAACTGGCCAGCCAGCTGGGCGACATCAGGTATCGCGCCGCGCTGGTGCCCAGCCTGGATGGCAACACGGTCGAAATGGCCACCGAACAGGCCGCCTTTGCCGAGAACGCCGTCAAATATCGGGCATCACTGGGTTTCCTCACCGGCCGCATCCAGACCATCATGAGCGCCCTGAAAGGCGGCGAATGACGAAGCCCGGCCTTTCCACCTTTGATATCGCCGGGCGCGCCATGGCGGCCCAACTGGTGCGGATGAACGCCATCGCGTCCAACCTCGCCAACGCCGGCACCATCTCGGGCACGGAAGCGGGTGCCTATCGCGCGCTGCGCCCGGTGTTCCGCGCCGCCTATGATGGCCAGGCCGCCACCGTGGATGTCGCCCGCATGGCCCGCGCCGGCACCCCCGAAAAACGGCTGGATCCCAATCACCCGTTGGCCGATGCCACCGGGCACGTGTGGGCCGCTGCCGTCGATTCCAACCAGGAGATGGTCGAAATGGTCGAGACCGCCCGCGCCTATGCCAACAATGTCGAGGTGATGAGCACCGCCCGCGGCCTCATGCTCGACACGCTGCGGATCGGCAAATGAGCAGCGTTTCCGGCATCGCCGGCCTGCCAGCCGCAGCGCCCGCCACGGCAAAACCGCCCAAGTCCATGCTGGATCAGGGCGATTTCCTGCGGCTGCTCACCGCCCAGCTGCAGAACCAGGACCCGACCAAGCCGGTCGATAATTTCCAGTATGTCCAGCAGATGGCGATGTTTGCCCAGGTGTCGGGCAGCACGGAGACCAATGTGAAGCTGTCGGCGGTGATCGACCGGCTCGACCAGCTGATCGCGCAAGCGACGCCGCCTGCCTCCACCCAAGCGTCAAACTGAAGGAACCAGTCGCATGGCTTTCTACACTGCCTTTTCCGGCCTTGCCGGCGCCCAGACCGAGATGGCGACCATCGCCAACAATATCGCCAACGTCGGCACCAGCGGCTTCAAGCGCAGCCGCGTGGCCTTTGGCGACATCATCTCCACATCGGCGCTGCAGAACCCCAATCGCATCGTTGGCAGCGGCACCACGGTGCGCGCCATCACCCAGCAGTTCCAGCAGGGGCCAACCGAAACCAGCACCTCGGCGCTGGACATGGCGCTGGCCGGGCCGGGCTTCTTCGTGGTGAAATCCGGCGCCGGCGGCGTGCAGACCCATTTCACCCGCGCCGGCAGCTTTGGCGTGACGCCGGATCGCTTTGTGGTGGATAATCAGGGCCGCAAGCTGCAGCTGTTTCCGACCACCATGGACGGCGCCGTGCAATCGACCAGCCTGGCCAGCACGGTGCCGGCCCGCCTGCCCTTGAACAGCGGCGCGCCGCAGGCCTCCACTGAGATCCGTGTCACCGCCAACCTGCCGGCCGATGCGCCGATCATCGCCAACCGGCCGATCTACACGGCGACCAACCCTTATGTGTTTGACCGCAACGATCCGTCCACCTTCAACGCCAGCACGTCGGTGACAGTGTTCGACAGCCTGGGCAACCCGCTGGCGGCGACCATCTATTATGTGAAGGACAGTGTGCCCACCGCCGGCGACCCGTTCCACCGCTGGACCGCCCATGCCTTCGTCGGCAATCAGGAGCTCAACGTCGCCGGCACGCCGGGCATCCCAATGGAGTTCGACGTCAACGGCAACCTCACCAACCCGACGACGCCGTTCGTGTTTGACGCCTTCACCCCCGATACCGGGGCCGGCGCCATGGCCTTGGCCGTGGACCATGGCAGCGCCACGGTGCAGCAGGCCGGGCCGTTCAGCGTGGCGCTGATCGATCAGGATGGTGTTGCCTCCGGCCAGCTCGAAAGCGTGTCGGTGGAACCCGATGGCCTGTTGCGCGCCAGCTTCTCCAACGGCGAGGTGCAGGTGCTGGGCAAGGTGGCGCTGGCCAATTTCTCCAACCCGCAGGGCCTGAAACAAACTGGCGACGCCAGCTGGGTCGTCACCCCGCAGTCGGGGGAACCGATGATGGGCGAAGGCGGCCGCAACGGCATTGGCACCATCCTGTCGGGCAATATCGAGCGCTCCAACGTCGATCTCACCACCGAACTGGTCAATCTGATCGCGGCGCAGCGCAATTTCCAGGCGTCTGCAAAAGCCATCGAGACCGACAACCAGTTGATGCAGACCATCATCAACCTGCGCAATTGACGGCTGAACCGCTGTGGACCGCCTGATCTATACCGCCCTCACCGGCCTTTCCGCCCGGGCGCGCGAACAGCTGGTGACGGCCAACAACCTGGCCAATGCGCAGGTGCCCGGCTTCCGCCGCGAGATGGTGGCGCAGGAAGGCCGCTACTTGGACGCGCGCCGCGCTGCCGACGGCGCCTGGGAAGCCCGGGCGCAGGTGGGGGCGCCCAGCCTCGCCACGCCGGCGGTGCCCGGCAAGGTGCAGGCGACCGCACGAAGCCTGGACGTGGCACTGTCGGGAAATGCCTGGCTGGCCGTGCAGGGGCCAGTGATCGGCGGCGAGGTTAGGCAAGGCTATACGCGGCGCGGGGACCTGTCGCTGTCCTCCACCGGCATTTTGACCAACGGCGATGGCCGGGTGGTGCTGGGCATCAATGATGCGCCGATATCGGTGCCGCCGGGCGCCGCGCTCAACATCGCCACTGATGGCCGCATCACCGCGCTGTTGCCGGACGGGCCTACCGAGGTCGGGCAGCTGAAGCTGGTTGATGGGCGCAGCCTCTCGCCGCGTGACAAGGCCGCCGATGGCCTGTTCCTGCCCGAGGCGCGCCTGCCGCGCGACCCGGCCGCGCGCGTGGAAAGCGGTGCGCTGGAAAGCGCCAATGTGACCGCCACCGAAGCGCTGGTGGAGCTTGTGGAGGAACAGCGCGGGTTCGAGGTGAACGCGCGGCTGATCCGCCATGCGCAGGAAATGGACGAACAGGGCGCGCGGCTGATGCGTCTTGATGGTTGAGGAGTAACCCAATGACCACCGCCTTGCAGATTGCCCGTTCGGGGCTCGATGCGCTCGACCAGCGCATGAAGACGATTTCCAACAATCTCGCCAACGTTTCGACCACGGGGTTCAAGAAGGACCGGGCCAGCTTTGCCAGCCTGATGTACCAGGATGATCGCAACCCCGGCGCGGCCAGCGGCGCGGACACGCAATATGCCACCGGGCTGGGCACCGGCACCGGTGTGCGGGTGGTGGGCACCGAGCGCATTCACCAGCAGGGCACGCTGCAGCAGACGGAGAATGCGCTTGATCTGGCCATTGATGGCGCCGGCTTCTTTGCGGTGCAGCTGGCCGATGGCACCCAGGGCTATACCCGCGACGGCGGCTTCAAGCTGTCAGCCACCGGCGAGCTGGTCACCGCCTCGGGGCTCAGGCTGGCGCAGCCGCTGACGATTCCCGATGGCGCGCAGCAGATCACCATCTCGCAGGATGGCATCGTGACGGCCACCCTGGCCGGGCAGACGGCGCCGGTGGAGGTGGGGCAGTTGCAGCTCACCCGCTTCCTCAATCCGGCCGGGCTGATGCCGATCGGCGACAATCTCTATCGCGAAACCGCCGGTTCTGGGCCGCCAACCCTGGGCGTCGCCGGCCAGGCCGGCATGGGCAATATCCGCCAGGGCATGCTGGAAGGATCGAACGTGTCAACCGTGCAGGAACTGGTCGACATGATCGAGACGCAGCGCGCCTATGAGATCAACGCCAAGGTGATCAACGCGGCCGACGAGATGAGCCGTTATGTGACGCAAAATGTCTGAGGCGTCGTCTGCGCGACTGTCCCTGGCGTGCTGGCTGCTGGTGTCGGCGGCAGTGCTGCTGCTGGCGCAGCCGGCCGCCGCGAAGAAGCTGAAGCCGATCCCGCCGGCCATGACGGTTTTGCCGGTGCCGCCGGCGGTGCCGACGGGGAGCCTGTTCAACGCGCAGGCCTTCAGCGGCCTGGTCACCGACCGGCGGGCGCGGCGGGTGGGCGATCTGATCACCATCCGCCTGGTGGAGCGCACCCGCGCCAGCAAATCGGCCAGCGCCGAAAGCGGCCGCGACAGCGACAATGCGCTGCGCTTCCCGCCGGCCATCCCCTTTTCCGCCACGCTGAACGAGGCGACCCAGGGCGGAGCCAAGCAGAGCTTCAAGGGCAGTGGCTCGGCCGAGCAGAACAACGAACTGTTCGGCGAGCTGACCGTGACGGTGGCCGAAGTGCTGCCCGGCGGCGTCTTGCGGATCGCCGGCGAGAAGCGGCTGATGCTCAATCGCGGCGAGGAGCATCTGCAACTGACCGGGCTGGTGCGCGCCGATGATCTGGGCTTTGACAACAGCGTGCCCTCCACCCGAATTGCGGACGCGCGCATCCGATTTGGCGGGACGGGCCAGGTGGCGGACAACAGCCGCCAGGGCTGGCTGGCGCGCTTCTTTGCGAAGATTTCGCCCCTATGAAACCGACAAACGTGATGCGCTGGCTGATCCTGTTGGCTCTGCTGGCAGCGCCGGCCCAGGCCGAGCGGGTGAAGGACATCGCGCGCTTTTCCGGCGTGCGGGCCAACGCGTTGACCGGCTATGGCATCGTCGTCGGCTTGACCGGCACTGGCGACCAGAACCTGGAATTCACCATCCAGTCGCTGAAATCGGCCACCGCCCGCCTGGGCGTGCAGTTGCCGCCGGGCGTGAACCCGCAGCTGAGGAACGCTGCCGCCGTGATCGTGACGGCGGAGCTGGCGCCCTTTGCCAAGCCGGGCCAGCGGCTGGATGTGACAGTGGCGGCGCTGGGCCAGGCCAAATCCTTGCGCGGCGGCACCTTGTTGCTGACCGCGCTGCAGGGGCCGGATGGCGAGATTTATGCGCTGGCGCAGGGGTCGCTGGCGGTAGGCGGATTTGGCGCGGAAGGCCGCGACGGCAGCCGCATCGTCGTCGGCACGCCCGCCACGGGCCGCGTGCCCGGCGGCGGCATCATCGAACGCGGCGTCGCCTCGCCCTTCACCGGCAGCGGGCCCTTGTTCCTCGATCTCAACGAACCGGATTTTTCGGCCGCGAAGAGCGTGGCCGACGCCATCAACACGAGCCTGGGCGGCGCGTCGGCGCGGGCCGAGGACGGCATCCGCATCGCCATCACCGCGCCGGATGCACCGGATGCCCGCATCGCGCTGGCGGCGCGGGTGGAGGCGCTGGACGTCGCCCTGCAGCCGCCGGCGGCCAAGGTGATCGTCAACGCCCGCACCGGCACGGTGGTGATCTCGGGCGAGGTGCGCATCCTGCCCGCCGCCGTCGCGCACGGGAACCTGACCGTGCGGGTGACGGAAAACCAACAGGCCAGCCAGCCCGGCCCCTTCGGGCGCGGGCAGACGGTGGTGACGCAGCAATCGACCGTGGAGGCCGGCGAGGCGCAGACGCGCATGAACCTGTTCGCGCCGGGGGCGAAGCTGGGCGAGATCATTGATGCGGTGAATGCGCTGGGCGCCGCGCCGGGCGATCTGGTGGCGATCCTGGAAGCGCTGAAGGCGGCTGGCGCCTTGCGCGCCGAGCTGGTGGTGATCTGATGGAGATCAGGCCCGTCACCCTGCCCCTTTCGCCTGCGGCGGGCGAAGCAAAGGCCGCCGCCAGGGCCGGGCAGGACTTCGAGGCCCTGCTCGTCACCCGTCTGCTCAAGACGGCGCGCGCGGCAAAGCTGGGCGATGATCTGCTGGGCAACAACGACCAGGTCCGCGACATGCTCGACGACCAGCGCGGCCGCGCCATCGCCCAGGCCGCGCCACTTGGCCTGGCACAACTGCTCAGCCGGGAGGCCGCGAAATGATGGACCTGCTGCAGCTTGGGCGCTCGGGCGTGCTCGCCTTCCAGAAGGCGCTCAATGCCACTGGCGACAATGTCGCCAATGCCGACACGCCTGGCTATGTCAGGCGGCGCATCATGCTGGCCACGCAACCGGCCGGCCGCGGCGGGCCATTGGAGCGTGCGCCCCTGAGCGGGGCCGGCGTGCGCGCGGCCGCGCTGGTGC
>NZ_WNJP01000156.1 GCF_009733735.1 Sandarakinorhabdus oryzae | reverse complement strand
CGGCGTGCGGCGGCGTGTCGAGCTTCAGCCAGCCGGCCAGCGCGACGCGCAGGGCGTGGCGGGCGCGGGCATCGATCGGCAGAGGCCGCGGCGTGGCGCTGTCGATCAGTGCGTCGAGTTCGGGCAGCCAGCGCAGAACGGTCAACGCCAGCAGGCGGGCCAGGCCGCGATCCTGCGGCAGTGGCAGGTCATCGGCGGCAGTGGCGGCGGCATCGAAGGGTGCGCCGCGATCGAGCACGGCTTGCGCCATTTTCAGCGCGGCACGGCGGGCAGCGACGCCGGTATCATCCCGGTTTGTGGTGGGGCGGCCAGAGCGCTCAGGCTTGCGCACGGGTTTGCGGGGGTTGTTCATCGCCCGCCCCTTGCCGCAAATGGCCCGGCTTTCCCACCTATTTCCGTCTTCCAAGGAAATTGCCGATCACCTTGAAATAGGAGACCGGGAACAGCCGCACCATCCAGTCGATGAAGCGCGCATCCGGCCCGATCAGCACGCGGGTGCTGCGCTTGGCCATGCCGGTAATGATGGTTTCGGCGGCCTGTTCGGGCGTGGTGGGGGCGTTCTTCTCGAACTCGGCGGCGAAATCCGTGTTTGGATCCTGGCCCGGCAGCAGAGCGATCTGCTTCGAGTTCCGGGCCACGTTGGTCTTGATGCCGCCGGGGTGGACACGGATCACGCAGACATTGGGATCGGTCACCGCCAGCTCCAGCGCCATCGCCTCGGTCAGCCCACGCACGGCATATTTGCTGGCGTTGTAGGCGCTTTGCGTGGGGTAACCCATCATGCCGAACACGCTGGAAATATTGACGATCCAGCCCACGCCGTCCTTGGCCGCAGCGGCACGGACATGCGGCAGCGCGGCGCGGCAGCCTTCGACCACGCCGGTGAAGTTCACCGCCATCACCCGGTCGAAATCCTCCCGCGGGCAATCGGCAAAGGGCGCCACCACCGACAGGCCGGCGTTGTTGATTATCCCATCAAGTCGCCCGAATTCGGCCACCGCGCCGTCCACCCAGGCGTTGAGGGCGTCGGTGTCGGTGACATCGAGCGTGGTGATGCTGGCTGGCCGGTTGCCGAGCAGGCGCCTGGTCTCCGCCAGCCCGTCAGCATCCTTGTCGGCCAGCGCCAGCACGGCGCCGCGCCCGGCCAGATTCAGCGCCAGCGCCCGCCCGATGCCACTGCCGGCGCCGGTAATGGCAATCACCTTGTTGTCGAACATCGCCTGCTTCCCTTCACCCCATTGCTATCAGCGGAGTCGCGGTGGCAACACTGCGATATGGACAAGGACAAGCCCAAGCCTGACCCCAAGATCGATCCACGCGACAAGGCCCCCTCGGCCCCGCCGCCGCCGCCCACCGACAAAGAGGTAGGCGGCCGCAAAGGGCCCGACCCGGTGCGCTATGGCGACTGGGAAAAGGGCGGCATCGCGGTTGATTTCTGATGGGCGAGGTTCACCACGCGCATTGCCTGTGCGGCGCGGTCAACATCCGCGTCGAAGGCCCGCTGTCGCCCGGCGATGCCTGCCACTGCAGCCAGTGCCGGCGCCAGAGCGGGCATTACTGGGCCTCCACCGACGTTGCGCGCGACTCGGTGACGATCAGCGGGGACGAATCGCTGACCTGGTATCAAAGTTCCGAAAAGGTGCGGCGGGGCTTTTGCACGACCTGTGGCAGCTTCCTGCTGTGGGATGTGCCGGGCCGCAGCCGGCTGGCCATCGCGCTGGGGGCGTTCGATGCACCCACAGGCACGCACCTCGAAAAGCACATCTTTGTTGGCAGCAAGGACGATTATTACGAAATCGCCGACGGCCTGCCGAAAACGCCGGAATAGGCGCTATTCCGCCTTCAGCGGCCGGCTCAGCAAGGCGCTGATCGTCTCGCGCACCGGCGCGCCGGCCAACAAGGCGGCGACGGCCTCGCTGATCGGCATCTCGACGCCGGAGGCGCGGGCGGCTTCCACCAGCACGGGGGCGGTGGCGGCGCCTTCGGCAACGGCGGGGCCAGCCAGCAACTCGGCAATGGGGCGACCCTGGCCGAGGCCGACGCCCAGGCGGAAATTGCGGCTGTTTTCCGAAGAGCAAGTGAGGACGAGGTCGCCAAGCCCAGACAGGCCTGCCAGAGTTTCGGCGCGGGCGCCGCGGGCGATGCCGAAGCGGGTCATCTCGGCAAAGCCGCGCGCGATCAGGGCGGCGCGGGCGTTGAGGCCGAGGCCAGCGCCCTCCACCACCCCGCAGGCAATGGCGAGCACATTCTTCACCGCGCCGCCAATCTCGGCCCCCACCACGTCGTCGGATTGGTAGAGGCGGAAGGTCGGGCGGGCCATGGCGGCGACCAGCTGCTCGCCCAATGCGGCATCGGCGCAGGCCAGCGTGATCGCGCAGGGCAGGCCGCGCGCGACTTCGGCGGCGAAACTGGGGCCGGAAAGAATGGCGATGGGGTTGGGCACGCTGGCACGCGCCACGTCCACCATCAGCGCGTGGCTGCCAGCCTCGATGCCCTTGGCGCACAGCACCAACGGCGTGGCAGCCGGGACAGCGGCCTGGGCAAGCACCGCGCGCAGATGCTGGGCGGGGACGACGACCAGGATGATCTCGCAGCCGGCCAGATCGGTGAGGCTGCTGGTGGCCGTGATGCCGGCGGGCAGCGGGATGCCGGGCAGGAAGAGCGGGTTTTCACGGGCCGCGTTGATGGCGCTCACCACCTCGCCTTCGCGCGCCCACAAGGTCACCGGACCATTACCGGCCAACGTGCTGGCAAGCGCCGTTCCCCAGGCACCGCCACCGATGACGCCGAACGTCGTCACGCCTTCACTCCCGCCCCGCGTACGGCTTCGGCGGCGGGATCGAGTGGCCAGCGCGGGCGGGCCGGGGCGTGGAGATCGTCGATGTCACCGGCCCGCAGCCGTTCGAGACCGGCCCAGGCGATCATCGCGCCATTGTCGGTGCACAGCCACATCGGCGGCGCCACGAAGGGCAGGCCGTGGCTGGCGGCGAGTTCCGCGAGCGAGCCCCGGATGGCTTGGTTGGCTGCCACACCGCCGGCGACGACCAGCGCGGTGGCTTCCGGGAAGGCGGCGATCGCGCGCGCCGTGCGGTCCACCAGGCAATCGCAGGCGGCCTGCTGGAAGCTGGCGGCGAGATCGGCAATGTCCTGTACGGTCGGCTCGGGAATCGCGGCGTGAGCGCGCAGCACGGCGGATTTGAGGCCTGCAAAGGAGAAATGCGGCTCGTCACTGCCGACAAGCGGGCGCGGCAGGCTAAAGCGCGGGCTGCCGTTCCGCGCGGCCCGTTCCAGCGCCGGGCCGCCGGGAAAGCCCAGGCCCAGCACCTTGGCCGACTTGTCGAAGGCCTCGCCCACCGCATCGTCGATGGTGGTGGCCAGCCGGCGATAGCGGCCAACGCCTTCAACCCCGAGCAGTTGGCAATGCCCGCCCGACACCAGCAGCAGCAAATAGGGAAATTGCAGCCCGGCATCGGCCAGTCGCGGGCTGAGCGCATGGCCTTCGAGGTGATTGACCGCGATCAGCGGCTTGCTTGCGGCAAAGGCCAGCGCCTTGGCCGTGACCAGGCCGACCATCACGCCGCCGATCAGCCCCGGCCCGGCGGTGCCAGCGATGGCATCAACATCGGCCAGCGCGATGCCGGCTTCGGCCAGCACGGTTTCCACCATCGGCGCCAGCCGGTCGGCATGGGCACGCGCGGCCAGTTCCGGCACCACCCCGCCAAAGCGCTCGTGCGCCTCGTTCTGGCTGGCGATGCGCTGGGCCAGGATGGTGCGATCGCCGCGCACCAGCGCCACCGCGGTTTCATCGCAGCTGGATTCAATGCCAAGGACAAGCGGGTCGTTCACGTCGCTCAGCTAGGCGCTCCCTTGCCAATCCGCAACCATCGCGCCATTGGCAGCAGCCATGAGCTTCAAGATCGGCACCCGCGGTTCGCCTCTCGCCCTCGCCCAGGCCCACATGACGGCTGACGCGCTCAGGCGCGCGCATGGCTGGGGTGAAAGCGACGTCGAGATCATCATCATCCACACCACCGGCGACAAGGTGCAGGACCGGGCGCTGGCCGAAATCGGTGGCAAGGCGCTGTGGACCAAGGAGCTCGACGCCGCCCTGATGGATGGCCGCATCGATATCGGCGTGCATTCGATGAAGGATGTCGAGACCATCCTGAAGGATGGCATCAGCCTGGCTGCCATGCTGCCGCGTGCGGATGTGCGCGAACGGCTGATCGGCGCCGCCAGCATTGCCGCCCTGCCGCACGGTGCCCGCGTCGGCACATCGTCCCCACGCCGTGCCGCCCAGCTGAAGGCGAAGCGGCCCGACCTCGTGACCGAAATCCTGCGCGGCAACGTGGCGACGCGGCTGGCCAAGGTCGAATCCGGCGCCATCGATGCGACGCTGCTGGCGGCGGCCGGGCTGGACCGACTGGGCCAGACGGTGGGCAGCCTGATCGAACTCGACGAGATGCTCCCGGCCAGCGCGCAAGGTGCCGTGGGCATTACCGCGCGTGAAGGTGACGAGGCGACGCTGGCCCGGCTGGAGCCGATCAACCACCTGCCCACCTTCCAGTGTGTCACCATCGAACGCGCCTTCCTCGCCGCCTTGGGCGGGACCTGCCACTCACCGGTGGCGGCCCTGGCCCGGCTGGAGGGCGAGGGCGTCAGTTTCCGCGGCCAGATCCTCGCCGAGGACGGCAGCGAATGCCAAGAAGGCGGCTTCAACGCCGCCCTGCACGAAGCCCATGACCGGGTGGCCGCGCTGGCCGCCGAACTGCTCGGCCGCGCCGGGCCGGCGGTGCGCGGGCTGTTCACCGCCTGATGCGCATATTGGTCGTTCGCCCGCAGCCCGGTGCGGACGCGACTGCTGCCCGGCTCACCGCTCTGGGTCATGAAGCGATTGTCCACCCGTTGCTGACGACGCGGGCGGTCCCTTGGGACGTGCCGGCGCAGATGCCCGATGCCGTGATCCTGTCGAGCGCGGCGGCGGTGCGCCACGCCGGCCAGCGGGCGGATGCGCTCAAAGCGCTGAAGGCGCATGCGGTGGGCGAGGCGACCGCCGCCGCCGCCCGGGCCGCTGGATGGTCCGATGTGACCGTGGGCCCAGGCACGATGCAGGCACTGCTCGATGGCCTCGCGGCGGGCGACTATCTGCATCTGGCCGGGGCTGATCTGACACCGGTGACGGTGCCGCCAGAGCTCAGCCTGACGCGCGTCACCGTCTATGAAACGCCGCTGCTGCCGCTGCCGGCGTTGCCTGCCGTGGACGCCGTGCTGCTGCACTCGCCGCGCACGGCAGCGCAGTTTGCTCAGGAGTGGGACCGGCTCGGCGGCCAGCGCGCCCGTGTGCGGCTGCTGGCGATCAGCCAGGCCGCGCTGTCCGCGGCAGGCAGTGGTTGGGGCGCGGCCGGAGCGGCGGCGGAACCCACTGAATCCGCGCTGCTGGCGATGCTCGACAAAGCCTTGTAGGAAGAGGCCATGAGCGATCCGTTCGAGCGCAGTGACATCGGGGAATCCAGCCTCGCCGCCACCGAGCGGTTGCGCGCGCGCCTGATGACGCCGGGCCCAGCCAATGCCCAGACGACGTCGCGGCGCAGCGGCCTGGCCTGGGCGGTGGCCATGGCCTTGTTCGCCTTTGCCGCTGGCCTGATTGCCAATCCGTGGTTTGAACAGACGGTGCGTGGCCGGCTGCCGTTCGTGCCGGCCGCCACTGGCCCCGACAGTTCGGCGCTGGAAAAGCGGCTGGCGGCGCTGGAACAGCGCAAGCCCGGGGCGCCGGTGCCGGCATCGGAACGCCTGGCCCGCACCGAAGCCAAGGTGGAAAGCAGCACTGACCAGATCCAGCGCGAAGCCGAGCGGGTCGACAAGCTGACGAGCCAGGTGGCGCAGTTGACGGCGCGGCTGGCGGCCGAGGAGGCCCGCGATGCGACCGTGGTCGCCACCGCGCAGGGCGCCGCCGATCGCGCTGAATCCATGCTGACCGTGCTGCTGTTGCGTCGCGCCGTCGATGAAGGCCGCACGCTCGAGGCGCTGTTGCCGGCGACGCGCCGCCTGTTCGAGGAAAATTATGCCGACGAGGTCTCGGCACTGGTCGCCCTGTCGGCAGCGCCCGTGACCCGCGAACAGTTGGCGCGGGCGCTGGCCGGGCTGGCCGATGCGGCGCCAGGTGCCGCCCGGCCCAACTGGTGGGAGGCGCTCACCAGTCGGGTGGAGGCCGCCTTTTCGGGCAGCGATGGCGCCGGCCCGGTGGCCCGCGCGCAATTGCTGATGCAGCGCGGCGACGTCGTGGCGGCAGCGGCCACCCTGCGCCGCAGCCCGGCGCTGCGCAGCAATGCGACTGTGCGCGGCTGGCTGTCGGCGGCGGATCGGCTGGTGGCCGGC
>NZ_WNJP01000155.1 GCF_009733735.1 Sandarakinorhabdus oryzae | reverse complement strand
CGCCAGGCGGCGTTCCCAGGCCGGCGTGACGCCGGCGGCGGCTTCGGCCGCGATGGTCCGCACCAGCACCGGCAGGCGCGCCGGGTCGAGTTCCGGCAGCACCGGGCGGAAGATGCCGGCCTCCAGCATCAGCGCCAGGGTCGCCACCGGATCGGGAAGCGCCAGCAGCAGGCGCAACTCCATGGCGATGCGCTCGCGGCTCAGCGCCATCAGATCGTTGGCGCGTGCGGTGCAGGCGGCGAGGCCATCGGCATCGATGTTGGCAGCAAAGCGCGCCGAGAAGCGGAAGAAGCGCAGGATACGCAGATGATCCTCGGCAATGCGCTGCAGCGGATCGCCGATGAAACGCACCCGGCGCGCCGACAGATCCGCAAGCCCGCCCCAATAATCGTCGATCGCGCCATCGGGCAGCCGGGCATAGAGCGCGTTCACGGTGAAATCGCGGCGCGCGGCATCCTCGCGCCAATCGTCGGTGAAGGCGACTTCGGCGTGACGGCCAAAGCTCTGCACGTCGCGGCGCAGGGTGG
Organism: Sandarakinorhabdus oryzae; assembly: GCF_009733735.1. GTDB lineage: Bacteria > Pseudomonadota > Alphaproteobacteria > Sphingomonadales > Sphingomonadaceae > Sandarakinorhabdus > Sandarakinorhabdus oryzae. Next base: position 5,853 of record NZ_WNJP01000155.1, on the reverse strand, counting down.
TGACTTCCGCGACGAGGCCCTCTCCCACCACGGTCACCGTGCCATGGGCAATGCCGGTCGGCACCGCCTTCAGGCCGGCGGCCCGCACCCGTTTCATCACTTCGTCCGGCGGGAAACGCGTCGCCAGATCGATATCGGCGCCGTCCAGCCCCAGCAGGGCATCGCGCACGGCGCCGCCGACCAGCCTTGTATCGCCCGCGACGGCCTCCAGCGCCTGCAACAGCGCCGCACCCGCCGGAGTGGTCGCCCAGCCTTGGGGCGGCAAGTGGGGCGGCAGGTTCACAGCGCCTCCAGTCGGCGCGAAAGCGCCACGATCATGCCAGCGGTGGCGCCCCAGATATAATGGCGATCGTGCTGGATCGACCAGAAATGCCGGGTCTGGCCCTGCCATTGCCCGGTCTGGCGCACATGGTTGGCCGGATCGAGCACATGGGCGAGCGGCACGTGGAACAGCTCGTCCACCTCGTCGGGCTGGGCTTTCAGCGTCAGCCCCGGCGGCACCACGCCAACCACCGGCGTGACCAGATAACCGGTGCCGGTGCGATAGGGATCGAGCGTGCCGAGCACCTCCACGGCCTGTCGCGGCAGCGCCACCTCCTCTTCCGCCTCGCGCAGCGCCGCAGCGACGGCGTCCGGGTCGGTCGCATCCTGGCGGCCGCCGGGAAAGGCGACCTGGCCGGCGTGACGTTTCAAATGCGCGGTGCGGCGGGTGAACAGCAATTGCGGCGCGGCCTCGTCGGAAATCGCCATCAGCACGGCGGCCGGCGTCAGCCGCGTTGCAGGTGGCGGCGGGCCGCGATCCAGATCCCAGTCGCCGTGCGGCTGGGGCGTGAACGGACCGCTCAGGAGGGTGCGCACCCGGTCAAGCGGCATCGCTGGTTCCAAACGCAAAGAAGGCGCCGTCGCTCCACAGGCCGGGCGGCTCCGCGCCTTCGGCCAGCGCCAGATCGGCGAGGCGATAGAAGGTGGCGCGGTTGACCAGCGCGACAAGGCCGCCGCGCACATGGAGATAGGGGCGTGGCGTGCCATCGGCATCGATGCGCACGTCGAGCGCATGATCGGGCCCGCAAGCCACAATTTCATCCGTGTTCAGGCGGAACAGGATGCGCCGGGCCGGGCCTTCGCTTTCCCAATCGGCATCGACCGCGATGAACGGCGCATCCTCGACATCGATGTCGAGTTTTTCCACCGGCGTTACCAGCACATGGCTGCCGTCGGGCTCGCGGCGCAGGATGGTGGAGAACAGCTGCACCAGTTCCTTGCGGCCGATCGGCGTGCCGGCGTGGAACCAGGTGCCATCGGCGGCGATGCGCATGTCGCTGTGGCCGCAATGGGTGGGGTGCCATTGCTCCACGAGCAGCCGCTTGCCGGCCCGGGACAGGGCCAGCAGCTCGGCAAAGCGATCAGGTGATTCTGTGGTCACGCGCGCCTTATTGGGCGAAGCGCGGTTTCAGGCAACCTTGGCCGGGCGGGACGGGTTGACGCTGGCGGCCTCTACCCAGGCAATGCGGGGCAGGCCGGTGGTCGGCCCACGCAGCAGCAGCCGCGCGTGATCGACCGGGCCGGGCAGTTCCCAGTGCCGCGTCGCCACCGCCGAAAAGCCGAAGCGGCCATAATAAGGCGCGTCGCCGATCAGCAGCACCGGCGGGCTGTCAGCCGCATCGATCGCTGCAAGGCTGGCGCGCATCAGTGCCGAGCCAATGCCCTGGCCTTCGCGGCTGGCGGCGACCGCCACCGGGCCAAGCAGGACCAACGGAAGGCGGCTGCCGCCCACGCTTTTCAGCCGGATCGGCCAGCATTGCAGGCTGCCAACAAGCTGATCACCGTCCATCGCCACGAAGGAAAAGCCGCCGAGCAGTTCGGCGCGTTCGCGCAGGCGATAGGCAGTGCGGTTGTGACGCGCCGGACCAAAGCGCTCGTCAAGCAGGGACTCGATGGCGGGCTGGTGCTGCGGGCCCAGCGGAACAATGTCGATCAAGGATTTGGCTTTCGGCTGACAGTCAGAACGGGCGACACAAACGGGCACTGCACCAAACGGGGGCGCAGTGTCAGATTCGTCGGCCAAGGCGCAGCAAAAGCGTCATGCCCGACTGCATAACAGCCGGGCGATGAACGCGCAATGGACGGGTTTGGTGGGCGTTTGGGCCCGGATCAGTGCAGGTGGATCAGTGCAGTCGAATGTTGGCAATGGCCTCGTCGGTCAGCCGCGCCTGCAGATCCTTGTCGGCGCGCGCCGCAATAATGGCTGAGGCGGCCTTGGTGACCTGGGCCGCGACTTCGGCCTTCAGCTCGGCGGTCGCGGTGCGCTCGGCGGCCTCGATGCGGCTCTGGGCAGCGGCGGTGCGGCGGGCGATGGCTTCGCTGGCGGCGATCTCGCTGGCCTTCACCAGTTCGGCCGCTTCAACTTCGGCCTGCCGGCGGATGGCCGCGGCTTCGGCTTCGGCAGCGGCCTTGGCGGCCTGCGCCTGGCCCAGCAGGGCTTCAGCTTCGCTGCGCAGATTTGCTGCTTCGTCGAGCTGCTTCTTCACGCCGGCGATCCGGTCGTCCAGCGCCTTGGCGATCAGGGCCGGCGCCTTCAGCACCACCACGGCCAGCACGATGAAGATGGCAACGCCAGTATAGACCCAGCCTTCGGCGTCGACACCCAGCAGGGTGGCTTCCTCATGGTGGCCGCCCTCGGCAACGGTGCCGGCTGTCGTGACCTGTTCTTCCGCCATGATCATTCCTCAGCGCCCCGGATCAGTTCTGCGCCAGCGCCGCCGACACATCGGCCGGGGTGATGGCGATGCCAGCCAGCTTGGCTACCGCTTCGCTGGTCAGATCGGCCACCGTGGCTTCCAGGCTGGCGCGGGCCGCAGCGCGGGCAGCCGCCAGCGTGGTGGCCGCAGCGTCGGCATCGGCTTCCAGACGGGAGTTGAGCGCCTTCAGCTGCGCTTCGCTGGCCTTGGCCGCCGATTCGCGGGCCTGGGCGACAGCGGCCTGCGCCGCCTCACGTGCAGCCTTCATGGCGGCCTCGTGCTGCTCGCGCAGCGCATCGGCCGCGCCCTTGGCGGCTTCGGCGCGATCGAGATCACCGGCGACCTGCGTTTCACGCGCTTCGATCACCTTGCCGACCTTGGGCAAGGTTGGCCGCACCACAACGAAATAGAGCAGCGTGAAGACCACGCCGAACCAGAACAGCTGCGATACGAAACTGGCAGGATCAAATTGCGGCACGAGACGTCCCCGGCTTTTCAGCAAACAAGCGCCCGGCGCCCGGTGCAGCCACCGGGCGCCGGAGCCAAAATCAGCCGAACGCCAGCGCGAGCGCGACGACGGCGGCGATCAGGCCGAGCGCTTCGGTCACGGCGAAGCCGAAGATCAGGCGGGCGCCAAGCTTGTCGGCAGCGGCCGGATTGCGCAGCGCGCCCTGCAGGAACATCCCGAAGATGATGCCGACGCCGATGGCGGCGAAACCGGCACCCATGGCGGCCAAACCGGCACCAATCAGCTTGTAAGCAGCGACTTCCATTGTTCGTCCTTTACGTGTGGCAAGTGGTTGAAACGATTAGTGGAGATTGACAGCGTCGTTGAGATAGATGCTGGCCAGCAGGGCAAACACATAGGCCTGCACCACCGCAATCAGCAGTTCCAGCGCGGTGAGCGCGACATTGACGCCCAGCGGGATGATGCCCAGCCCGATATTGACCGCGCCCAGCGACACCACGAAGCCGCCAAACACCTTCATTAGCACGTGGCCGGCGGTCATGTTGGCGAACAGTCGGATGGCGAGCGTGAACGGCCGCGACAGGAAGGAGAGGAATTCGATCGCTGCCACCAGCGGCGCCACGAACAGCGGCGTGCCTTCGGGGAGAAAAAGCGAGAAGAAATGCAGGCCGTGACGGGCAAAGCCGACGATCACCACCAGGATGAACACGATCGCGGCGAGGCCGAAGGTGACGGCGATATGGCTGGTGGGCGTGAAGGCACCAATAAACGGCACCATGCCCAGCAGGTTGCAGGCCAGCACGAAGATGAACACCGCAAAGATCAGGGGCGCATAGCGCAGCCCTTCCTTGCCGACATTTTCGCGCAGCATGTCGCGAATGAAATCATAGAGATATTCAACGGCAGCCTGCATCCGGCCCGGCACCAGCTGCGGGCGGGCGGTGCCGATGAACAGGAAGGCCGCGACGCAGCCCAGCGCGATCAGCATCCACAGCGAGCTGTTCGTGAACGACAGATCGAAGCCGCCGGCCGAAATCGGCGCGATGGTCTCGATCTTGAACTGCTCCATCGGGTTGGCCACGGCCGCTTATTCCTCGTTCCGTTCGGCGGACTCTTTGTCCATCCGCTTCTGCCGGCGCAGCGACTGGGTGAGACCCGTCACAAACCCCAGCAACAACATAACAATCAGACCCCAAGGGCCGGTTCCGGCCTGCCGGTCGATGAACCAGCCGATGAAACCACCGGCCAGCATGGCGCCGATGAACTCCGACGCTGCCTGCCAACCGGCATTTTCAGCCACCTTCTTGCCGTCCTTCCGCCCCGGTTCGGCAGCCCGGGCCGCAGCGATGCGGCGCGCGAGGCTATCCTCGTCGGTGGGTTGTTCGGCCAAGGCGTGAACCCCTGTCGTCCATATACGCCTGTCGGGTATGACAGACGGCCCCGCCAGCGGAGCCGGCAAGACATGGCGCGCGTCCTAGAGGCGGGGGGTGGGCATGTCAACCGTTGTGCAGTGCAACCGGGCGCGAATATCGGGCTATGCCATCGCCACCAGCCGCTCGGCGGTCTGCAGGTCAACGCTCACCAACTGGCTCACGCCCGGCTCAGCCATGGTGACACCGAACAGCCGGTGCATGCGGCTCATCGAAACCGCATTGTGGGTGACGATCAGGAAGCGCGTGCTGGTCTCGGCGGCCATGCGGTCGAGCAGATCGCAAAAGCGCTCGACATTGGCATCGTCCAGCGGCGCATCGACTTCGTCGAGCACGCAGATCGGCGCCGGATTGGCCAGGAACAGCGCGAAGATCAGCGCGGTGGCGGTGAGCGCCTGTTCGCCGCCCGACAGAAGTGTCAATGATTGCAGCTTCTTGCCTGGCGGCTGCGCCATGATTTCCAACCCGGCTTCGAGCGGATCATCGGATTCGATCAGCGCCAGCTGCGCCTCGCCGCCGCCGAAGAGATCACTGAACAGGGTGCGGAAATGGCCATCCACCGCCGTGAACGCCGCCTGCAGCCGCTGCCGGCCTTCGCGGTTCAAGCTGCCGATGGAGCCGCGCAGGCGGGCAATGGCGGTATCGAGCTCAGCCTTTTCCGATGCGGTGAGTTTCGCCTGTTCTTCCAGTTCTTTCAATTCGATATCAGCGCGCAGATTGACCGGGCCGAGGCGGTCGCGTTCGCCGGTGAGGGCGTCGAGGGATTCGGCCAAGGCATCAGGATCGCCGGGTTCGATGCCGAAGCCGAAGCGGCCGGGCAAAAGCGGCGGCGGACACTGGAAGCGTTCGCCGCACAGGCGCTCGATCTCCAGCCGGGCGGCATCCTGGTGCTCGGCCTCGGCGCGGGCGGTGGCGCGCAGTTCGCGGGCTTCGCCGACATCGGCATCGGCAGCGCGGGCGCGGGAACTGATTGCATTCAGGGCATTTTCGGCAGAAGCCAGCCGATCGGACGCGGCGGCGCGGGCCGTGTCGGCGGCCTGGGTGGTGGAGGCCAGGCTGGCGAGATCGGCGCTGATGGCACGGCTGCGGGCGGCGAGGCCGGCGCGTTCCTCCTCAGCCGTCTCGCGGCGGCGGGTGAGCTCGGTGCGTTGGCCGGCGCTGGCCTCCAACCGGCGCTGCCAGTCGGCCTTTTCGCCGGCAATCGCTGCCCGGCGCT
>NZ_WNJP01000154.1 GCF_009733735.1 Sandarakinorhabdus oryzae | reverse complement strand
CCGCCGCCGAACTGCAGGCGCGGCAACTGGCGCAGCTGGCCCGGCTGGCGCGCCATTTCGAGCGCCAGTCGCCGGCGTTCCGGCAGCGGCTGCGGGCGGCGCGGCTATCAACCAACGCGCTGGCACGTCTGCACGGGTTCCGGTCACTCGCCCCCATCAGCCGCCGCTGGCTGCAGGACGCCCAGGGCCTGTTCGCCGACTCCTTGCCCGATGGCCATGGCCCCGCGCGCATCATGTCGACATCCGGCTCCACCGGGCAGCCGGTCGTGGTCAGGCGCACGCGGGTCTCCCAATTGCTGTGGACGGCCAATGTCTTGCGCGGGCATCGCTGGCGGCAGACCGATTTCGCGCGGCCGCTGGCCAGCGTGCGCTCGGCCACGCTGGAGGCGCGCCACCAGCCCAGCTGGGGCCAGCCCGCCGATCTTGTCGCCCGCACCGGGCGCTCGCTGGCGCTGCCGGTGGTCTGGGACACGCAGCGGCTCCATGCGGCGCTGCGGGAATTCCGGCCAGGCAATCTGGTGACCTATCCCACCACGTTGGGGGCGCTCATCGATCTCGTCGAAACGCGCGGGCCCTTTCTCGCCCCTGATCCTGTCGTTCGCACCGTGGGCGAGACCGTGCCCGACGATCTGCGCCAACGCTGCCAGTCCGTGCTCGGCGTGCGGCTGTGGGATACATATTCCTCGCAGGAGTTCGGCCATATCGCCCACGAATGCCCGGATCATGAAGGCTATCACGCGGCCGGCGAATCCCTGATCGTCGAAATCCTGCGGCCCGATGGCCGGCCGTGCGCGCCGGGCGAGATTGGCCAGCTGGTCATCACCGATCTGCACAATTTCGCCACCCCGCTCATCCGCTATGCCATCGGCGATTATGCCGAAGCGGCGGCGCCATGCCCGTGTGGGCGCGGCACGCTCGCGCTCAAGCGCATCCTCGGCCGCGAGCGCAACATGCTCATCCGGCCCGACGGTACCACTTTCTGGCCCCCGGTCGGCCTGATCAACTATGGCGCGCTGGCCCCGGTCCGCCAGTTTCAATATGTGCAGCACGCCCCCGACCGGATGGAGCTGCGCTGTGCGGTGACGCGGCCGGTGACCGCAGCGGAAGAAGCGGCCTTGCGGGCGGAAATCCAGCGCGCGCTCGATTTTCCCTTCCCCGTCAGCTTCACCTGGTTCGATACTGATCTGCCCCGTTCCGCCGCGGGCAAGTTCGAGGAGTTCGTGCGCCTGTTCTGAGGGCCTACGCATTGCTGCGGACTGTCTGTGGCGGGCCATCCGCCTATGCTCCGGCCATGACAGCGAGGGCATGGCCATCGTCAGAGGCGCGGCGCGGCGTGGCCGTACTGTTGCTGTGGCTGGCGCTGTGCGGCGTGCAGGGCTGGCCATCAACGCCGGTTGACCTGATGCCCAGAGGCGGCCGCACCATGCCCTTTGGCCGGCAGGGCAAGCTGGTGCTGAGCGAAGCCGATCATGGCGTCGTGGTCGCCTTTGGCGCCCGCCCGGCGCTGGCGGCGGCGCCACCCAACGAACAGGCGCTGCCGCTGCGCTGGACCGGGCGACGCTATGAAATCACGGATCCCGACCCCAAGGCCAAGGGCCATGTGGTGGGCACCCTGGCGGTGCGGCCGCTGCCCGGGCCCGGCGGCCTCCACGTCGCCCAGACCCTGTGGGAAGGCGACGCGGCCTATAGTTATCGGCTGACCGTGCGCCTGGCGGACGGCAGCTTCGTCTATTTCCACGACAACGAGGAATGCGATGCCGCGCCGGCGGCTGAACTGGCGCGCATCTTCCCCCAGCCCGGCGACCGCAGTGCCTGCCGGGTGCGCCGCTGGGCCCAGGTGGAGGCCCTGCTCACGGCCTTTGCCGCCACTGGCCCGCAGCCCTTTGGCCTGGCGACGGTGCGGCCCTGATGGCCAGGCCGATCGCCGCACTGGCTGCGCTGTGGCTGCTGCTCACGGCGGCCACCAGCCCGACCATTTTGATGCCTTCGGACGGCCGCAGCCTTGCCTTCGGGCCGCAGGCGGTGGTCGAGCTGACGCCGGCGGACGATGGCCGTATCCACAGCTTCGGCACGCGGCCACCGCTCAGCCACGACTCCTCCTTCACATGGACCTTGGTCTGGAGGGATGGCGCCTATGACGTGCGCTTCGAACCGCTCAGCACCGTGGTCGATGGCCGGCTGGCCTTGCGGCGGCTGCCGGGCGATGAACCGCTCTACATCGGCCAGCTCGTCGAAATGGCCGACGGCGTTCCTGGCGAGATCGGCTATTTCCTGCTCTGGCGCCTCTCGCGCCACGAATTCATCGGCTATCTGCGCCTCGGCGGCTCGGAGTGCGAGCTGGTGCCTGGCCCGGTGCTGGACTCGATCGGCATCGCGCTGGCCGATCGCGACACCTGCCGGGTGCGCGACTGGTCGCAACTGGAAGCGCTGATGCGCGCCTATGCCGCCACGCGGCCCAGCCCGCTCGGCACCATCCGCCTCATCCACCATCGCCTGCCACAGTGACAGGCAGCGCGGCTGGTGGCACAGGGCCGCCATGTTGCAGGCTGCGAGTTCCGATCTGCCCGCCCTGGCCGGCCTGTTCGCCAGCGCCTTCCTGGCCGGCTCCATTCTGCCAGCGCAATCGGAAGCGGTGCTGGCCGCGATGCTGATTGAAGGCAGCCAGCCGATCTGGCTGCTGCTGGTGGCGACGGTCGGCAATGTTGGCGGCGCGGTGCTGAACTATGGGCTCGGCCGCTCGGCGGAGCGCTTCCGCCACCGGCGCTGGTTTCCGCTGTCGGCGGCCGGCTGGGACCGCAGCGCGCAGCTGTTCAACCGCTGGGGCGTCGCCACGCTGCTGCTCAGCTGGCTGCCGATCATCGGCGATGGGTTCACCGTACTCGCCGGCGCCGCCCGCACACCGTTCCCGCTGTTCCTGGTGCTGGTCACGCTGGCCAAGGGCGGGCGCTACCTCGCGCTGGCCGCCGCCATCGCGGCTTGGTGAGGCCAAGAACGAAGAAGGGGGCCTTGCGGCCCCCTTCCCGTTGGTCAGTCTGCGAGCCCGCGATCAATATTTGACGCGGATGCGGGCATACCAGAAGCCGCCGTTGAACCCGAACGGACCACCGCTGTTCGGATAGATCTGGCCGTCGGCAAGGCTGTTCGTCGACAGGAAGATCCGGTTGTCCGGCGAGTTGGCAACCCGGTCCGGATAGGTGTTGAACAGGTTGATGGCGCCAACCGAGACCGTGTAATGCTCCATGAAGGTGTAGCTCACGTCGATATCGGTGGTGAACTTGGCGCCGAACTTCTGGCCCGGATAGCCGACTTCTTCCCGCCACGAGCCATAATAGGCCTCGCGCAGGGTGAAGGCGAAGCCATCCTTCTGCCAGGTACCGGTCAGATTGGCGCGATGGTTGGGCGCCAGGTTGCCGATGTTGACCACCTGCGCATCGCCGATGACGAACTGGGTGTCGCCATTGGCGTCAACAAAGGTGTCGCGCCGGGTGACGGTCGACTTGTTGTAGTTGTAGGCAAGGATGAGCGAGGCCTTGCCGCCAGCCACGTCACCGCGCCAGGTGCCAACCACGTCGATACCGCGCGTGCGGGTGTCGAAGGCGTTGGTGAAATAGTTCACCGCACCACCATCACCCACGGCCAGCAGCGCCGGTTCGCGGGCAATGTCGGCGGCCGTCACGTCGAAGTTCTGGCTGATGCCGATGCGGTTCTTCACCTTGATGCTGTAGGCATCAACGGTCAGGCTGATGGAGTCGGTCGGCGTGAAGACGAAGCCGAGGCCGAAGTTGGTGGAACGTTCCGGCCGCAGCTGCGTCGCACCGAAATAGCGGGCGATGTTGCTGGTCACCGGATAGGTGCCAACCTGCACCTGATCACCATTGACGAAGGTGGTGGTCAGGATGGCCGTGTTGTTCTGGCCCGGCGACGGCGCGTGGAAGCCGGTGCCGGCCGTGCCGCGAATGGCGAACGACGGCACCACTTCCCAGCGGAAGTTGCCCTTGCCGACAAAGGCGCTGCCGAACGAGTTGTAGCGCTCGTAACGGCCCATCGCACCCACGCTGAACGTGTCGGTCAGGTCGGTTTCGGCCCCGGCATAAAGAGCGAAGCTCTGCTGGCTGCGCGAACCGGCAAAGGTCGGGCTGGTGCCGCCATAACCGGAGGCACCCGGCGGCTTGGTGATGACGAGCTGCTTGAACCCGTCATTGCCATCGGGCACCAGCACTGGCTGGTAACCGCCTTCGCCATCCGGCTCATAGAGCGGCTGCACGGCATAGGGGCCACCGGCATAGGATTGCACGTCACCAGCGGTCTGGGTGTAGGTTTCCCGCCGGAACTCGCCGCCGAACGAGAAGGTGACCGGGCTGGCGAGGCCGGCGTCGACCGCATAGGTGAAGTCAGCGTTGAGGTTCTGCTCTTCCTGGATCAGCTTGCCGAACTGGAAGCTGGTCTGGCTCTGCGGACCGAACGACGGGCTGAGCGAGTCATACATCGACAGGTTGATCGAGTTGCGCGCGATCGTGCCCGACAGGTCATAGGTGAAATCGCCGGACTTGCCCTTGATGCCCAGCACACCCCAATATTGATCAGTCACGCCGACAAAGCGCGGGGTGAAGCCGGCCGGATACAGGGTGGTGAAGTTGTAGGTGGCGCCGTTCTGGAGGAAGCCGCCGGCCGGGCAGCCGTTGTTGGCGGCGTTGGCCGGGCAGGGCGTCAGGTAGATCGGCGTCGCGAAGGCGGCGTTGGCATTGAGGTTGGTGGTGCCGCCCACCACGGGCACGTTGGTCGCGCTGATCGGCGAGCGGTAGTTGAAGCTCTGGTCCGCCTTCAGGTGCGAATAGTTGGCGGTGAAATAGATCTTGGCTTCCGGCGACAGTTCATAGGCGCTGTTGAGCAGGAAGCGATAGGCATAGCCCGGCGAGGTGCCGTAAATCTGGGCCGGGCCCGGATAATTGGGCAGCCGGCCGGCCAGGCCCGGATTCTGCTGGGCGAAGATCAGGGCGAGCGGGCGGGTTTCGTTGCGCACCGTGCCGCGATCATCGGTATATTCGCCGGTCAGGTTGATGAAACCGCGATCGCCCAGCTTCACGCCGGCATTGGCGGCGATCTGGAAGCTTTCGCCATCACCGCGATAATATTGGCCATAGCGGCCGACGACTTCGAGGCCGGCATCTTCGCGCAGGCCATAGTTCATCACGCCGGCAATGGCGTCAGAACCATATTGCGCCGTAGCGCCGTCACGCAGGATCTGAAGGCTGCCGATGGCGAGCGAAGGGATGGTCGAGATGTCCGCACCTTGGCTGCCGAAGGAGAGGGCGGTGTCACCACCGGTGTAGACCTGCACGAGGGCCGAGCGGTTGAGGCGCTTGCCGTTCAACTGCACCAGCACTTCGTCGGCCGACAGGCCACGCAAGCTGGGCGCGCGCACGAAGGTCGACGCATCAGCGATGGCGTTCTGGCCGACATAGAAGGACGGCACCAGCGCCTTGACGATGTCGAGCACGTTCGACGCCGGCTGGGTGGCGAGTTCGGCAGCGCCGACCACGTCGACCGGCGAGGCGGTGTCGAGGATGGAGCGGTCCGTACGGCGGGTGCCGACGACCACGATGACCTTTTCGTCGCCAGCCTTCTCGTCAGCGGCAGCGGTCTGGGCTGCGGCCGGAGCGGCGGTGACGGCGAGCGCCAGCATCGGCAAGGCCGATCCGGCCAGCAGCAACCGGGAAATGGTGGTTCCCATCGGGCTTTTCATCTTCTTGTCCCCCTAACGTCGTCCACGGGCCGCGCGTGCGGCCAGCGGGCGTGAATCTGAAGCATTCGTGGAAATGTCACAATCAATCCGGCGCGTTGAGCGGCCAAATTGCGTCACTATCCTGCCAACTGTTGCGCCCATGCATCACTGTGTGCCCGCCAGGCAGCCGAATTCATCCCGGCAACAGCCTCACAGCAGCTGCAGGCGCCCGGCGATGGCGCTGCGCCGGCGCAGCGCCAGCTTGTCGAGGATGTTGTGGACATGGTTCTTCACTGTCGCCGGGCCGATGGCGAGCATCTGGGCGATTTCCTTGTTGGACAAGCCATCGGCGACCAGCCGCGCCACCTCTCGCTCGCGCGGTGACAGGGACGTGCTGGCGGGCCGGCCGGCCAATACGGCGAGCCGCCGGCACATCAGCGCCGCCAGTTGCGGGGAGCAGCCCAGTTCGCCAGCGCGGGCGCGGCGCACGGCGTCAACCAGGTCGGACAGCGTGCCATCGCGGCCCACAAAGCCAGTGAGCCCGGCCTCGGCACAGGCCAGGCCCAGTTGGTCATCACCAACGCCAAAGCCGACCAGCGCGGCCTCGGGCGCGGCGGCATGCAGGGCCGGGACGTCGCCCAGCGCCGCGCGGCCCGGCACGTCGAT
>NZ_WNJP01000153.1 GCF_009733735.1 Sandarakinorhabdus oryzae | reverse complement strand
GGCAGCGGCGGCGCGGATCATTCGGCAGCCAGCGCGGCGGTGGCGGGGGCGGCCTGCGGGCCACGGATCAGGCCGCCGGGCAGCGCGCCGGTCATCTGGCCGTTCTGGAAGGTGACCACGCCGTTCTTGATCGTCGCCACATAGCCATCGGCCTTCTGCAGCAGGCGCTTGCCGCCGGCCGGCAGATCGAAGGCCAGCCACGGCTTGCCCAGTTGCAGCCGATCCAGATCGATGATGTTGAAGTCGGCAAGATAACCCGGCGCGATGATGCCGCGATCATGAAGGCCATAGAGCCTCGCGGTGTCGTGGCACTGGCGGCGGATGGCGTTTTCGAGTGTGACGGTGCCGCGCGTGCGGTCGCGCACCCAATGCTGCAGCAAATAGGTCGGGCTGGCGGCATCGCAGATGGTGCCGCAATGGGCACCGCCGTCCGACAACGAGATCACCGTGTCGTCGCGATTGAGCAAGCCCTGCACGAAATCGAGATTGCCGTCGGCATAGTTGAGGATCGGGAAATAGATGAAACCGCTGCCATTCCCGCGGCAAAGCAGGTCATAGGCATATTCGGCCGGGTCCATGCCCGCCGCCTTGGCCATGGCCCAGATGGTTTCCTCCTGCGTCGGCTCGTAATTGAAGCCGTCGCCCATCTCGTAATGCAGCTGCCAGCCCAGCGCGACCGCCATCAGCAGCGGCAGCACGTCGGTTTCGGGCCAGACATTCTCCTCCGCGAGCAGCCTGGCCTTGAAGGCGGGATCGGTCAGGTGCGCCCATTGCTCCGCCCACGGCAGCGCCTCGATCGCCTGCCAGCTGGGCTTGAACTTGAACGGGTGCACGGTGCCGCGCCAGGCCATCAATATGCCGTTGCCGCGAATGGCGATCTGGGCGACGATGTTGGCGCCTTCGGCATTGGCGCGCGCGGTCTCGGCCATCTGCTCTTCCCAGGGCAGTTCCTTGGCGATGGATTGCAGCATGGCAAAGGTGACCGGCAGGCCGGTCTCGCGGCTCATTTCGGCCATCCAGCCGAATTCATCCCATTCGCGGCGCAGGTCGCTGGCCATCTCGAACACGCCGTGGCCCACCTTGCCCATGGCGCGGCCGATGGCGATCAGCTCGTCCTTCTCCGCCGTGGTGCCGGGCACCAGTTCGCCGTCGATGGATTTGTGCAGGATGGTGCGGCTGGTCGAAAAGCCGAGCGCGCCGGCCTTCACCCCTTCGGCGACGATCTGCGCCATCATGGCAATATCGTCCTCGGTCGGCTTCTCGTTGCGTGCGCCGCGCTCACCCATCACATAGGCGCGCACGGCGCCGTGCGGCACGTGGGTCGCCACATCAATGGTGCGGGCCCGCTCGTCCAGCGCGTCGAGATACTCGGGGAAGCTCTCCCAGTTCCACTTCATGCCTTCGGCCAGCGCGGTGCCGGGAATATCCTCCACGCCTTCCATCAGGCCGATGAGCCAGTCATGCTTGTCGGGCTTGGCCGGGGCAAAGCCGACGCCGCAATTGCCCATCACCACCGTCGTCACCCCGTGCCACGACGATGGCGCCATTTCGGAGTCCCAGGTCGCCTGCCCGTCATAATGGGTGTGGATGTCGACAAATCCTGGTGTGACGATCAGGCCGGTCGCGTCAATCTCCTCGCGGCCCGGCGCGGTGATCTGGCCCACCGCCGTGATACGCCCGCCATCCACCGCGATATCGCCGGTGAAACGTGGATTGCCGCTGCCATCAACGATGGTGCCGCCGCGGATGACGAGATCATGCATGGCCAGTTCCTTCCCTGGAAAGCAGGGAGGATGCCAGAACCGGACCGCAGTGCAATCCTGCGGCTTTGCAGCGGTATCAGCCCGCCGGTGTGGCTGGCGCCAGGCGCGGCGTCTTTTGCTGCGGCCAATCGGAATGGGCATAATCGGCCAGGCAGCGCGGATCGATGCGGGCGCTGGAACCGGTGCACACGGCCTTCAGCAGGCGGGTGGCCGGGTGATCGGGCCCGCAATAACGCGGCGCGGCGGCGATGCTGTAGGGCGTGTCGCCCCACACGTTGCGATCAGTGACCCGGGCGCCGGCATCAAGCAGCAGGCGCACCGCCAGCGCCAGCTTCTGCTGGTCGTGCGCCGGGTTCCACTCGCAGATCTCCAGCATGGTGCCGATGGCGGAATTGCGCTCTGGCCCGATCGGCGTCACCGGGTCCCAGCCGCGATCGACCAGGGCGCGCAACGCCGGCAGGTCAACGGCCCGCAGGGCGGCGAGCACGTCTGGTTGGCGGACCGGTTGCGGCGGTGCCAGCACCAGGCCGACAGCGGCGAGCGCGGCAGCGCCGGCCGCCAGCATGGCCCATTGCCGCCAACCTGATCGGCGAGCGACTGGCGCCAGCGCCGATTGTGGTTCGGCCACATCCAGCGCCACCGGCACCGCCAGCCGATACCCAATGCCGGGCACGGTCTCGACAATGCGACCCTCGCTGTCGCCCAGCGCCTTGCGCAGCTTGTTCATGGCAGTGGTGAGCGAGCCTTCGACAACGGTGACGCCGGGCCACACGGCATCGAGCAGCGCATCCTTGCTCATCGCCTGGCCGGGGTGGCGCAGCAGTTCGCGCAGCAGGCGAAGCGGCTTGTTCTCCAGCGTGACCCGCGCGCCATCGACTCGGAGCGTCCAGCCGGCTTCATCGAACACCGCTGTGCCAAACCGCCATCGCCGCGGAGTGTCGGAGCCAGTGACCGGGACGGAAGCTGCGTCCATGCCAACCTTTAGAAGAAGTTTAGCGCCGCTTTATGACAGCCAACGCGCCACTATTGCAACCTTTCCGGGCGGATGTTCCGGGCCACGTCAGTTGGGCGGTGTCGCGGGCCAGCAGCCATGGGGTGCTGTGGGCAGGCCGCTGCGAACGGGGGAGTATGTGTGATGAAGATTGGCTTGTCGCTGGCAGCACTGGCTGCCGGGCTCTTGGCCGCGCCGGCAATCGCCGCGCCGCAAACACTGACATTCGATGATATCTCTGGGACGCCGACGGTCACCGAGTATCTCAATCCCAACGTGGCGATCTTTGCCAATTATGGCGGATTGACCTGGGGACCGCGTTGGGCCGCGGTTGATGGCTTTGGCGAATGCGGGGCCAACCCGTGCGGCTTCAAGAACGACGCGACCAGCGGCAATTTCACGGCCACGAACGCCGTCAACACGCCGAACACAATCACGTCGCCAACGCCGTTCCGGCTGCTGTCGATCCAGCTCGGCGCCGCCTGGCATGATCAGCTGACCATCGGTTTTGTCGGCAAGCTGGCGGGCAACATTGTCTGGACCGCAAACCCGGTGGCCAACGCCTTTGGGCCGACGCTGTTCACGTTTCCAAGCGGTCTTGTCGACACGCTTGAGGTGACACCGGTGATCACCGGCAACCATGTCTACACGCTCGGATCCGGCCCGCGCATGGTGTGGGATGATTTCACCTTCGATGCGGCACCAGTGGTGGGCGGCGTCCCGGAACCGGCGGCCTGGGCGCTGCTGCTGGCCGGCTTTGGCCTGGTGGGTTCTGCGGCGCGGCGGCATCGCAGCGTCGCGGCCTGAAGCGGGGAACGTGGCGGGGCGCGCGGGTGGGCCGCCCTGCCACCGGAGCTCAGCCTGGCACAGCATCCGACTGGGCCTGTTGCGGCCGTTCGGGATCGGGCGGCAGATGGCCCCAACGGTCAGCATCGGGCAGCGGTGCAGGCTGGCTCTGTTCGATGCCGCAGCCGGCCAGCATCACCAAGAGTGACAGCAGCAACAAAGGGCGGGCAGCGATCATGGCTGCCTATGTGGGCAATCATGACGATTTGGCAAGGTGACATGATGGCCACCATCAACCGGTAACACACGGGCTTCATTGCCTCGCGCGGGCAACACGGCTAAGGCGCGAAACATGAGCAACAAGCTGACCTCCGCCGGCGATGACGCGATCATCGAAACGCGCGACCAGCTGGTTTCGGTGTTCGAAGCCGGCGCCAAGCCCGCAGCAGACTGGCGCATCGGCACCGAGCACGAGAAGTTCGTGTATCGCACCGACGATCACCGTGCACCGTCCTATGCCGAAACCGGCGGCATCCGTGACCTGCTGATGGCGATGACCCGCTATGGCTGGGAGCCGATCCTGGAAGGCGGAAACGTCATCGCGCTGAAGGGCGCCGACGGCAACATCAGTCTGGAGCCGGCCGGCCAGTTCGAGCTGTCGGGCGCGCCGCTGGAAAATCTGCACCAGACCTGCGCGGAATCGAACCGCCATCTGAAGCAATGCCGCGAGATCGGCGCTGAGCTCGGCCTGGGCTTCCTGGGCCTCGGCTTCTGGCCCGACAAGGCGCGCGCCGAACTGCCGATCATGCCCAAGGGCCGCTATGACATCATGCTCAGGCACATGCCGCGCGTCGGCAGCCTGGGCCTCGACATGATGTTGCGCACCTGCACCATCCAGACCAACCTGGACTATGGCAGCGAAGCCGACATGGCGCAGAAGTTCCGGGTCAGCCTCGCGCTGCAGCCGATCGCCACCGCGCTGTTCGCCAATTCACCCTTTACGGAAGGGCGGCCCAACGGCTTCAAGTCGTTCCGCAGCCATATCTGGACCGACACCGATCCGGCCCGCACCGGCATCCTGCCCTTCGTATTCGAAGACGGTTTCGGCTACGAGCATTATGTCGACTATGCGCTCGATGTGCCGATGTACTTCGTCTATCGCGACGGCAAATATATCGACGCGGCAGGCCTGTCCTTCCGCGATTTCCTTGCCGGCAAATTGTCCGTCCTCCCCGGCGAGAAGCCGCGGCTCGGCGACTGGAAGGATCATCTTTCCACCGCCTTCCCGGAAGTGCGGATGAAGGGCTATCTCGAAATGCGCGGCGCCGATGGCGGCCGCTGGGACCGCATCTGCGCGCTGCCGGCGCTGTGGGTCGGCCTGCTCTATGACCAGGGCGCTCTGGATGCAGCGTGGGACCTGGTCAAGCACTGGACACCGGACGACCATGACCGTCTGCGCCGCGAAGTGCCGGCCCTCGCGCTGGGCGCCGCCAGCCCCAACGGCGGCACGCTGAAGGATCTGGCGGCCGAGGTGTTGAAGATTGCCGATGCCGGTCTTTCCGCCCGCGCCCGACTGAACGGCGCCGGTGATACAGAACAGGGCTTCCTCGGGCCACTGCGCGAGATCGTCGCCAGCGGCATGACCAATGCTGACCGCCTCCTGGCGCTCTACAATGGTGCCTGGGGCGGCAACATCAGCCGCATCTACGAGACCGAGGCCTATTGAGCCAGGCGCGCAGTGGCGGCGATCCGGGCTGCCATCTGCTCAGGCGTGGCTGACACCGTGCCGATCATCCACGCGTCCACCGCTGTCAGTTGCGCGGCGGCGATCTGCAGCGCGGGCAGGCGCTGATCTGGCCCGAGCCGGGCGAGAATGGCCTCGGCCAGCGCCCGCTCCAGCACTGCGCGCAGCGGCGGCGCGAACACCACGCGGCCATGGCGGCGCTGCTCCCAGAAATGGGTGAGCAGCCAGGCCAGCGACGGGCTGTCGCCCATCACCGCCGTATCAGCCAGCACGGTGAGCAGTGGATGCATCGAGGCAGTGAGCAGCGCGTCCTTCCCGGCGAAATGGGCGTAGAAGGTGGAACGGCCGACATTGGCCCGCGTGCAGACGGCGGCCACATCGATCCGGTCATAGCGTTCGGCGAACATCAGGTCGCGAAAGGCTGCGAGAAGCGCGTTGCGCGTGCGCTGCTGGCGGCGGTCTGGCGGCCGGACATTACGAGACAGATTCTGCAATTCGTCCATTATTGGACGATCCTGCCTGTATGTTCGGTGATTGGTCAAGCCGGTGGCCTTATGTCCGGCAGGCAACCACAGGCGGAGCTTTGCCCGATGACCGACGAATCCCATCCCACGCGCCTCACGGCCGCCCTGCTCATGGCTACCGCCGCCCTGTCGGTAATCGGCATGGCGCACCACCCCACTGGCCACGGCCACGGCGCCACCTTGCTCGAAAGCCTGGCCGCTATCGGGCCGACTGCAGGCCTGGTGCACGGCGCCCTGCTGGCGGTGATGCTGGCGCAACTGATCGGCCAGGCCGGGCTGGCGGGGCGGTTGGGCTGGCCACGGCTGGTGGTGCAGGGCGCCTTCCTGGCCCAGGCCGCGGGCGCGCTGGCGCTCACGGGGGCAGCGGTGGTCAACGGCTTCACCCTGTCGCCGCTGGCGCAGAGCATGGTGGCAGCCGGCTACACCCAGCCCGATCAGTTCCGGCCGCTGCTGTGGGCCCTGTTCGCGCAGGCGCAGGCCTGGGCGCAGATAGGCACCGCGGCCTGGGCACTGGCGCTGGCGCTGTGGGGCCTCGCGGTGTGGCCCCGCCATCGCCCGCTGGCGTGGGGCGCACTGCTGCTGCTGGTGGTGCCGCTGG
>NZ_WNJP01000152.1 GCF_009733735.1 Sandarakinorhabdus oryzae | reverse complement strand
GGGGCACCGGTGGCGGCGCGGGTGACGGCGGTGCTGGCCGATATCGGCCAGCGTGTCGGCGCCGGCCAGGCGCTGGCCCGTGTCGATGCGCCCGATCTGGCCCAGGCCACGGCCGATCTGATCGAGGCGCGCACCGCGTCTGACCTCAAATCCCGTGCCGCAGCGCGTGCCCGCGAACTGCTCGCCGGCGGTGCCATCGCCGCCCGCGACGCCGAATCCGCCGAGGCGGAATCGCGCAACGCCGCCGCTGAATTGGCGCGCGCCCGGAGCCGCCTGCAATCGCTGGGCGGTGCCAGCGGCACGGCGCTGGCACTGACCGCGCCAATTTCGGGTGTCGTGCTCGATCGCCAGGTCGAGCCGGGCCAGCAGCTCACCGCCGGCCAGGGGCCCTTGTTTACCGTCACCGATCCCACCAGGCTGTGGCTGCTGATCGATGCACCTGAAACCGCCATTGGCCGGCTGCGCATCGGCCAGGCCATCAACTTCGATGTGGATGCCTGGCCCGACACGCATTTTGCCGCCGCGGTCGACAAGATCGGCCTCGCCGTCGATCCCGCCACGCGGCGTGTGCAGGTGCGCGGCCGCGTCGACAATCGCGACCTCAAGCTCAAGCCCGAGATGTTCGCCCGCGCCCGGCTGGTCGCCGATGATGGCCTGATGGGCCTGCGCATTCCCAACGCCGCGCTGTTCGAACGCGGCCTCAACAGCTTCGTCTTCCGCCAGGACAGCCCCGGCGTGTTCCGCCGGGTGCAGGTGAAGGTGGCTGTGCGCGGCGAACAGACGAGTTGGGTGAGCAGCGGGCTGAAGGCCGGCGACAAGGTGGTGGGCGAAGGCGCGCTGTTGCTGAACGCGCAACTGGGTGACGAATGATGCTCGAACGCCTGGCGCGCTTTTCCACCACCAGCCGGCTCTTCGTGTTCATCATGACGGCGGCGCTGGTGATCATCGGCGTGCGCGCCGCATTGAACCTGCCGATCGAGGCCTTCCCCGACGTGCAGGACACGCAGGTGGTGGTGATCACCCAGCAGCCCGGCCAGGCCCCCGAAGAGGTGGAGCGCGCCGTCTCGCTGCCGATCGAGCGCGCGCTGGCCGGCACGCCGGGCGTGACCACCATGCGTTCCGTCTCCATCACCGGCCTGTCGGTGGTGACGTTGATCTTTGCCGACGGCGTTGATGATTATTTCGCCCGCGCCCAGACGCTGGAAAAACTGCGCGATGCCGATCTGCCTGCTGGCGTCGTGCCCAGCCTGGCGCCGCTGTCTTCGGCGGTGGGCGAAGTCTATCGCTATGTGCTGGAAAAGCCGGCCGACATGCCGCTGCGCGACACGCGCGCCATCCAGGACTTCGTGGTGCGCCCGGCACTGCGCATGGTGCCCGGCGTCGCCGACGTCACCACCTTTGGCGGCGCGCTGAAGCAATATCAGATCAATGTGCGCCCCGATGCGCTGAAGCGCTTTGGCGTCACCCTGGCCGATATCCAGACGGCGGTGGGCAATGCCAACAGCAATGTCGGCGGCGGCCTGATGCAGCGCGGTGACGAGGCCATGGTGGTGCGCGGGCTCGGCCTTTACCAGGCGCCCGACGACATCGCCAACACGCTGGTGAAGGCCGACAACGGCCGCACCGTGCGCGTGGGCGACCTCGCTGATGTCAGCGTGGGCGATGCCAGCCCGCGCTCCGGCATGGTGGCGCTCGATCGCGAGCCCGACGTAGTGGAAGGCATCGTGCTGATGGTGCGCCACCAGAATGCCGCCGATGTGGTGAAAGGCGTGCGCGCCACGGTTGACCAACTGAACGCGCGCTTTGCCATGGATGCCAAGCGCGAGGGCCGCCCGGCGGTGCAGATTCGCCCCACCTATCAGCGCACCCGCCTGCTCGATCGCACCATCGAGACGGTGGCCGAAAATCTGGCGGTTGGCGCCGCGCTGGTGTCGGCCATCCTGCTGATTTTCCTGCGCAACTGGCGGGCAGCGCTGGCGGTGGCGCTGCTGATCCCGCTGGCGCTGCTGGCCGCCTTTGCCGGCCTGTTCCAGCTCAATGTGCCGGCGAACCTGATCTCGATGGGCGCGGTCGATTTCGGCATCATCATCGATTCCGCCGTGGTGCTGGTCGAGGCGCTGATGGTGGCGCTGGCGGTGGAGACGGCCGCGCACGGCGGCCGGCTCACCTCTACCCAGAAACAGACGACGCTGCGCACCACGGTCGGCGATCTGTCGCGGCCGATCCTGTTTTCCAAGGCCATCATCATCATGGCCTTCGTGCCGATCTTCACCTTCCAGCGCGTGGAAGGAAAGATGTTCTCACCGGTCGCCCTCACCCTCAGCCTGGCGCTGCTGGCCGCGCTGCTGCTCACCCTCACCTATCTCCCGGCGATCCTGGCCCTGCTGATCGAGCGCTATGATTTTGCCGAGAAGCATCTCGCCTGGATGGACTGGCTGCGCGACCATTATCGCGGCCTGCTCGAACGAGCCGAGCCGCGCCGTCGCCAAATCGTGGCAGGCGCCGTCGCGCTGCTGCTGGTCACGGGCCTCGCCGTGCCGCAATTGGGCACCGAGTTCCTGCCCAAGCTGGACGAAGGCAATATCTGGCTGACCATCCAGCTCACCCCATCGGCGGCGATGACGACGACACGCGGGGTGGAGGCGCGCATCCGCCAGATCATGCTGAGCTATCCCGAAGTGCGCCAGGTCTCCAGCGAGACCGGCCGCCCCGACGACGGCACCGATCCCAAGGGGCCATCATCGCTGCAGATGCTGATCGACCTGCAGCCGCGCGACATGTGGCGGGCGAAGTTCCCCACCAAGGAAGCGCTGGAAAACGATATGCGCCGCCGCATCGCCGTGATCCCCGGCGTGCCGACCAACTTCAGCCAGGCCATCGAGGACAGCGTGCAGGAATCACTTTCGGGCGTGAAGGGCGACATCTCGATCAAGATCTTCGGCGACAATCTGGCCATATTGGAACAGCTGGCCGACCGCACCGCCAAGGTGGTTTCGGCGGTGCCGGGCGCGGCCGACGTAGGCGCACTCAAGGTAGGCGGCCAGGCCGAGGTGCGCGCTGTGCTCGATCGCACCGCGCTGGCCCGGCTGGGGCTGAACAGCAATGATGCCAACCAGGTGATCGCGGCGGCCTTTGGCGGCGCCACGGTTGGCAGTGTCTATGAAGGCGACCGCGTGTTCGACATTGTCGCCCGCTTCACCCCCGATGCGCGCGGCGCTGTCGATGATCTGGCCTCCCTGCAGATTCCGCGCCCCGGCGGCGGCAGCGTCAGCCTTGGCGACGTCGCCCATATCGAGGTGCGCATGGGCGCCAGCCGCATCAGCCGCGAAGCCGGCGGTCGCAACGTGGCGGTGAAGGTCAACGTGACCGGGCGGGACCAGGGCGGCTTTGTCGCCGAAGCCCAGAGCCGCGTCGCCGAAGCGGTGAAGCTGCCGGCCGGTTACCGCATGGTCTGGGGCGGCCAGTTCGAGAACCAGCAGCGTGCCCTGAAGCGGCTGGCTGTGATCGTCCCGCTGGCGCTGCTCGGCGTGTTCGCCCTGCTGTTCGGCGCCTTCCGCTCAATCCGCTCGGCCGGCCTGATCCTGGCCATGATCCCCTTCACCCTGGTCGGCGGCGCCGCAGCGCTCGGGCTGGCTGGCCTGCATCTCTCGATCTCGGCGGCGGTTGGCTTCATCGCGGTCGCCGGCATCACTGTCCAGAATGGCGTCGTCATGCTCGAACATGTCATGCAGCGCTTTTCCGATGGCGATCCGGCCGAAAAGGCGGTGCTGGAAGGCGCGGTGGACCGGCTGCGGCCGATCCTGATGACCGCCCTGATGGCCGGGCTGGGCCTGCTGCCAGCGGCGCTTTCCACCGGCATCGGATCGGAAACCCAGCGCCCGTTCGCCTGCGTGATCGTCGGCGGCATCGTCTCGGCCACGGCCTTCATGCTGGTGCTGCTGCCGCTCGGCCTCAACCGGCTGGTGCACCACGCCGATCCGCCTGCGGCAAGCTGATCGGGGCCGGCGGCACCCCGGCCTTGCAAGGCGCGTTCATCCCTGCCACCTCATCGGCAACAGAGGGGGACAGTGATGTTGGACAGGCACCGGGGACAGGTTTGGGCTGCAGTTGCCGTGGTCCTGGCGCTGTTGCCGGCGAGCCGCACCGCCGCTGCGGAGGCCGCCGCGCCTGCGGTCATGCAGCCCGCCCAAATGGTGGCCATGGCCAGCGTCGCCAACCCGCGCCTTTCCCCCGATGGCCGGCGCCTGGTCCATGAACAGACCCGCGCCGACTGGCAAGCCAATCGCATCATCACCGATCTGTGGATCGTCGATCTGGCCAGCGGTCAGACCCGCCCGCTCACCCGTGGCAAGGGCTCGGCCGGCGAGGCGGCCTGGTCAGCCGACGGGCGCTGGATCGCCTATATGTCTGACGCCGGCGAGAAGGACGGTCGCCAGTTGGTGGTGCTGCCGGCCGAGGGCGGCGAGCCCGTCACGCTGACCAGCGCCCCAAGCGGAGTCACCGCGTTCCGTTGGTCGCCCGACGGCAAAAGCATCGCCTATCTCGCGGCAGGCGAGCGCCCGGCCCGGCTGACCGTGCGGGACAAGGCGTTGGGCGGCTTCCGCATCGTGCGCGGCGACCATGTGCCGGTGCAGGTCTGGCTGGCTGACGTGTCCGCGGCCCTGTCGGGCGCCAATCCCGCGCCGCCGCCCCGAGCGCTGACGCCAGCCGATGGCCCCAGCGTAACCAGCCTCGATTTTGCGCCCGACGGCCAGCGCATCGCCTTTGCCGCGCAGGCAACGCCCGAACTGGCCACCGGTGAAACCAGCGAGATTTACACCGTCGCCGTGGCGGGTGGGCCGGTGCAGCAGCTCACCCGAGGCGGCGGCCCCAACACGCAGCCGCTCTGGTCGCCCGATGGCAGCTGGATCGCCTTTGCCACCGTCGACGGCGCCAGGAACAGCTTCTTCGCCAACCACCGCCTGGCCCGGGTGCCAGCCACCGGCGGCGCGATGAGCGTGCTGACAACCGGGTTCGACGAGGATGCCAACCCGGTCGCATGGCACGCCGACGGCCTCTATTTCAGCGCCCGCGCCGGCACCCAGGCCGGCCTGTGGCGCATCGCGCCCGACAGCGGCGCGATCAGCCGGGTTGATCTGGGTCCGGCCAGCATCGCCACTGGCTTCAGCCGCTCAGCCGACGGATCTGCACTGGCCTTCGTCGGCTCTGCGGCCAACCAGGTGCCTGAAATCATGCTGGTGACCGGCGGCCAGACCCGCAGCCTCACCCACATGGCCGATCAATGGCAGGGTCGGCCGCGATCGCAGCGGGAGGTGATCAGCTGGACCTCTGCCGATGGCACCCGCATCGAGGGCATCCTGCAAAAGCCCGCCGATTACGATCCCGCCAGGCGATACCCGCTGATGGTCATCATCCACGGCGGGCCGACGGGGATCGATCTGCCCGACGTGCGGCCCGATCGCTATTATCCGGCCGAATGGTTCGTCGCCCGCGGCGCGCTGGTGCTGCGCCCCAATTATCGTGGCTCGGCCGGTTATGGCGCAAAGTTCCGGGCGCTCAATTACCGCAATCTTGGCCTTGGTGACCATCAGGACGTGATCGCCGGGGTCGACATGCTGGTGCGCCAGGGCCATGTCGATCCGGCGCGCGTCGCCTCGATGGGCTGGAGCCAGGGCGGCTATATCTCGGCGTTCAACACCACCTATTCCACCCGCTTCAAGGCGGTGAGTGTTGGCGCCGGCATCTCGGACTGGCTGACCTATTATGCCAACACCGACATCACGCCCTTCACCCGCCAGTATCTGGGCGCAACGCCGTGGCGCGACCCTGATATCTATCGCCGCACCTCGCCGATCACCTATGTAAACAAGGCGCAGACCCCGACACTGATCCAGCACGGATCCAATGACGCGCGGGTGCCGATCGCCAATGCCTATGAATTGCGCCTGGCATTGGAAGACCGCGGCGTGCCGGTGAAGATGGTGGTGTATGACGGCTTTGGCCACGCCATCAACAAGCCGCGCCAGATGGTGGCGGTACTGGCCGAGAACATGGCCTGGTTTGGCCACCATATCTGGGGCGATCCGCTGCCGGCCGATCTCGACCCGGGGCTGCCCGCCTATGCAACGCCCGAGCCCGACAAGGACAAGACGCCATGAACGCGGCCAGCAATTGATATGGTCGGTGGTGGTGCCCCTGGCCGGACTCGAACCAGCACGGATTGCTCCATCCGATTTTGAGTCGGACGCGTCTACCAATTTCACCACAGGGGCACTGTGGCGCCGGTTAGCGCAAGCCGGGCGGCAGGGCAATCGCCGGATCGCGGGTTTTGACAATCCGCGGGCATGGCCGCATGGGAAGCGCTATGCGACCACCCCGCAAGCCTTCCGGCCCCGGCCGCCCGCCCGGCCGTTCGCCAGACCGCCGGACTGACCGCCCGCCTGGCCGACCAACCGCCCGCCCTGACGGCCGCCCTTCCCGTCCCG
>NZ_WNJP01000151.1 GCF_009733735.1 Sandarakinorhabdus oryzae | reverse complement strand
ATCGCCGGCGGCTACTGGCTGCGCGAACCCGCGCCCGGTGCCGAAGCCGCCATCGTCGCCATGGGCGCGCTGCTGCCGGAGGCGCTGGCGGCGTGGGAGGCGCTGCGCGAGGATGTGCCTGGCCTCGGCCTGCTTTCCGTCACCAGCCCCGATCTGCTGCATCGGGGTTGGCGCGCCGGCCACAGCCATGTCGAGGCGCTGCTGTCGCCGCTGCGGGCCGGCGGCAAGCTCGTCACCTTGTGCGATGCCGCGCCGGCCAGCCTGTCGTGGCTGGGCAGTGTCCATGGCCATCGCGTCGTGCCGCTGGGGGTGGACCGCTTCGGCCAGACTGGCGATCTCGTCGATCTGTTCGCCGCCTATGCGCTCGATCCGGATGCCATCATCACCGCGATGGCCCGAGCACTATCTGCATGACCTCTGTCGTCATGATGGCGCGCGCAGCGTACGGGCAAACAGCCGGTTGACCAGCCGGGCCTCGAGGAAACGGCCAATCAGGTAGAGCAGGGCGAAGATACCCGCGAATACCCAGGCCGGCGTGGCCGAGGGCGGCTCCTTCTTCTTCTTTTCCTTCTCCGCCTTGATTTCCTTCTTGGACTTGGGCGGCGGCGCGCCGAGCGCCACGTCGATCGGGTTGCGCGGGAACTCCTTGGCCTCGTCCTTCTTCTTGTCGGCCTTGGCGTCCTTCTTCTTGGCCTTCTCCGCCTTTTCCGCGGCTTCGGCCTGCGCCCGCTGATAGGTCTCGGCGGTGATGGCCAACTGGCCGAAGGCGATGAACAGCAGCGGCGCCAGGAAACAGGCGAGCAGGGCGTGGCTGGTCAGTTCATAGCGCAGCACGCGCCGGCCCGGCACTTCGTCCACCTGCAGCAGGCCGGCGTTGTAGATCGCCATCCGGTCCTGCGCGGCCGGGTCCTTCTTGGTGAAATAGAGTGTCGCCGGCCCGCGCTCATGGCTGGTGCCGGTGGCGTGGAACAGCGGCGTCAGCCGGTCGAGCGCCACATCCGCCGACTGGTCCTCGGGCAGGTCAACCTCGCCGCGCACGCGCCAGATCCAGTCGAAATGGCGCAGCGGCGAAGGGCTGGCCGCGATTGCCGCCTCCGGCCCGGTCGGGACGGTGGAGGCCATCTGTGCTGCTGCCGGGGTCGGCGGGCTGCCCGGTGTCACTCGGCTGCCACGCCGGCCGCCCGGCCATAGCGGCTGCGCAGCGTCTGCCAGCCTTCGGTGAACGGCTGCAGCATCTGCTCGCGGATGGAGAGGCGGCGGCCGCCCTCCTGGCCCAGGATTTCCGCCTCGCCATCGACACAGGTGCCGAAGATTCGATCGATGAACACATAGAGCCCGGCAAAATTGCTGCGCGTCGCTTCATAATCCTGGCTGTGATGCACGCTGTGATGTTCGGTGGTGTTGAACAGGTAGCGCCACCAGGCCGGCGTGTTGAAGCGGACATTCAGGTGCATGTAGATGCCGATGCCCATGCTGATCGCGCCGGCCAGCAGGAAGGCGCGCGGCAGGAAATCGAAGAAACCGCCCAGGCCCAGGCCGATCAGGAACAACTCCACGGGGTTGCCCACCGCGCCTTTGAAGATGTTGAACTGGGTGATGTAGTGGTGGACCTTGTGGGTGAGCCATAGCGGGTACCAGTTGTGCATGCCGCGGTGCATCCAGTACTGGCCGAAATCGAAGATGAAGGTAATGGCGAAGGCCTGCACCAGCAGCGGCAGGCCCATGAACCAGTCAACACTCTCGATGTCGAGCTTCTCCTTGGCCAGCCCGATCAGCGCGTCGCTGCCGATGAAGCCCTCGATCGTGTCGAGGAAAGTATAGCCCAGCCCGACATAGAAGAGATCGACCGCCAGTTCTTTCCAGGTGATGTTCCAGCCCTGGTGGCGCGGGAAATACCACTCCATGGCAAACAGGATGGCGCGAAAGCCGAGGCCGATGCCGATGGCGACCGAGGCCTTGGCGATGCTATTGGGCGCGTAATACCAGAAGATGATCAGTGCAAACAGCACGACCGGCTGGAACCAGGTGAAGAACAGCACCTTCAACGGGCTGCCCTCGACGCGCGGGACATTTTCCCAGCCCACGGTGACCGGGGCCTCGCTGCCGATGATCCTGTTGCCTACCCGAACCCCAGCCATGAATCCCCCGGTCCTGTCCACGTCATGGCGCACT
Organism: Sandarakinorhabdus oryzae; assembly: GCF_009733735.1. GTDB lineage: Bacteria > Pseudomonadota > Alphaproteobacteria > Sphingomonadales > Sphingomonadaceae > Sandarakinorhabdus > Sandarakinorhabdus oryzae. The sequence continues at coordinate 4,334 of NZ_WNJP01000151.1, read as the reverse complement.
CTGCCTGCCCCCACGGCAGCGACCATACGACAACAGACGTATGACAATAGCACACAGGGCCAGCCTTGACACGGCCTGCCATCGGCGAGCCACTGGCGCGGCATTTTGGCCACATGTGCCCATTCTTCGAGGGGTTACGTCAAACGGCCCATGTCTGCCGCATCGGGCCACCCATAGGACGGAGGCCAAGGCGGGGAAACAAATCCGTCATGATCGCGCCGGGGGTGGGGTCGCCATGCAAAGGCAAGGCTTTCGCATGGGGACGAGCATGAAACTGGACAAGCTTATTCGGGCAGGGCTGCTGTCGGCCAGCGTGTTGACGGGCGTGGCCTTGATCGCGGCACCGGCCCTGGCGGCCGAGGCTGATGCCGGCGCTGCCGATGCCGCTGATGGTGCCAACGAGATCCTGGTCACCGCCACCCGCCGGTCCTCGGCGCTGGCCGATGTGCCGATCAACATTGCCGTCGTCGGCGCCGATACGCTCGCCAGCCAGCGCATCAACGACATCCGCTCGCTGGGCGATCTCACGCCAGGCGTCACCATCAACAACACCGGCCCGCGCGCCAGTGGCACCATCGTGCTGCGCGGCCTGTCCGCCGATGACGTCAGCGATTTCGGTTCCAACAACGACAATGCCGTCGCCATCTACCTCGGCGAAGTGCCGCTCTACGCCGATTTCAAGCTGCTTGACCTGCAGCGCGTCGAAGTGCTGCTTGGGCCGCAGGGCACGCTCTATGGCGCCGGCACGCTGGCCGGTGCCATCCGCTACCTGCCGAACCGTCCCGACACCACCAAGTTCAGCGTTGATGCCCATGTCCGCGCTTCGGCGGTGGACGAAGGCAGCCAGCTCGGGTTCCAGGGCGATGCCACGGTCAACATCCCGATCATCAAGGATCACCTCGCCCTGCGTTCGACCGTTGGCTATTATTACGAGCCAGGCTTCATCGATAACCCGTTCCTGCTCAAGCAGCCGGGCGTGTCGCTGCCGCAGCCGGGCGGCGCCTTCGACACCAGCATCACCCAGGCGCAATATGATGCCAACTTCTTCCGCGCGAAGGATGTGAACTTCGAACGCACCTGGACGACGCGCAACACCCTGCTGGTCGAAGTGAACCCCGATCTGAAGGCCTATTTCACCGCTGCCTTCCAGCAGACCAAGACCAACGGCCGCCAGTCCAACGGCGCCTTCCAGTTCAACACCGGCAAATATGAACTGCCGGTGCGCTATCTGGAGCCGGCGGACCGCCGCACCTATCTCTATTCGGCCGAAATCCAGGCCAATCTGGGTGAGATCGCCCAGCTGGTGTCGTCCACCGCCTACACGCTGCTGCGCCGCAACAACCGGTCGGAAAACACCGATCTGCTGCTTGATCTCAGCTACAGCTACGAAGCCTTCCCGGCCTTCTCGTCCTATGCCAACGGCTCCAACCGCAACGAACAATTCACCCAGGAACTGCGGCTGGTTTCCACCCATGGCGGCCCGATCAGCTGGACGCTGGGCGGCTTCTACAATCACCAGAAGAATTTCGGTGATCGCCAGGAATATACGCCGGGCTTTGCCGCCTTCATCGACAGCCCGCGCATCGATGACCTGGAATATATCAGCTTCTTCGACAACTCGAACAAGGAGAAGGCGGTCTTCGGCGAAGCCACGGTGAAGTTCACCGATGCCTTCCAGGTCACCGGCGGCTTGCGCTATTACAAATATGACGCCACGGCGCGCGGTGGCACCGATCTGCCGCTGTTCGGTGGTGGCCTGGTGCGCACGCCCTATCCGCTGATCCAGTTCGCGCCGTCGCGCATCGGCAGCGGCAAGGCCAGCAGTGACGGCTTCGTGTACAAGGCCAACGCCTCCTACAAGTTCCGCGAGGGCCTGCTGATCTATGGCACCTTCTCCACCGGCTATCGCATCGGCGGCCCCAACACGGTGGCGCCCTGCATCCTGCCGCTGGGTCCCGGCCAGAATGTCTGCGCCTTGCCCAACGAGCTCTTTTATGGGCCGGACAAGACCTACAACAAGGAAATCGGCATCCGCGGCACCTTCTTTGACGGCCGCCTGACCATCAACGCCGATGTCTATCATATCGTGTGGAGCGGCCTGCAGGTCGGCAGCCAGACGGTGAACGGCGCGGTGGGCATCACCACCAACGCCGGCGCCGCCGTGTCGAAGGGCTTTGAATTCAACGGCAGCCTGCGCCTGACCAACAACCTCACCCTGTCGGGCAGCTATGCCTATGTCGATGCCCATCTGACCCAGGATGCGCCGGGCCTGATCGTCCGCTCCGGCGCCGACGGCAGCAGCTTTGACGCCTTTGCCGGCGACCGGCTGCCCGGATCGCAGAAGCACAGCGGCAGCCTGATCGCCAACTGGAAGAAGCAGATTGGTGACGACACCAGCCTGGCGATCAACTGGGGCCTGATCTATCACGGCAACCAGTTCACCAAGGTCGGCAACCGCGGCTTCGGCGAGGTCATCCCGTCCTATTGGCTCAACCGCGCCTCGATCAACCTGACCAAGGGTCGTTACGAGATTGGCGTTTATGCCAACAACATCTTCAACGTCTATGCCATCAACTCGGTCGGCAATGACTTTGCCAAGATTGGCGTGCAGAATCAGGATTATGGCATCAGCCGGCGCTATTACAGCTATTCGGTGCTGACGCCGCGCACTGTGGGCATCGAAGCCCGCGTCCACTTCTGATCTGAACCCTACCCGCATAGGCGGCGGCGCGGCCCGAAAGGCCCGCCGCCGCTTTGCGTTTCAGATCGCGATCCCGGCTTCGGCAAGCAGCGCGGCGACGGGCGCCAGCGCCGCTTCATGGGCGCGCCAGCGGGCGACACTGTCCCGGTACATCGGCCGGCGCACCTGGGCGGCGCTGGGGGTCGCCACGGCGGCGGCGTTGGTGTGGAATTCCAGCGCTGCATCGGTCCAGTTCAACCCGCAATGCGCGAACAGCCGGCGGCTCTGCGTCTCCTGGTCGGCGACCAGTTCCTCATACTGCAGTTGCAGCACGCGGCCGGGCAATTGTTCCTCCCAGAAGCGCATCAGCCGATCGAAGCGCACATAATAGCGCGCGGTATCAAGGAGATCGTGGCTGTAAGCATAATAGGTTGAGGTGGTGGCAAAGAGATTCTTGTAGTTGCTCCACACCGTGTCCATCGGATGCCGGCGCAGGCAGACGATGCGGGCATTGGGCAGCGCCCGGGCGATGTGGCCGACATAGAGGAAATTGGCCGGCAGCTTGTCGATAAAGCGGCCATCGGCGCGGCGGCGATGCTGGTTGGCGCGCGCCATGTAATCGGCGCCGACCGCCGCGGGTGACAGGTCGCCGGCCGCCGCAATGGTTTCGGGATCGGTGACCAGCCGCGAGCGCGTGCCACTCAGCAATTTCACCGCCAGCGGCATCGCCTGCAATTCGCCGGCACTGTGGACATCAGGATGGGAGGAGAGGATGCGGTCTACCAGTGTCGTGCCGGTGCGCGGCATGCCGATGACGAAGATCGGCGCGTCTTCCACCGTGCTGGCGCCGCTGAAATAGCCGGGCTGGCGAAACGCCGCCTCGATCGCATCAAAGATCGCCGCATCGGACGCGAAATCATAGCCGATCCGCGCCTTGTGCGCCCGGTTGGCGGCATCGAGATGGGCAAAGGCCCGCGCGGCGTCGCCCAGTTCCTCATATTCCTTGGCCAGCGCATAACGGATGCGCAGCGCATCGTCCGGCCCCGGCTGCCGCGCCAGCACCGCCTCCAGCCGCACGACATTGTTGTTGTCCGCCGTCGCCTTGGCCAGGCCCGACAGCGCATAATGCACCCGGCCGTTGGCGGGCGCCATCGCCAGTATCGCCTCGTGCTGGGCCGCTGCATCGGCCACCCGGCCCAGGAAGCCCAGCGCCATGGCGAGATTGTAGCGAAACTCGATGTTGCGCCCATCGCGCGCCACCGCCGCCTCGAAACTGGCCAGCGCCGTCTGGTGATCGCCCAGCCGGGCGTGGACATTGCCGATCGTGTCGAAGGTGAGCGCGTCGTCCGGCCCCAGCGCGGATGCCGCCAGGGCCGCATCGCGCGCCTCGCCATCACGGCGCAGCATCATCAGCAGCCGCGCGCGCTGGGCCTGATATTCGGCGGTGGCGTGGAGCGCGATTGCGGCTTCCACCTGTGCCAGCCCGGCGCTGACCCGGCCCTGGCCAGCTTCGGCCATGCCGATCAGAAAGCGGCCTTCCGCGGCCAGCGCCGGCTGCGGCAGGCGAGCGAGCTGCGACGCCAGGCGATGGACGCTGGCCAGATCGCCGCGCGCCAGGGCGTCACGCGCGGCAGCGGGGGAGGGGTGGTTCATG
>NZ_WNJP01000150.1 GCF_009733735.1 Sandarakinorhabdus oryzae | reverse complement strand
GCCTCGCCGATGCGCGCGCGGCGCTGCGGCCTGGTGGCGTGCTTGCCGTCTGGTCGGCCGCGCCGGACGCCGCCTTTGGCCGGCAATTGGAGCGCAGCGGCTTTGCGGTGGAGACGGTGCCGGTGCGGGCGCGCGAGAACGGCAAGGGCGCCACCCACATCATCTGGTTTGCCACGAAACGCTGAGCGCCTAACCCGGCAGCCTGCCCGTCTGGCGCAGCGCCTCGCCAACGGCCTGGCCGGCAAGGCAAGTCTCGGTAAGCGGCCCGCTGCAAGGCCAACCCGCCAGAATGGGCGCTGCACGCATTCATCGGTTGCGGCGGAGCAGCGCGGTCAGGTGGGCGGCGATATGATCCAGGAAGGCGCGAACATGGGGCGTCTTTCGAATATCCTCCCGCGTGATCAGCCACGCCTCGCTCGGCGCCTCGGCCAGCGGCGGCAGGCAGGCGATGATGTCGTCATTGCCGGCAATCGTCACCTCCGGGAGGATCGAGATACCGGCGCCGACCCTGACATAGCCAATCAGGGCATGGATGCTGACCCCCCGCAGCGCGCACGGCTCCACCAATTCGTGAAACCGTCGGAAGGGCACTGATTGGGCCAACTGCCCTTCCGCCCCGATGACCTTGTGATCGCCAAGGTCCGTCAGCGAGGATGGAAGGCCGTGCGCCTCAGCATAGCCGACGCTGCAACATGGCTGCCAGACGATCTCGCCAACCTTGCGCAGGATCAGGCCGGGCTCATCCGGTCGCGGGCCCGCCCTGAACGCGATATCGGCATCACCCGCTGCAACATCCTCGAACGCCAATCCGGGCACTGTTTCCACCGTGACACCAGGATGGAGCCGCATGAATTCAACAACCGGGCCCATGATGGCCGGGTCGCCGCCGTCAGGTGGCACCGCGAAGCGGATTCGACCGGAGAGCTGGCGCCTGGCGACAGCGCCGGCCTCCGCCATGCGCACCATGGCGAGGCCCGCCGCTTCGGCCAACGGCAGCAATTCCCGGCCCTGGTCGGTGAGAAAATAGCCTTGCGGGCGTCGTTCGAAAAGCTTCAGGCCCAGCGCCGCCTCCAGCGCGTCGATCCGGCGCGTCACCGTCGACTGGCTGGAGCCGACCTCCCGAGCCGCCGCCAGTGAACTGCCGGTGCGGGCCACCGCCAGCAGATAGCGAATGTCTCCCCACTCGAACAATGCCCAGCTCCTTCACGGTCACCATAAATGGATAACGCTCCGGCAGAAATGGGGTTTTTCCGGCGCTTCCTGGCCGGATAGGGCCGATCCCCGGCAGCCGCGCCGATGCGGGAGGATCGTTCAATGACCGTGCAACAGACAGATTTCGAGGCCGGCATCGGCAGGCGACTGGCCTCGCCACGCACGGTGAAGACTGACACCGTCTGGACGGAACATCTGTTCTTCACCGGCTACATGATGGCCGCGCTGCTGGTCATCTTCGTCGGATTTGCGCCGAGCTTCTACCTGCGTGGCCTGGTCCCGAGTGCCGCCCCGTTGGCCCCCTTGCGCATCGACACGATTGTGCACGGCGTGCTTGCCAGCCTGTTCATGCTCGCCTTCCCGCTACAGGCCATGCTGGCCGCGACGGGCCGGATCAGGGCCCATGTCGCGCTTGGCAAATGGGCCTTTGCCTGTGGCGCCGCTCTGGTGCCCATGGCCTATGTGGTGGGGGCGCAAGCCTACCATGCCATCCGGCCGGTGCCGTTCCCGCGCGAGATGCTGGAAGGCCTGGTGGCGCTGCCCTTGTTCGGCAGCCTGGCCCTGGGCCTGACCCTGTGGCTGGCCTGGCGCCGGCGCTTTGACGGCCCGGCCCACAAGCGATTGATGGTCGCCCTCGCCTGCCAGCTGGCCGATCCGGCGATCTTCCGCCTGCCCATCTCGCCGCTGGACCCCATGGGACTGCTGGTCATCCAGGCGATCATGCTGGCAACGCTGGCGCCGCTGTGGATCTGGGATGTTGCCACCCGCGGCCGCATCCATCGCTGGACGCTGATCGGCAGCCTGATCTTCATGGGCGAAGTGGTCGCACGCACCCTGGTGATGCCGGCCTCCGCCTGGGCCACGCTCGTCCACGCGTTGCCGCTTTATGGCCAGCCCTGACAGCAGACAGAAGGAACGCACCATGTTGATTGCCCACCTGCGCTTTCCGATCGCACCGGAACATCGCCAGATCGCAACCGATGCCCTGCTGGAAAGCGCGCCGGCGGTCCGCGCCATGCCCGGCTGCATGGCCTTCCACCCGGTGCACGATCCCGCCGACCCGGCGATGCTCGGCATCGTCCATGAATGGCAAAGCGAGGCGGATTTCGCCGCCTACACCGCCTCGGACCTGTTCAAGGCGTTTGGCGAGCGCATCCGCCCGCTGATGACCGGAAAGCCGGAGAGCAGACGCTTTCACGCCAAATTGATCGAAGTCGTCGCCTGATTAGGGGCCTGCGAACCGGTCAATCGGCGTCCCCCGGCAACCCGCCCGTCTGCCGCAGCGCCTCGCCCACGGCGATGCCGGCCGACATGGCGAGGTTCAGCGAGCGTACTTCTGGCCGCATCGGCAGGCGGATGCGGCCGGCGCAGGCGGCGTGGACATGCGGCGGCGCCCCAGCGCTTTCCTTGCCGAACAGCAGCACATCATCCGGCCGAAAGGCGAAGTCGTAAGCCGAAACGCTGCCCTTCGTGGTGAGCAGCACCAGCCGGGCGCTGCCGATGGTCGCGTGGAAGGCGTCCCAGTCGGCGTGGCGGGTGATACTGACATGATCGATATAGTCCATCGCCGTGCGGCGGACGCGGGCATCGTCCCATGCGAAGCCCATCGGCTCGATCAGATCAATCGGCACGCCAAGGCACGCGCCCAGCCGCAGCACCGCGCCGACATTGCCGGCGATTTCCGGCTCATACAGCGCGATCCGCATGGATCAGACGAGGTTGCCCACCGCCCGCTGGATGCGTTTGCAGGCCTCCTCCAGCGCCGCGTCGGACGTCGCATAGCTGATCCGGAACGCCGGCGAGCCCCCAAACGCGGCACCGTGGACGACGGCGACGCCTTCGGCTTCGAGCAGATAGGCCGCGACGTCCTCGTCGTTGTTGAGGATGCCGCCGGTGGGCGTCTTCTTGCCGATCAGGCCGGAGCAATCGGGATAGACATAGAAGGCGCCTTCCGGCCGCGGGCAGATCAGGCCGGGCGTCTGGTTGAGCATGGAAACGACGAGGTCGCGCCGACGCTGGAAGGCGGCGTTGCGCTCCTTGAGGAAGCTCTGGTCGCCATTGAGCGCCGCCACCGTGGCCGCCATCGAGATCGAGCAGGGATTGGAGGTGCTCTGCGATTGCAGCTTGGCCATCGCCTTGATGATCCAGGCCGGCCCGCCGGCAAAACCGATGCGCCAGCCGGTCATGGCATAGGCCTTCGACGCGCCGTTCACCGTGAGCGTGCGATCGTAAAGGCCAGGCTCGATCTCGGCCAGGGTGCCGAAATCGAAGTTGTCGTAGACGATATGCTCATACATGTCGTCGGCCAGCACCAGCACCTGGGGGTGGCGCATCAGGACATCGGCGAGCGCCTTCAATTCGGCGCGCGAGTAGGCCGCGCCGGTCGGGTTGGAGGGCGAGTTGAAGATGAACCAGCGGGTGTTGGGCGTGATCGCCGCTTCCAGCTGCGCCGGGGTGAGCTTGAAGCCCTGGGCGACGCCGCAGTTGATGACCACCGGGGTGGCGCCGGCCAGCATGACGATATCGGGGTAGGACACCCAATAGGGCGCCGGGATGATGACCTCATCACCCGGATCAAGCGTGGCCAGCAAGGCGTTGAAAATCGTGTGCTTGCCGCCGCTGTTGATGCTGATCTGGTCAAGCCCGTAATCGAGATTGTTGTCGCGCTTGAACTTGGCCTGCACCGCCGCCTTGCACTCGGGCGTGCCATCGACACCGGTATATTTGGTCTGGCCGGCGCGGATGGCAGCGATGGCGGCGTCCTTGACGAAATCCGGCGTGTCGAAATCCGGCTCGCCGGCGCCCAGCCCGATGATGTCACGGCCCTGGCGCTTCAGATCGGCCGCCTTGTTGGTCACCGCGATGGTGGGCGACGGCTGGATGCGGTTGATGGCGGCAGAGGTGCGCGGAGTCATGACGGCCTTCCTTGTTGCGCCGCCCGTCTAGCGAAACTCGCCAGCCGGCGCAAATCAGGCGCCCCGTGCAGTTTTTTCGCGGCATTCTGACGATTCACCGCACAAAATCAGCACTTTGTTTACCATCTTCTGACACAAGGCAGGTCAACTTCAGGGGGACAACGACAGTGAAATTGAAATTTGCTTTGCTTGCGGCCGCCATTGCCATGGCCTCGGCGGCCAACGCCGCCATCTTCACCGTGACGTGGAGCGGCGCCCAGTTCGGGAATACGGCCAGCGCCGTCGGCGTGTTCGATATCGATACCAGCCTGTTCCCCAACCTGGGCGGCGCCCAGCCCACCAACCCGGTCGGCACCGGCTTCTCGATCATCAGCTTCAACGTCAGCGGTTCGGCCGGCGGCAATGGCAGCTTCACCCAGGCCGATTTCGGCAGCTTCTATTTCGCGGCATTCAGCCCGCTGAACTACAGCCAGCAGCTCATTGGCCAGACGATGGGCAATGGCTTCAATTTCGGTAGCTTCGGCGCCGGCTATGGCGGGCCGAGCGGTGATTTCAACCTGTTCAGCGTGAACCCCGGCGCACCCACCGGCAGCTTCTACTTTCAGCTCACCACGGCGGGCGGCGACAATATCGGTGTGACGTCCTTCGCACCCGGCACCGTGCCCGAACCGGCGAGCTGGGCGATGCTGATCGCCGGTTTCGGCCTCACCGGCGCAGCCCTGCGTCGTCGGCGCGGCACGGTCGCTGCCTGATCACGAATAATGTGTGTTGCGTGGGGGCGGCCAGCAATGGCCGCCCCTTTTTCATGCCAGCCTGGCAGAAACCAGCCCACGCAGGGCGTTGCCGACAAGGAAACCGCTGGCAAGGTCTGCCACGGTCAGCTCGGCTTCCACGGCCCGTCCTTCGGCCAGCAGCCGGGCACGCAGGATGCCGGGCAGCAGGCCCAGCGCGGCTGGCGGAGTAAGCAGGCGGCCGTCGCGTTCGACGAAGACATTGGTGAAACTGCCTTCCGTCACCAGCCCATCGGGGCGGACGAACACCACCTCCCCGGCCCCACTGGCCCGGCGGGCATCGTCATAGAAGGCACGATCGCTGGTCTTGTGGCAGAGCCGCCAATCGTCCGGGCTGACCGGCAGCGGTGCCAGTGCGACGGGTAACGGTTCGGGCAGCGGCGCAGGTGGCGGCGAAAGCTGCAGGCTCCATGCGCCGGATGGGGCGAGCAGCAGCCGGGCGCGGCCGGTATGAGCGGTGACCAAACCGGGCAGCACCTGCGTCACAGCGGCCCTGTCAAAGCGGTGGCCAAGATGGGCGGCGCTGGCCGCCAGCCGGTCGAGATGCAGCACCAGATCGGGCATCAGGCCCGCTTCCACCCGCATCGTCTCGATCAGGTCGGGCAGCGGCCGGCGCTGCAGAAAGGCCGCCTTGGCCAGGCATTCGGCCCACTCATCTGCGGCCACGCTGTCGGCGACGATGCCGCTGCCCAGCCCCAGCCGGGCCGTCTTGCCGCCCACCGGCAGTGCGAGGGTGCGGATGGCGACGTTGAACAGCGCGTCGCCCGTGGCCGAAATCGCGCCGATACTGCCGCAATAGACGCCGCGCGGGGCGGGCTCGAGCGCGGCCAGCACCTCCATGCTGCGGATCTTGGGCGCGCCGGTCACCGATCCGCAGGGAAACAGCGCCGCCAGCACGTCGACTGCGCTGACGTCTGGCCAGGCGGTGGCCGTCACGGTCGAGGTCATCTGCCAGACGGTGGGATAGGCTTCCACATCGAACAGCGCCGGCACCTGCACCTGATCGGCCACCCGCGACAGGTCATTGCGGATGAGATCGGTGATCATCAGATTTTCGGCGCGATCCTTGGTGCTGGTGGCCAGCGCCGTTCGCCGGGCGCTGTCTTCGGCGGCAAAGCGCCCGCGCCGGGCCGTGCCCTTCATTGGCCGTGCCGTCAGCTGGCGGCCATCGAGCCGGAAGAACAGCTCGGGCGACAGGGACAGCAGCCACAGATCCCCCGTGAACAGCACCGCCCCATAAGGCGCCGCGCTGCCGGCGCGCAGCCGGGCATAAAGGCTGAGCGGATGGCCTTCGACAGCCACATCGGCCGGGAAGGTGAGATTGGCCTGATAAATATCGCCTGCCGCGATCAGCGCGTGCAGCCGTGCCACGGCAGCGGCATGGGCCGGCTCGTCGATGCCGGGTTCGACCGCGCCAATCGTCGCCGGCCGCGCCGCCCATTCGGCGAGACAGTCAGGCTCGGCAGATTGTTCTTCGGCAAAGCGGCCCATCCACAGCAAGGGCTGACCGGTTGGCGGCACCCGGCCCAGCCCCGCGAGGCGCGGCTCCAGCGCGTGCCCCGCCTCGAAGCCGATGAAGCCACCCCAGGGGCCTGGCTCGGCCAGGCGCGCCAGTGCCGGGGCCAC
>NZ_WNJP01000015.1 GCF_009733735.1 Sandarakinorhabdus oryzae | reverse complement strand
CGCCAGCCGCTCCCGCGCGGCCACGGCGGCCTCCCGCGCGGTCCGCGCGGCCTCCCAGGCGGCACGCACGGCCAGCAGATGGTCACCATGGCCAGCAAATTGATCGAGTAACGCGCGGTGACCCTTGGGGCTAAGCAGGCCGCGCTCGTCATGCTGGCCATGGATTTCGACCAGCGCCGCGCCGAGTTCGCGCAGCAGCGTGGCCGACACCGGCTGGTCATTCACAAAGGCCCGGCTGCCGCCATCGGCCTTCAGCTGGCGGCGCAGGATGATGGCGCCATCGGCCTCCAGCTCATTCTCGGCCAGCAAGGCGCGGGCCGGATGGTCATCGCCCACCGCGAATTCTGCCACCACCCGCGCCACATCGGCCCCGGCCCGCACCAGCCCGGCATCGGCGCGATTGCCCAGCACCAGCCCCAGCGCATCGAGCAGGATCGACTTGCCGGCCCCGGTTTCGCCGGTGAGCACGACGAGGCCGGGCGCGAACTCGATGGCCAGCGCCTCGATCAGCACGACATTCTGGATGGCAAGCGCGGTCAGCACAGCCTCGTGTTAGCCGATTGCGCAGCCCACGCGGTAGAGACATTTTCGCAGGCGCTGGTGGCCCCGAAATGCCATTCCCGCTTGCACTTGAGCCAAAATCGAATATAGCCGCCGTTCCTTCGTCGATCCGGAGTTGGCGGCCGGGCCATTCGTCATGGCCGAAGCGCAGACACTGGACGGCGGATCACTGACCGATTTCAGATTGATGGATACAGGTGCCTCATGGCCGTTCCCAAGCGCAAGACCTCGCCTTCCCGCCGCAACATGCGTCGCAGCCACCACGCGCTGACGGCCACCCAGTTCCAGGAATGCCCGAACTGCGGTGAGCTGAAGCTGCCGCACAACATGTGTGGCGCCTGCGGTTTCTACAACGGCCGCGAAGTCGTCGCCGTCGAAGCTTGATCCTGGCGGCCGTCGGGCTGGCCCGGTTCTCATGACAGGCACGCCAAACGGGGGTCCGGTCATCGCGCTCGATGTGATGAGCGGCGATGCAGGTGCGGCTGAAGCCGTTGCCGCGGCTGATATTGCGGCCGAACGCTATCCACGACTGTCGTTCCTGCTGTTTGGCCGGCAAGAGGTGATTGCTGCCGAGCTGGCGCGTTGGCCGCACCTGGCCGCCCGCGCCCGCATCGTCCACAGCGATGACGTCGTCGCCATGAGCGACAAGCCCAGCCAAGCGCTGCGCCGGGCACGCACCACCTCCATGGGCCTCGCCATCGACGCGGTGAAGCGCGGCGAAGCCAATGCCGCGGTTTCGGCCGGCAACACCGGCGCGCTGATGGCAATGAGTCTGTTTGCCCTGCGCACCATGCCGGGCATCGATCGGCCGGCGCTGGCCGCCGTGCTACCCACGCTCAAATCCGAATCGGTGATGCTCGACCTGGGCGCCAACACCGAATGCGATGCCACCAACCTCGTGCAGTTCGCCGTGATGGGCGCGGCGTTTGCGCGCACCGTGCTGGGGCTGGAGCGGCCCAAGGTCGCCCTGCTCAACATCGGTGAGGAAGAGTTGAAGGGCACCGGCGAGATCCGCGCTGCCGCCACCGTACTGCGCGGCGCCAGCCTGCCAATGCAGTTCATGGGCTTTGTCGAAGGCGACAAGATCGGCCAGGGCGACACCGACGTGGTGGTGACCGACGGCTTTTCCGGCAACATCGCCCTGAAGACCGCCGAAGGCACCAGCCGGCTGGTCACTGGCCTGCTCGGCAATGCCTTCCGCTCCTCGATCTGGGGCAAGCTCGGCTATTTCATTGCCCGCGGGGCGCTGGAATCGCTGCGTGCCCATCTCGATCCCAATGCCCACAACGGCGCGGTGTTCCTGGGGCTCAACGGCCTGGTGGTGAAAAGCCACGGCAGTGCCAATGCCCGCGGCCTCGCCAACGCCATCGGCGTGGCGCATGATCTGGTGATCGACGATGTTGGCCGCCGCATCCGCGACGATCTTGCCGGGGTCAACATGGCACTTGCCACCACGCTGGAGCCTGATGCGGCATGAGCAAGCGGCGTTCCGTGATCATCGGCACCGGCAGCTACCTGCCGCAGACCGTGCTCACCAACGAGGATCTGGCCGCCCGGCTCGACACGTCTGATGCCTGGATCCATGAGCGCACTGGCATCAAGCGCCGCCATATTGCCGCCGAAGGCGAGTTCACCTCCGATCTTGGCACCGCCGCTGCGCGCAGCGCCCTAGAAGCCGCTGGCCTGACGCCCGGTGACATCGATCTGATCGTTGTCGCCACCGCCACGCCGGACCAGACGTTCCCGGCCTGCGCCACCGTGATCCAGCATAAACTGGGAATGGTCCACGGCGTCGCCTTCGATGTCGCCGCCGTCTGCTCGGGCTTTCTCTATGCCCTCACTGTCGCGGACGCGTTGCTGACCAGTGGTGCCCACAGCCGGGCGCTGGTGATCGGCGCCGAGACCTTCAGCCACATCCTGGACTGGGAAGACCGCACCACCGCCGTGCTGTTCGGCGATGGCGCTGGCGCCATCGTGCTGGAGGCGCAGGTCCAACCCGGAAACAACGCCAGCGATCGCGGCGTGCTGGCCGCCAAGCTGCACAGCGACGGCCGCTACAATGATCTGCTGTATGTCGATGGCGGCCCGGGTTCAACCGGCACCACGGGCAAGCTGAGGATGAAGGGCAAGGAGGTTTTCCGCCATGCCGTGGTCAATCTTTCCAGTGTGATGGGTGAGGTTCTTGAGGCCGCGTCTTTGCAGCCGGGAGATGTGACCTGGGTGGTGCCACACCAAGCCAATCTGCGCATCCTGGAAGCCACGGCCAAGAAATTGAACCTGTCACCCGATCAGGTCGTGGTGACGGTCGATCGCCATGCCAACACGTCGGCCGCTTCCGTGCCGCTGGCGCTGGATGTGGCCGTGCGTGATGGCCGGGTGAAGCCGGGCGATCTGCTGCTGCTGGAGGCGATGGGCGGCGGCTTTACCTGGGGCGCTGCTGCGGTTCGCTGGTAAGAAGTGCAGACCTCGCGCCCAGGTGTGACAATTCGACTCGCAAAGCAAAGAAAGTCGCGTAAAATCACGCGATAACAAGAGTCGCTTGCCGATTGGTCTCACCGTTTGGGTCGAAACTGCTGCCGGGCACGCAGCAACTGGGGGGAAAAGCATGGCTACCACGACTTCAGCAGGGAGCGTGACGCGCGCCGACCTGGCGGACGCTGTTCATCGCGAAATCGGTCTGTCGCGCACGGAATCGGCGCAACTGGTCGAACAGGTGCTGGACCGGATCAGCGAGGCGCTGGTTGCCGGCAGCAATGTCAAGATTTCCAGCTTTGGCAGTTTCGTCTTGCGCAACAAGGGTTTGCGCGTCGGCCGCAACCCCAAGACGGGCGTTGAAGTGCCGATCGAGCCGCGCACTGTGCTCACCTTCCGGCCGAGCCAGCTGCTGCGCGAAGCCATCAACAAGTAAGCGCCTGGACGACAGGGAGATGGTTGGAGCGTGACCGACAAATCCGACACCGCGTTCCGCACCATTTCCGAAGCTGCCGACGAGATCGGGGTGCCGGCGCACGTGCTGCGCTTCTGGGAAACACGCTTTCCCCAGTTGCAGCCATTGAAGCGCGCCGGCGGCCGCCGCTATTACCGGCCGGTGGACATGGCGTTGCTGCGCCAGATCAAGACCCTGCTGCACGATGGCGGCATGACCATCCGCGGTGCCCAGTTGGCGCTGGCCGGCAAGAGCGTGGTGGCCAAGGAGCCGGCGCCGCCATCACCGGCCCCTGCCCCGGCAATAGTGACCGCCGCACCTGATCGCCAGGCTTTGATCGCCATTCGCAACCGCCTCGCCGCCGCCCTGGCGGCCTGAAGCGTCTCATGCGCTGCATCGCCCTGTTCAGCGTCAAGGGCGGGGTAGGCAAGACGGCGCTGGCGGTGAACCTCGCCCATGCCGCCGCCACCCTTTCGGGTCGGCGCACCCTGCTCTGGGACCTGGATGCGCAGGGCGCTGCGAGTTGGCTGCTCAAGGTCGAAGCCCGCGCCGGCGCCAAAGCCCGGAAGGGCCTCACAGAGGCCGAACTGACCGACCTGGTGCAGCCCACTGCCTTTCCCAATCTCGACGTGCTGGCGGCCGACCGCTCGCTGCGCCGCTTGGAGGCTGATCTTGCCGGCGAAGGTGAGAAGATGCTCAAAAGGGCATTGAAATCACTGGAGAAGCGCTATGATCGCATCATCCTCGATTGCCCGCCCGGCCTGACCGAACTGGCCGATCAATTGTTCCGCGCTGCTGATCTTATCGTGGTGCCGCTGATCCCGTCGCCGCTCTCGACCCGGGCGCTGGCGCAGTTGCAGGACCATCTTGCCGCCGAAATGAAATCGCCGCCGGCTGTGCTGCCGGTCTTCTCGATGGCCGATCGCCGCAAGGCGCTGCACCGGGCCGCGCTGGAGGCCAAGCCGGATTGGCCCGTTATCCCTTATGCAGCCGCGGTGGAGGCGATGACGGCGACGCGCACGCCGCTGCTTGCGGGCCGCAAGAGCCCCGCTGCCACGGCCATCACCAGCCTGTGGGCTGACGTGGAACGGCGCCTGGCAGGCTAAAAAGCACAGACTTTTGAAAGAGCTGGCCCGGTTTCGGGTTTTTGACACAATTGACGATTCGTATCGATTCCGGGATTTTTCCGGTCGCACTGGCCCGGACCAGGCATCGTCCGAGCCCTGCCACAATGACAGGCTTTGGCCGCGTAGGACAGGCCGGACGGAGCGACCGACCCTCCCCCCAGAGGGGGGAGGGGTTTGGCCTCACACCGTCAGCGACATGCCGCGATAGATGCGGCTGCGATAACGACTGTCCTCGGCATCCGGCAGCGGCGCCCCGGCCAGCAGCACGGCACGGGCGAAGCGGCGGACCTCTTCCTCGTGCTCGCCGGCGTTGCGCGGCTCTTCCGAACGCACGCGGCGGGTGAGGTTGATCTGGTTCACTGCCACCTCGTGGACAAGACGCTCATTTTCCACCGCGATGGTGGCGGTGAAGGCGTGCAGCGTCGTCTTGACGAAGTTGGCCAGCGCAAACGCACCCTTGGCCCCCTCGCCCATCGGCACATCGGGCGAGACCAGCACAAGCTGGCACTGATCGAACAGCGAGACCTTGCGGGCGATGCGGAAATGATGGGTCAGGTTGTGCTCGACCACGTCGGCAAAGCCGTCGCCATCCAGCGGACTGTCGGCGTCGAACAGCTGGTCGGGCAGGGCCTTGAGCGGGGTGGAGACGATGGTGGTCGGGTGACCCCACGTTGCCAGCGCCGCGTCCATCGCGCTCTCGATATCGCCGTCAATGACCAGGCTTTCCACTCGGTCACCGCTGTCCCTGATATTGGCCTTGATCGCTGCAGCACCCGCTGCACTGGCGGTGACCAGCACCACGCGCGCCACGTCGCAATCGAGGAAACCCTGGGCGGCGGCGCCGAGATAATCGGCGAGATGCTCACCCACCAGCCACACGGTCTTGCCGCCCATCTGGGCCAGGCGCTCGGCCTTGGGGCTGCCGAACAGTTCGCGCTCGGTGTGCGAGCGTTCGACGTTGAGGCCGCCTGACGGCATGAAGGTTTCGCCCGAGACGGCGCGATCGGCGAGGAAGAACACCGTCGCCTGCGCCACTTCGGTCTCGGTCGGCATCTTGCCGAGGTGGAGCTGGCTCAGCACGCCGCCGCGCACCTTGGCGGCTTCGCGGCCGATCTGGGCGACCGGCAGCCACGGCATGTCATCGGGCGGCACCCGCAGCAGCCAGTCATTCTCGTCACGGTCCTGCCAGTCGGTGCCGATCAGCCAGCCGCCCAGCCGCAGGCGCTTCAGCAGCTTGGCGGCCAGCACGGGCGTGAGGATGTAGCGATCCCAGCAGCAGCTTTCATCGCCCTCGCGCGCACAGGCCAGCGCCAGGTCGCGCAGCGCCTGCGGGTTGGCCTTGTCGTGGCTGAGTTGCACGCTGTCGTTGCGTGACAGGCGCGAGAGCACTTGTGCCACCGGCGCGCCGCCGCGCACCGCCTTGATGACGGCGGCGTGGACGGCATTGAGGCGCTTGTTCTCGAGGATCAGCCGGCCGCGCCGCTCGAACAGGCCGGGCTTGCCGCCGAGACCCGCCAGCCGGTCACCATCCACTGGGCCTGGCGCAATGGCGTTGATCTGGATTTCCGGGCCGAGGTGGCGGGCCATGGATTCGACCATGGCGCGCTGGCCGGATTTCGACACCGCATAGTCGGTGCGGTTGGGATAGGAGACGGCGAGGAACTTCTCGCCGCCGAAATAGCTCGAAACATTGAGGATATAGCCCGAGCCCTGGCGGCGCATCATGGGCACCACCATGTGCATCAGGGCATAGTTGGAGATGAGATTGGCGAACTGGGTGTGGCGGAAGGCGTCGACCCCCATGTCCACCGCCATCTCCTCGGCCCCCGACACGCCGGCATTGTTGATCAGATAATCGATGCGGCCAAAGGCGCGCACTGTCTCGTCAACGGCGTGCTTCAGGCTCTTCATGTCGGCCACATCGATGCCGGCCAGCGTGCGCACCCGGCGCTCCACACCGGCAAAGCCGATATCCTGCAGTTCGCCCACGATGCGTTCGCGCGCGGCATCAAGCTCGCTCTCGCGGCGGGCGACCATCATCACCTTGGCGCCGGCCAGCGCCAGCAGCCGGGCGAGCGCACCGCCGATGCCGGCCGAACCGCCGGTGATCAGCGCCACCTTGCCCAGGTGCAGCCCGGTGATGTTCTCGGCCGTGCCCGCCAGCGCGCGGCGGGCGCCGGTCGCCTTGGCGATGCTGGCCGGGATATAGAGATTGATGGCATCGACCTCACGGCCGCCGAGCAGCAAGCGGGCTGCATGGCCGGCGGCAAAGTCGCGATTTTCCGGCTCGTTGTTGCCGAAGCGGACAATCTGGTTGCCCCACACCGGGCGCGGCGTCTTGCCCTGCTGGCTGGCGACACGGGCTTCGTCCCGCCACACGCGCAGCAACTCCTCGATAGCGGCGCGACCCACATCGGCCCAGCCATTGCCGGCGCCATCATCCGGGTTGGTGATGAACAGCACGCGCGGATCGCCGGGCAGATCCTGGCCCTGCTGCCAGTAGCGATCGAGCGTGCGGGCAACCGCGATGGCGCCTTCCAGCTCATCGTCGACAAAGCGCTCCACCGCCGCATCGCCAGCCTCGGCCAGTGCGCCGGTGAAATAGCCTGGACCGCGCGTCGGCAGGATGATGGCGCCATCGATGGGCGCCACATGGGCGGTGAAACGGGCCAGTTCGGCGTCCATCGCCAGGTGATCGTGGCGCGGGAAGCGCACGGCTTTCACACCCGCCGGCAGACGCTCCGCCGCGTCATCAAGCGCGGCCTGGGCGTGGAAGCCAAGCAGCACCTTGGCCCCCTGCCCGGCGAACAGCCCGGCCATCGCCAGAGCGTCGTCCAGCTGGTTGCCGGCGGAGATCAGGATGCCGTGGCCATCGCCATCGATGGCACGCAGATCAGGCCGGTGCAGGAATTCGCTGCGCGATTCGAGCGGCACCGCCATGCCGTGGGTGACTTCGAAATCATGGGCGGCAAAGGCCGCGCTCTCGTCCGAGCCAAGGAACACGCAGGCATTGGCGATATCGGCCGGCGTCGGGAAGGTCTTGGCCCTGGGCTCGCCATCGACGCTGCGTTCGAGCGCCATCAGGTTGAAGAAATGATTGGCGGTGCTGCCAGCGTCATCGCCCTTCAATTTGTCCATGGCAGCGAAGACGGTGCGGATGCGTTCGGACGCAATCGGGCCGGGATAGAGCTGGTTCACCCTGATGCCGCGCGTGCCGAGCTCGCGCGCCAGGCCCTTGGACAGGATGTTGAGCGCGGCCTTGGGCACCGTGTATGCGGCGCGGCCGAAATAATCGGTACGGCTGAAAATGGTGGAGACGTTGATGATGCTGCCACCCTCGCCCATCGCCGGGGCGGCGGCGCGGACGAGGTTCCAGGCCACCACCATGATGTTGCGGGCAGCGTCGCCCACCGTCTCGCTGTCGGGCGTGCCGTCCAGTTCGTCGCGCAGCAGCGGCAGATCACCCAGCACCTGCTTGGGGCCAGCCGAACCGGCGTTGTTGACCAGTACGTCGATGCGGCCATGGCGGCCGACCACCTCGGCAATGCCGGCGCGCACGGATTCGATGTCGGAACCGTCCATGGTGACGATGCTGGCGGTGCCGCCCACCTCGGCCACCGCGGCATCCAGCGCGGCCTGGGTGCGGGCGGCGTCGCGGCCGCTCATCACCACGGTCGCGCCTTCAGCCAGGTAGCGCCGCACGATGCTGCCGCCCAGGTTGCCGGCCGCCCCGGTGATCAGCGCCACCTTGCCGGCCAGCCGGCCCGTTTGCGCGGCCTGCGCCGTCGTCTTGCCCATGGCGTTCATTCCCCCTGCCCCTTGTCTGCGCTCAACGACGCCCCAAGGGACGCCCACGCTTCGTAGAGTTCATCCTTGCCGCGCAAACCCATCGCCGGCAGCGCGTGGTTGACGATATAGGTCGCGCCGGTGTGGCGGTTGTCCCACATGCTCTGGTGCGCCTCCGGCAGGCCCTCCCACGGCACCACCGTTGGCTCGGTCACATCCAGGATGCCGGCCGCGATCATGTCGTTCATACGGGTGACTTCGTAGGCGTTGCACAGGTGGGTGCCGCGGATTTCCGCCATCGGCATGATGATGCGGCGCTGGCGGGTCCACACCTGCGGGGCGTAGAAATTGTAGCGCTGGCCGGCCATGTCTTCACAATAGACCACGCGGCCGGTGAACGGCTTCACCAGTGCCGTCGTCACGCCCAGCGTGTCCTGCCCGGCACGTTCCAGCACGATATCCGGGTTGCCGCGCGGATTGTCGGGCGAACGCAGCAGCTTGCCGACGGCGTTGCCGAACGGCTTCAGCGTCTTGTCCTGGAACTGGCGCACGGCCTCGCGGAAATTCTCGATATCCTCGCGGGCGACCGGAAGCCGCGGCATGGTATCGGGCCAATCGAAATTGGCGCCCTCCCGCCGCTTGATGCCTTCGAGGGAGACGACGCCGGCCACCGCGTCTTCAAAGCCGAGGCTGAGGATGAACTCGCGTTGGCCATCGGTGTTGGTGACGACAACGATGCGGCAGCCCAAGCCGCGGGCGGCCTCGATCATCTCCAGGCCGGTCTCGTCGGCCAATTGGGTGGTGCCCGGGCCATAGAAGATCAGCACCGCCTCACCGCCGCGCGCACCCGCTTTCGCCAGCATGGAGACGGGGTCGGAGCCGCCCTTCTTGCCCATGAAGCTGAGGTGATAGCCCGACGAGGCGCCGTAGAAAGCGAGCACGCCGCCGTCGCCCAGCAGCTGGAACGAGCGCGGGAAGGCGGTTTCGCCGGCGTGAGAGACGGCATAATCCGCCAGCTTGCCACCATTGATGGCCTTGTATTCGGCCACCAGCGCCTCGCCTGCGGCTTCCCACGCCGCCCAGTCGGCCTTGCTGCCATCGGGCACCGGCGTGAACAGCGACTTGAAGCGCGGATCGGTGCGGTCGAGCGCGCCGACGGCGCCCTTCGACTTCACGAATTCGGCACGCGCCGGGCTGGAAACCAGGCCGGTCACGGCGAGGCCGCTGGCCTTGGCCGATTTCAGCGCATCAAGGCCGGTGCCGGTGGCGCTGCCTTCGATGAAGATGGTCTTGCCGCCAACGATTTCCAGCGTGGTGTAGAGGCAGCGCCAGATGGTGCCGAGGTTGAGAATGTAGCTGCCTGCCTGTTCCAGCGTCAGATCGCCGGGCACCGGGTGCAACTGCGGCGCCTGCACGGTGAGGAACTGGGCGTGGCTGCCCGACTTGGTCTCATAACCCTGGATGGCGAAATCGGCATACATCGGATCGCGCCCGGCCTGCGGGGACAGGAGATCGGAGGTGCCGGAATAGACCGCCACCATATCACCGACCTTGAGGCGGCCCTGCCCGCGCACTTCGCTGCCCAGCGCCGCGACCAGCGCGAGGCCGCCGGAGCCGGTGAGCTGCACATCCTCCTCGTGATTGTCGAACGGGGAGACGGGGATGCCGGTCAACGCCCAGATATCGTTGAAGTTGACCTCCGAGCTGAGCATGTAGACCAAGGCCTCGTTCGGCTCCGGCTGCGGCGTCGGCACGATCAGCTGCTTTTCGTGGGTCGCTGGCGGGCCGAACTGCGGCGCGCCGGTATCCGGGCTGCGCGCAATGCCGAAGCCATATTGATGGCCGGGGATCGGGGTGATGCCGGGGAAGAAGGGCGCGCCGACCGGCAGCAGGTCGCCGGCCGCTTCCAGGCGCTGGGCCTTGGCGTCGAATTCGGCTTCGACATGGACGCCGTCGCGGCGGACGGGCAGCGGCGGCGCCTTTTTGTCCATGAACAGGCGGATGCCGGTCTTGCCGCCATCGGGGTCGACCACGGCCTGCGCGAACAATTCGGCTTCGCGGGCGAGGCCGGCGGCCATGCCCTGGTTCCAGCCGGTGCGGATCGCGTCGATGGCGCGCTCGCCAGCCTTGCCGCGGCCGGCCCATTCCAGCTGCTTCAGGATGCGCTGGACGAACGCATCGCTCAGCGCGGCATCAAGATCGACATGGCCTTCATGTTGCCACGCGCTCTTGGCGGCCTTGCGGCGTTCGGCCCAGGCGCGGCCGAGATGGCTGGTGTCGCCGAGCCGGACGAACTCACGCACGGCGGCGTGGGCGAGGCTGAGCGCGTCATTTGAGCCATCGGCGATGGCATCGATGGCGCCCATCTCGAGCGCGGCCGACGCTTCGACGCTGCGGCCACCCAGGATCAGATCGAGCGCGTCGAGCATCCCCTCTGGCCCGCGCCGATCGGTGAGCAGGCGCGGCAGGCGCTGGGTGCCGCCATAGCCGGGCAACAGGCGCAGGCGGATTTCAGGCTGGCCGAAGCGTGCGTGCGATTCCGCCACGCGATAATGGCAGGCCAGTGCGAACTCCATGCCGCCGCCCAGCGCCACGCCCTGGATGGCCGCCACGCAGGGCTTGCCCATCTGCTCGATCTTGCCGAACGCCAGCTGGGCGTTGGCCGGCAGCACGCGGGCTTCCTCGACGGTGTGGATTTCTTCAAGGAACTGGCGAATGTCGGCGCCGGCGACGAAGCTGGCGGTGCCGTCACCGGTGAACACCACGGCGGCCACATCGTCACGGCGCGACAGATGCTCGACGACGATCACCAGTTCATCGATGGCGCGTTCGTTGAGCGCGTTCACCGGCGGGTTGGTGATGAACACCGTCGCCACCTTCTTGCCCGGCGCGACCGTGTTGTATTGAATACGGAAATAGCGATAGCGGTCGAAGATATCCTGGTCTTCCGACAGGCGCTGCTTGCGCTCCCATTTGGTGATGGCGCGCTTCAGCTCGTCCAGGCTTTCCGGGTTCTTCAGCGTGGTGACGTCGCCAATGGGCGTGCCTTCCACCAGCGCCCGCACCATGCGGCGCATATATTTGCCGCTGCGGGTTTCGGGGAACTGGCTCACCGTGATGAAATCGCCCGGCACGGCCACGGCGCCCTTTTCGTTACGCACCAGATCAGCCAAGCGACGCTCGTCATCACGGGTGATGATCTGGCCGGGGGCCGGCGTGATGAAGGCGAGCGGCGTCAACCCCTTCTCGCGGTGCGGCGCGCCAACGACGAGCACATTGCCGACCGGGCTTTCCGGGTTCAGCGCCTTGTCGCGCAGGATGGCGCCTTCGATCTCCTCGGTGCCCATGCGGTGGCCGGAGACGTTGATCACGTCATCCGAGCGGCCATGCAGCGAGAAGCCGTCATCATCGCCCTGCACGGCGAAATCGCCCTGGGTATAGGCCCACACGCCCTGCCAGCGGCTCCAATAACCATCGCGCCAGCGCACCGAGTCGCCCGCCCAGCCAGAGGCAACCACGCCATCTTCCACGCGGAAATTCTCCGGATCGCCCCAGACGGTGCGCGCCAGATAGGGATAGGGCGCGGCGATGATGATCTCGCCCTTCTCGCCCTTGCCGGCCTTGCGCCACATCACGCCGTCGCTGCCCTCGCGGGTCAGCAGCGCGGTCGCTTGCCTGTCGCCGGCTTCGTCTTCCACCCACACGTCGCCCACGATCCACGGCAGCGGGAAGGTGCGGGCATCGGCCGCCAACGGGAAATCGCCATTGCCATAGAAATGCGTCCAGGCGATGCCGCCATGCTCGGTCGCCCAATAGCTGTTGATATATTGCGGCGTGATGTTCTTCATGCCGAAATCCTGCACCGGCGGGGAGCAGGGCTCGGCGCAGAAGGTGGCGACCCGCAGCTTCGACAGGTCATAGGCCTTGATGTCGGTGAGGTTCTGCGGATCGGTCATCACCGCCTTCAGGAAGGTCACGCCCGCCTTGAAGATGGTGACGCCGTGGTTCTCGATCATCGCGGCAAAGCGCCCGGCATGCGGGAACACCGGCGAGCCTTCGGCCAGCACGGTGGTGACTCGGCTCAGCAGCGCGGCGGCAATCATGTAGCTCTGGCCGGTGATCCAGCCCGGATCGGCGACAACGAAGATGGTGTCGCCCGGACGCGCGTCAAACGCGACCTTCATCGTCTCCATGATGCCGCTGGCATAGCCGCCATGGACATGGACGACGCCTTTCGGCTTGCCGGTCGAACCCGAGGTGTAGATGAAGAACAACGGATATTCGGCATCGACCGGCAGCGGCTTCGACGCTTTCCAGATCGCGGCCACGAAGGCTTCATCGTCCAGCGCGTGCAGCGCCGCCTCATCGGGCAGGCCCGCGGCGGTGAGAATATCAGCCAGCGCGGCGTTGGTCAGGTCATGGCTCCACAGATCGCGGTCACGCCAGACCAGATCGGGCACATGGGTGTGATTGGCGACAATCACCGCCTCCACGCGCGGCGGCGTGCTGACCAGTGCCTCGGCGATGGCGATGCGGATGCGGGCGGATTGCGCGGCATCAACCAGGCCGTCCTTGCCCAGTTCCGCCAGCGCCCGGCCCAGCCCGCGCATGACGTCGCCGCGCTCGACAGTGACTTCGCCCTTCAGCGCCGCCGTGACGATGCCGGACATGGCCGTGCGGGTGGCGTCAGACAAGCCAAGGTCTTCGCCGCCCAGACGATCAGTGAGCAAACGCAGCGCGACATTGACCGGCACATAATTGTCGAGCGCCGGGTCGGTATAGGCCGTCTTGAACGGCACGATCTGGGCGTTGCGATAGCCACCGTCGGCGGTGATGACGATGCGCGCGCCGGCATCGTGGATGCGATCCGACAATGTCTTGTCGGAAAAGCCGCCGAAGACCGGCGTGTAGATGACACCGATGCGCTTGGCCGCTTCCGTCCAGTAGAGCTGGGCCGGGATGTTGGGCATGTTGAGCGCGATGCGGTCGCCGGCCTTCAGGCCGAGCTTCTGCAAGGCAATCGCGCACTTGGCGGCTTCGAGCAGCAGTTGGCGGCGCGAGACCGACACGCAATCAACCGGGGCGCCGCGACCATTATTGGCGGCCAGGTCCCAACGGTCGCCTTCGAAGATGAAGGCGGTTTCAGCGCCGTGGCCGGCCAGCACGTGGCGATCAAGCTCGTTGAAGGCAGCATTGGTGCGGCCGCCTTCGAACCAGCGGAAATTGGGCGCGTCATCGGCATTGAAGGCGCGGGTCCAGGGCGCAAAATCGGCGGGCAGGTCGGCCGTCACCGGGGCAGCGGTGTCAGCGTCCCAGCCGCTCCAGCGGCCCTGCGCATCGCGGCTCAGCCACGCCGTGCGGCCATCGACAGCCACCAGCCAGTGCAGGTTGCGCGCCGCGATATCGCCGTGGAACGCGCCGGGATCGGCCAGCACGGCGGCGCGCATAGCATCCCAGTCGGCACGGGTGCGCACCGGGTTGACACCGGGGATCGGAACAGGCGCACGCGAAGCGGCGGCGGGATCGTACATCGCTCTGTCTGCCCAACATTGCCGCTGGCTCGGCAAGGGCCGGCCAGCAGACAGGAAACTTTGATGAAGGCAGCGCTTAGGGAAAGATTATGTCTCTGCCAAGACGCCAACGGCAATTTTGCTTCGCATGCGACATTCTGTCCGGTTTGCGCGACACCGCGTCACGACCAGCCGTGCGCAGGCATCGGCCAAGCGGGTTCAGAAGGCGTTCCTGGGCAGCAGAACGGCACCGACAGTGCGCACCAGAATGTAGAGATCGAGCCAGATCGACCAGTTCTCGATGTAATAGAGGTCGTGCTCGATCCGCTTGATCAGCTTCTCTTCGGTGTCGGTCTCGCCGCGCCAGCCGCGCACCTGCGCCCAGCCAGTGATGCCCGGCTTCACCTTGTGACGTGCGGCATAGCTTTGCACCACATCGGAAAACAGCCGACCGCCGGCCCGGGTGGAGGCGGCGTGCGGGCGTGGCCCGACCAGTGACATGTCACCCATCAGCACGTTGAACAGCTGCGGCAGTTCATCGATGCTGGTGCGCCGCAGGAACCGGCCGACCCGGGTGATGCGCGGATCATCACGGCTGGCCTGGTTGATGTTCTTGTACTCCAGCTGGTCGTGATACATCGTGCGGAACTTGAAGCAGCGGAAGGTGCTGTTGTTGAAACCTTCGCGCGGTTGGCGGAACAGGATCGGGCCCGACGAGTCCAGCCGCACGGCCAGCGCCGCCAGCAGCATGATCGGCGACACCGCCACCAGGATCAGCGCCGCCAGCAATTTGTCTTCGATCGTCTTGGCAATGCCCGACAGGCCGGAGATCGGCCGTTCGAACAGGGTCATCACCGGCACGTCGCCCAGGATGACGACCGGCCGGTGCGCGAAGGTGAAGGATACGAGGTCAGGCGCCAGCCGCACCTTCACCGGCGTCAGCACCAGCCGCGCCATCACGTCTTGCAGGCGGCGTTCGGCGGCCCAGGGCAGCGCCACCACCACCTGATCGATCAGGCCATCGCGGATCATGCCAATCAGCGTGGAAAGATTGCCCAGCACCGGCACGCCCGCGGCTTCGGTTGGCAACCGATCGGGCCGGCGATCATCAAAGATGCCGACCAGGGTGATGGTCAGCCGATCGTGCGCCTGCACATATTCGGCAAAGCGCACGCCCTGCGGTCCGGCACCGAAGATGGCGACGCGTTCATTGAAGGTGCCACGTTGCTTGAGGCGGCGTACCCACATGGTGGTGACCACGCGGGTGAACAGCAGCGCGACGCCGCCGGTGGCAAACCAGCTGATCGCCCAGGCGCGCGACACGTTTTCCGACGATTTCAGCAGGAAGCCCATGGTGATCAGGAACAGGGCGGCCATCGTCCAGGCCATCAGCACCCGCCGCCAGCCCAGCCGCAGCGAGAATTGCGCTTCGATATCGTAGCTGCCCAGGCTTTCGGCCAGCACGGCAAAGGCCAGGCTGGCGATCAGGGTGATGCGGGCATAAAGCTCGTCGTTAAAGCCCAGATCCGTCGGCGCCGACGCGATCAGCCACAGACCGCTGCCGCCCACCGCGAGGAATTCCAGCATCCGAACGATCAGGATCGCCAGGCTGAGCGGGACGCCGGGGCCGCCAGCAACAGCTGTAACGTCAGGGGCAGGTGGCGTGATCGGATTCTGGCTGTTCATGGCGCAGCCCCGATCAACAGTACCGATGAATTGGCACACACGGTCCTAAATAGTCTGGTCAGCCTGCCGCGAATTGCTATAGAGGTCGGTCCGAGGGAGTAGCGTGCATGGAAACGCCATATGATTGGCTGACGGTGATGACCTTCGCGGGCCTGATCGTGCTGTTTCTGCAGCGCAGTCAGGGTGAAGCCCGTGATCATCTCTGGCAATATATGGTGGCCGCGGTCGGCTGTGCGGTGACCAATTACATCGGCAACGAAGCGATGAAGTCCGGCGAAGTGGTGATGCATGCGGGCGCCGTGGCGCTGTTCATCGCCACCATCGGTTTCATCTGGCGCGTTCTTCAGCCCTTCAAGCAGGGCTGACCAGGCCCGGCGAGCACGCATCAGGCTAGCCTGGCGGCTATTGGCCGCCCCACCAGCGCCGGCCGATCCGCCAGCGGCACCGCCTGCACCAGTTCGCGCGCAAAGGCCGCAAGCTGGTCACGCACACCTGGCTCCGGCGGCACCGCGCAGCTCAGCCGCACCAATATGCCATCGGAAATATAGCCAGCCCATTGCTGTTTCAGCTTGGCGATGCGCTGTTCGGTGCCGTTGGTCGGCAGATCATCGCCAATCCGGGTCCAATAGGTGATGGTTTCGGTGCGCTGTTCCGACTGGGCGACAAGCTCGCGGATCGGCAGGTCCACGCCCGGCCGCAAGGGCAGCAGCGCCGGGGTCGTGCCCGATACGGCAAAGCCGACCGCCGTGTAGCAGACTTCCGGGCGGTGCAGCTGCAACAGGTCGTTCTGGATCGGGCCATAGGCCATCACCAGGATCACCGGCAGCTGGGTCTGGGAGACATAGACCCGGCTCAGCACCTGGCCATAGAGCTTAGCCGACAAGCTGCCCTCGGTACGCGGCATGACGATGCCGGGGCTGGGCACGTGGTGCCAACTGCCCAGCGTTTCGGGCACGAACTTCTCAAGCTCATGGCCTTGCGGCATCAGCACCAGGCGATTGCGCGGCATCAGCGCGGCCGCACCTGTGGCACCGGCCAGGAGGGCGCCGCCCATCAGCACATCACGGCGACTGATCCCGCTCATGCCGGCTTGCTTTCCAGGCGACGGCGCAGCGGGGTGAGCACCCAATCGAGCGCGAAGATGAACAGCAGGGCCGACACGAAGGTGACCATGCCGGCGAAATTGTGGAGATAGCCCTGCGCCATGGCGTTGCCGAAATGATAGGTGATCAGCACCAGCGCCGCCACCCGCACGCAATTGGCGGCGATCGCGATCGGGATCACCATCGCGAGCAACAGCAGCGAATAGAGCGGGTTGGAGCCGCGGATGAGATAGACATAGAAAAGGCCGATGGCGGTCAGGCTGATCAGCGAGTTAAGGCCCGAGCAGGCATCTTCCACCAGCAACTGATAGGATCCGATATAGAGCGTCACCCCCATGCGGCCGACCGGGTAGCCCACGGCAGCGAGGCCGCCCGTCACCAGTTCCGAGACGAACTCCTTCAGCGGCAGCGTGATCGTATCGAGGAACCAGCCCGGCAACGGGATGACAAAGCCCAGATAGACGATCGGGAACCACAGGCTCTTCACCACCTTGAGGCCCCAATATTGCTGGGCGACCGCAACCAGCGCCAGCAGCAGCGCCGCAGTTTCGATACTGATGAATTCAAAGGCCCGCCCGGCGATATAGAGCGGCACCGCCAGCGCAAGCGCGGCAATGGTCAGCGCCGGGTTGCCATCAGTGCGGGCCGCCATGATCTCGTCATGCCGGCGCCAGACCAGCCACAGGCCGGTAACCAGCACGATGATGCCGTGCACACCGGATTCCTCCTGCCACGGCCCCTGCGCCAGCGCGATCAGCGTCGGCACGGCCATGGAGGCCACACCCAGCCACAACGGCCAGTGCGCGGACAGCAGCTGGCGCCAGTCGGTCGCGGCTGGCGCCGCTGCTGGTGCGATCGCCCCCGGGTCCGGCATTAGAACTCGTTCAACACCGCACCGACCACGGCACAGCGGGCGGCTGCCAGCTGATCGGTCAGCGTGTTGATGTCCTTGTAGAAACTGTGGTTTGAACGGCCGACGACGAGCGCGTAGGCGGCCCCTGCCCCGACGTTCAACGCGTCGGCGCTGGTGTTGGCGGCGGGCGTGTCAAAGATCACCAGATCATATTCGCGCAGCAGCGTGTTGACACCGTCGCGGAACCGGTTGCCCGACAGCAGTTCCTGCGGGCGGCTGGTCGGCGGGCCGGCGGTGATCAGCGCCAGGCCGGGAAGGACGTTGGCATTGACCACGCGCTCCGGCCGGGCGACCTGCAGCGACAGGAAGCTCGACAGGCCCGGCGCATTGGGATCGAGGCCGAAGATCTGGTCCTGCCGCGGCGAGCGCATGTTGGCATCGACCAGCAGGATCTTGAAGCCGACCTGGCTCAGCGCCACCGCCAGATTGGCGGCGACCCACGAGCAGCCATGGCCATCGGCCGTGGCCACCACGGCCAGGCCGCGACGGCCGTTCTTGATGTGCTGGGCAATTATCGAGGTGCGCAGCATGCGGATCGATTCCGCCCGCACTGAACCGGGGTCCGACAGCACCACCAGTTCATCCGACACAGGACGGCGGGCGATATTCTGCAGGGCCAGGCTGTTGATCAGCTGTTCGCGGGCGCGATCCAGATCCTCGGTGGTGATGAAGCCCAGTTCCAGCGCGGCCTGGTCAAAATCCAGGCCCCGCTCGGCAGCATGGGCCTGCACCTTGGCGACCTGGTCGAGGCTGAGGAAGCCCAGCCGGGTGAGCACGTCACGGATCGGCGCATCATAACGCTCACCACCGTCAACACTGCCGGCGTCGTGCGCCGGCGCAGCTTCGACTTCGGTTTCAGCGCCAATTTCGGTTTCGACATTGTCCATGGCGTGGGTACTCACTGGGCTGGCTGCATGCCTGACGCAGTGGCGTTGCCACGGCTCAGGATGCGCTTGACGAACTGGTGCCATTCCGGCTTGCGGCGTTCAGCAATGACCGCAAACACCGGCACACGGGAGGCAAAGCTGAGATCCTCAGCCCCGCGCACGCGCCGGTTCACCAATTCGACGAACAGGCCCGTCACCACGCCAAGGGCGAGGCCGGCACCGGCGGCAAGACCGATGATCAGCGGCCAGTTCGGGAACGACGGCTGGGCCGAAACGGTGGCATCGCCCAGCACGATCAGGCCGGCATCAGCCACGTTTGATTCCAGCTGCAAGTCGGCCGTGCGCTTGGCCGCCTGCTCATACTGGGCGCGGCGCAGCGCGACTTCACCAACCAGCTGGTTCAACTTGTCGAGCTTTTCCTTCATCGCGAACACCTTGGCGCGCTGGGCTTCATAGGACGCCTCGATCTGGGCGACGCTGCTGCGCGAGGCCCCCATCTGCTGCGCCCCGGCCTGGCGGGCCGCGACCTGTTCACGCGCCAGCTGGCGTTCCAGCTGCTGGCGGCGGGACAGCATCGCGAGATAAGTCGGGTGCTGCACGCCCAGCCGTTCTGAAGCGCTCTCGATCTGGTCGTTGAGCGTGGCCAGCTGCACCTTGAGCTGATCGACCACGCTGGACGTTGTGGCCTGCTTGACCGCCTCGAACTGCTGCATGCTCTCGTTGCTGCGGGCCGCGGTCAGCGCCGCCTGCAGGCTCGCCAGCTTCACGGTTTCGGCTTCGCCCGACGCGGTCATCACGATGCCATTTTCCTGCTCGAACTTGGTCTTGGCAGATTCAGCGGCTTCCAGCGCTTTCAGGGCGCGGTTGGCCTGTTCGCGATACCATTCGGCGGTGCGGCCGGCACTGTCGGTGCGGAACTTCAGGCTGTTCTCGATATAAGCTTCGCGCAGCGCGTTGGCGGTGCGGCGGGCGACTTCGGGATTGCTGGCTTCATAATTGATGGCCAGGATGTTCGAATTCTCGATCAGGTCCACGCGGGTGCTGTCGATGATGCGATCGGCGACCCAGCGGCGGAAATCGCCATAACCACCAGTTTGCGCCTGCCACTGCGCCAACAGGTCGGCATTGTCGGTCAGACCCAGCTTGTCGACGGCTTCACCAGCGATACGATAATCCTTGATCAGCTCGATCTGTGTGCGGGTGAAGACGCGCAGCGAATTGACGTTCATCATGGTGCCCGTCACCGGGTCGGGCTTGAAATTGTCCATAAGCACGCGAGCCGTGGCCGGATAGCGCGCCGGCAGGATCTTGCCGACAGCCCCCGCCACGATCAGCGACAGCAACATGCAGCCAAAGACGATCCACCGCCGGGCCACCAGAATACGCAACAGCTGAATAATGCTCATAACGTCATGCCAGTTTGCCTGGCCCCTTTCCCGTTTTCACCCCGGCCGCCCGATGCTGACCGCCAGTGACGATCAGAACAGTCGCTCCTTGATGATGATCACATCGCCATTCTGCACCTTCATGGACGGATCGGCATCCACTTCCTTGCCATTACCGCGCACCAGGCCCACCTTGTCGGCCTTGCCCGACGGCGAGACGCCGCCCGACAGCCCGATGGCCTGACGGATGGTCATGCCTGGCAGGATCGCCTTCATGCCCGGCGAATTGATCTGGCCATAGATGAAGAAGGTTTCGGCCGGCGGCACGAACAGCGTGTCACCCGGCTGCAGCAGCGGATCGGCATTGGCGTCGCCGCGCACCAGCTGCTCCACGTCCAGCTTGCGCTCGGGCTGGCCCTGGCGCCGCAGATAGACAAAATTGGCCCCGTCGTTGCGCACCCAGCCCGCCTTCAGCAATGCTTCCAGGGCATGATACGGGCGATCGAGCGGAATGATGCCGGCCGCGCCAACATTTCCGGCCACGTTGACCGAGCGTGACACGTAGGAACCGACTTCGATGTTGACGAGCGGCTGCTTCAGAAAACCACTGGCCACCAGCTTGTCGGTGATTTCCTTGGCCAGCGTGATGTTGGTCTGCCCGCCGGCCTGCACGATGCCGATCAACGGCATCACGATGGTGCCATCAGCCTTGATGCGGGTGGTGACGTTGAATTCGCTCTGGCCATAGACGATGACCTGGACCGTATCATCCGGTCCCAGCGTGTAGCCCTTGTACTCGGCATTCTGGGCCAGTGCCGTGCCCGCCATCAACACCGACAGGGCAGCCGCCTTCAGCAATTGCTTCATTTCGCGCCTCTTCCCAACTGGTAACCAAGTGAGAACCCGACACTGGTCGAGTTGAAATTCAAGATCGCCGGGTTCGACCGGCGCATATTGTGCGCGACATCGATCGTGAACCGCATGCGCCGGGCCAGCCGCCCGCCGAACTGGCCGTAATAACGCGTGAAATCATCAGACACGCGGCGCACCGGATCGAGCGGCGAATTGAATGCGCCGCGATAATCACTCCGGCGATGACTCACCCCGGCGCCGACAGTGAAGCGGCGGCCGAGCTGGTAATCAAGCTGAGCGGCCCAGGTGTTGGCGACCGTGAACTGCGCGCCGACCACGCCATTGGCAAAAGTGTTGCGCCCGGCAGTGATCATCAGGCCCATCCGCCGCGACAAGGTGACATCGAGCGCCGCGTCATAGCCCAGGCCGCGGAAACCCGGCCGGTCGACAACTTGCGGCACACCATCGATCAGCACAACGCTCAACGTCGTCGAAGGTTGCGTATCGATGTAGGAGGCGCCGACCGACAGGTTGATGCGGTTGCCGAAGCGGCGCGAATAGCCGAAGCGGGCGCTGCGCTGGCTCAGCCCGTCCTCGACGACCCCCGTCGGGGTCAACACCAGCCGACCCGGGAACTTTGAATCGGTGATGGAACCGCCGAGCGAGAACTGTCCCAGCGCTGGCGTGCCAAAGCCGAGCCCGGCCGAATAGCTCCAGCGTTCGACGTTGAAGGCCGTGCTGAACGGCACCACGCCGCTACTGTCGCGCACGGTTTCGATCGTGGAACGCAACACTGAGCCGTTGATGCTGAGCGCGCTGCCAATTCGGCACTGCGCGGCAAAGCCAGCCGTGGCCGTTTCCTGCGAAAAACCGCCAAACTGGGTGGTATCGGTGACGAAACTGAGCGCGCGGCGCCACGATCCCCCGACCTCGCCGGTGCAGCGCGACAGCTGGAAATCCAGGCCGCCGCCAAGCATCAGACGGTCCGACGGGCGAAGCCGGCTGGTCCCCGAAATGAAGTCGCGGCCATAATTGGCCTGAACGAACACGCCACCACGCCCCAGGCCAAGCCCATAGACGCCATTGACCTGCGGCCGGAACCGGAAGCCGCCATCCTTCACTGGCTGACGGCCCAGATTGTCGTCATAGCGGGACAGGATCGAGAAATCGAGCGAAAGGCCGCGGTTGTATCCAGCCAGCCCCGGCACCGCGGTCGGCGCGCGCAGGGAAGGGTCGTCATTGTCAGCCGGGCCATTGCTGCCAGTCTGGGCATAGGGGTTGATCTGGGCCAGCGCCGGGGTGGCCGCAACCGACCACAGGGCGACGGCCGTCATGGCCGCGCCCACCGGCAATTTTTGCCGGACAACAAACAGCGTCATTCCACCCACCCAATCCATCGGCGCCACCATCCCCAATCCCGCCCTCGCCAGAACGGCACGATAACCGGAGTAACGGCTATAACTCGGAAACCCTAACGACACGTTTGCTACACGCTGCCGCAACTTGCGACAAGCTTTTCACCCAATATCGCAGCCTTTTTTGGAAATGGTGTGACTGCGAAGCGATATTTGCCACTCGCTTCCGCGCCCGCTTCGTGGCACATGCGGGTCAAGCGATTGCATGTCCGGGCCGTCACTGCAGGGCAGGACTCGTCCTGACCTGCTGCCGGAAATCCGGCAGAGTGTGAGCGCGGACACAATCGCATGATGCCAGACTGGGGTGGTGATGATCTGGAAACGCAAGACTCGTGACGAGGCGACTGACCAGGCCGAAAGCGGCATGGACAGCATTGCACCGGCCGACGTGGCGCCTGGCGTGAACCGGGAGGATTTTGCGCCTGCCGGCGGAGAATTGTGGCGCCGCACGGCTGCCGAGCCCGGCCCGATGCTGCCGCGCTTCATGGCCAATGCGTCGGATGACGTCGAAACCGATGTCGCCAACGAACTGGCTCGCCGTCGGCTGGCGCTGCGCGATGCACTGGGGGCGTCGCAGCCGGTCATCGCGCGCGAATCGTTCGCAGGCCGCCGTGAGGCGATGGCGGCACTGATCAACGCGGTCGAGGAGCAGCGCGTCCACGTCGTCATCTATGGCGAACGCGGGATCGGCAAGACCAGTCTGGCCCATGTGTTTGCCGAAACCGCCCGCGAAGCGCGCTACCTCGTCATCTATGGCAGTTGTGGCACGGCAGCCAATTTCTCCGACATGTTCCGTTCGGTCTGCGCCCGCATTCCGCGCATCTATCACAGCTCGGTGCTGCCCAACTCGCTGGAGGCCGAAAAGGGCGACAGTTTCGAGGTGATGCTGCCGGAAGGCCCATTCGGTGCGCGCGAACTGGCCGATGTGATGGCCGGCGTGGTCGGGACCCGGGTGCTGGTCATTCTCGACGAATATGACCGCGTGGTGGACGTGAACTTCCGCCGCGAAGTCGCCGAACTGATCAAGAATCTGTCGGACCGCGCCGCCCGCGTGCAGCTGGTCATCACCGGTGTCGCGCTCAACCTCGACGAGTTGATCGGCTATGCACCGTCGATCCGGCGCAACATCACCGGCCTGCCGATGCGCCCGATGAACGGTGCCGAGGTCAAGGAGCTGCTGCGTTTGGGCGAACGTGCTGCCGAAATCCGCTATGACAACGCTGCGCTGGCGATGATCACCCAGATGGCTGGTGGTTCGCCTTATCTTGTGCGCCTGCTCGGCCACCAGGCCGGCATCCTGGCCATGAACGATGATCGCAGCGTGGTCGGTGATGCCGATGCCCGCAAGGCCGTCGAACAGGTGATTGCCGAATGGCAGGCCAGCCTGCCGCGCCGGGTGCAGGCCAATCTGGCGCGTGACGAAGCCCGCGTGCACTGGGGCCTGCTGGTCGCCGCCGCACGGGCCGGCAGCTCGGCCGATGGCTGGTTCACCGTCGACGATGTCTATGCCGAAATGGGCGGCACCCATTCGCCGCTGGCAATCGAGCGTGACCTCAAGCTGTTCGTCAACACCGTTGACCTGCTGGAACGGCGCGAAGGCCCGGGCGATCCGCATTTCCGCTTCGGATATCCCGGCGTTGCATCCCTGCTGATGATGTCGGCGGCCATGGCCCGGCTGGCTGCCTGACGGGCAGTGCCGATGCCCAGCCCGCCGGATCTGCCCTCGGATGTTCCGCGCGTGTCCGTGATCATTCCACACTTCAACATGCCCGACGCATTGGCGCGCTGCCTGGCGTCTGTGGCAGGTCAGCGTCTGGATGGCGCGGTGGAGATCATTGTCGTCGACAATGGCTCGCGCCAGACACCGGAAGCCGTGCTCACCGATTATCCGGGCGTGCGCTACCTGGTGGAGCCCACTCCCGGCCCCGGCCCGGCGCGCAATGCCGGTGTGGCGGTGGCGCGAGCGCCGGTTCTGGCCTTCATCGACGCGGATTGCCGGGCCGGTGACGGCTGGCTGCAGGCCGCTGTCGAAGCGGTGGAGGCCAGCGGCAATCGCGGCGTCGTCGGTGGCGACGTGCGCATCGATTTCATCGATCCGGCCCGCCTCACCCCGGTCGAAGCCTATGAGGCGGTGTTTGCCTATCGTCAGCGTCTCTACATCGAACGCCAGGGCTTCTCGGGCACGGGCAACCTCGCCATGCACCGCGATGTCCATGCAACGGTGGGGCCCTTTGCCGGCATCGGCGTTGCCGAGGATCGCGACTGGGGCCAGCGCGCCTCGGCTGCCGGCTACCGTCCGGTCTATGTGCCGGCCATGTGCATCTATCACCCGGCGCGCACCGATCTGGCCAGCCTGGCCCTGAAATGGCGGCGCCATGTCGCCCATGACTGGGCTGAACACCGCGCCGCCGGCAAAGCCCTGTGGCGTTGGCTGGGCAAGGCAGCGCTGATGCCGGTCTCGGTGTTCGTCGATGGCGCTCGCCTTCTCACGTCGCCGCGCCTGTCGGGCCTGGCCAACCGCCTGCGCGGCGTGGGCGTGCTGGCGCAGGTGCGGCTGCTGCGCGGATTGGAAATGCTGCGCGTCATTGGCGCCACCGGCGAGGATGCCGCCACCCATTGGCACGGGGGCGCGGCATGAGGGCGGCGGAAGCCCGTGCGCCCGGAGCGCTGGCCCCGTCGGCGTTGCCGCCGCTGCTCGGCGTCGTCATCGTCAATTTCCGCGGTGCCGGCGACACCATCGAATGCCTGGAGAGCCTGTTGCGCTCGACTCTGCCGATGAAGGTGGTGGTGGTTGAGAATGGTTCTGGCGATGATTCGATGGAGCGGCTGCGCGCCTGGGCCGCCGGGCAACTCGATGCTGCGGCCGAGTCCACCGAAATGAGCGCCTTTTCGGCGCCGCCGGTGGCCAAGCCGGTGCCCGTGACCGAAATCGATGCCGCCACGGCAGAGAGCGGCCGCGCGCAGGTTGAGCCGCTCACCCTGATCCGGTCTGAAACCAATCGCGGCTTTGCCGGCGGCAACAACCTGGGCCTGCGCTATCTGCTTGGCGATCCCCAGCTCAAGCATCTCTGGTTGCTCAACAACGACACGGTGGTTGCACCCGATGCCGCGATGGCGCTGCTGGCGCGGATGATGGCGACGCCGCGGGTCGGCATGTGCGGGACGGTGGTGCGCCATTATTGGGAGCCTGATCGCATCCAGGCGCTCAATGGCTCAGCCTTCAACCTGTTCACCGGCGCCAGTCGTTCGCTGGGCGGCGAGCAACCGGCCACCATCAAATACAGCCCGCAGGACGTCGCTGACGCCACCGATTTCGTGCTCGGCGCCAGCCTGGCCGTGAGCCGCGACTTCCTCACAGAAGTTGGCTTCATGGAGGAGCGCTATTTCCTGTATTTCGAGGAGATTGACTGGGCAGTGCGCAATCGCAAGCTGCGCGGCAAGGCCTTTGAAACCGCCTTCGCTCATGGTGCCAACGTGTTCCACAAGGCCGGCCGCTCGATCGGTTCGGGCAGCGCGCGCAGCACGCGCAACAGCTTTGCCGATTATTGGCTGACGCGGGCGCGGCTGAAGTTCATCTGGCGCCATTATCCGCTGCTGTGGCCGCTGCACTGGCTGGTCAGCTGGGGCCTCGTGCTGCGTCGACTGCTGCGCCGGCGTGGCGCCAATGCCAGCGCCATCGCCCGCGCCGCGCTCGGCCGCCGGTTCTGACGCCGGTGCGGGCCGTGCTTGTGGTTGACCATGGCGGACCACAGCGGCAAGAGAGAACAGGATCTTGTTCAAATCTGTTCGGCCCGTGGGCGAACAGACCTGGTGGGGAGTGATGAAGCGATGAAGACCCGTGTTCCGCTGTTGCTGGCTGCCGTTGCCAGCCTGGCGCTGACCGCCTGCAGCAAGGAGGCCAAGGCCCCCGAAGGCCAGGTGGTGGCCACAGTTGATGGCAAGGATGTGACCATCCACGAAGTCAATGCCGAGATCGCCGGCATGGGTGCGCAGGCGGCGGCAGCACCGCGCAAACTGGTCGAATCCGTCGCGCTGGCCCGCGTGATCGAGCGCAAGATGCTGGCCAACGAGGCCCGCGCCCGCAAGCTGGACCAGTCACCGCAGTTCGTGTTGGCCAAGACCCGCAACGATGAAAATCTGCTGGTGCAGGCGCTGCAGGCCGAAGTGGCTGGCAAGGTGCAATCGACCCCGCGTGAGGCGGCCCAGAAGTTCATCAGCGACAACCCGATCATGTTCAGCGATCGCCGCGTCATGACGCTGGATCAGATCCAGTTCCTGCGCACGGCCAGCTTTGCCAACCTGCCGCTGAAGAGCGCCAAGTCGATGCAGGAAGTCGAAAAGATACTGATCGAAGGCAATGTCGATTATCGCCGGGCACCGCAGCAGATCGACACGCTGGTGCTTGATCCGCGACTGAGCCAGGAATTCGTCAAGCTGTCGAAGGGCCCGAATGGCGAGCCGTTCATGTATACCGACCAGCCGCAGGGCGCCCCGGCACCGGTGGTCTATGTCAACGTCGTCTCCGAAATGAAGACCGAGCCGTTCCTGGGCGAGAAGGCGATTTCCTATGCCCAGCAGGTGATCCAGCGCCAGGAGATCGGCAAGCGACTGCAGGCCGAACTGACCAAGCTGCGCGAGGCCAACAAGGCCAAGATCACCTATGGCAAGGGCTATGACACGCCCGACAAGGTGGCGGCACAGCTGCAGAAGACGCAGAACGCAGCCGCGGTTGCAGCGGCAGGGGCGGCCAAGCCGGCAGCACCGGCTGCGGCGAAGTAACAAGGGGGGCAGACGCCCCCTTCCGGCCCGAACGGGAGTGGCACGGACTATGCGGCGCGGAATTATCCTGGCCGGCGGATCGGGCACTCGCCTCTATCCGCTGACCATGCCGGTATCGAAGCAATTGATGCCGGTCTATGACAAGCCGATGATCTATTATCCGCTGTCGGTGCTGCTGCTGGCCGGCGTGCGCGAGGTGCTGATCATCACCACGCCGGCGGACGCGCCGGCCTTTGCCAGCCTGCTCGGCGACGGCAGCCAGTGGGGCATCACCATCAGCTATGCCCAGCAGCCGCGACCGGAGGGGCTGGCGCAGGCCTATCATATCGGCGCCGACTTCGTCGGGAGCAATCCCAGCGTGCTGATCCTTGGCGACAATATCTATCACGGCCATGGCCTGCCTGAACTGATGGCAAAGGCCGATGCCCGCACTGATGGCGCCACGGTGTTTGGTTATTATGTCAAGGATCCCACCGCCTATGGCGTGGTGTCGTTCGATGCCGATGGCCGCGCCGAGACCATCGAGGAAAAGCCGCGCGCACCGCGCAGCAACTATGCCGTCACCGGGCTCTATTTCTATGATGGCGATGCCGTGGCGCTGGCCCGCGATCTGAAGCCGTCACCGCGCGGCGAGCTGGAGATCACCGATCTCAACCGATGCTATCTCGAGGCCGGCAAGCTCAATGTCGAGCTGATGGGGCGCGGCTTTGCCTGGCTCGATACCGGCACCCACAGTTCTCTGCTCGATGCTGCCAACTATGTGCGCATCGTCGAGGAACGCCAGGGCCTGAAGATCTGTTGTCCGGAAGAGATCGCCTGGCGCATGGGCCTGATCGATGATGCCAAGCTGGAAGCCATCGCTGCACCGCTGAAGAAGTCCGGCTATGGCGAATATCTGCTCACCCAGCTCAACCAGAAGGCAGGGCTGGCGCGGTGAACATCACCCCGACCGCCCTGCCCGGCGTGCTGATCATCGAGCCCAAGCTGTTCGGCGATGCGCGCGGCTTCTTCATGGAAAGCTGGAACCAGCGCAGCTTTGCCGATCTGGGCCTCGACATCGCCTTCGTGCAGGACAATCACAGCCACTCAGGCCGCGGTGTTTTGCGCGGCATGCATTTCCAGCGCGAGCAGTCGCAGGGCAAGCTGGTGCGCGTCATCAATGGCGCGGTTTTTGATGTGGCGGTGGATGTGCGGCGTTCGTCGCCGCACTTCGGCCAATGGGTCGGCGTCACCCTGTCGGCGGAAAACCACCGCATGCTGTGGGTGCCGCCCGGCTTTGCCCATGGCTTCCTCGTTCTCGAGGACGGCACCGACCTGTTCTACAAGGTCACCGACTATTATCATCCCGGCAGCGACACGACCTTTGCCTGGAATGATCCGACGCTGGCCATTGCCTGGCCCGATCTTGGCATGGCCCCCACCCTGTCACCACGTGATACGGCGGCGCCGCCGTTCAGCCAGATCGAGCCGATGCCATGAAGGTGCTGATCACCGGCGGCACCGGTCAACTGGGGCGAGCGCTGATCGCCAGCGCACCGGCCGGCGTCACCATCGTGGCGCCGCCGCGCACGCAGCTTGATCTGGCCGATCCAGCCAGCATCGCGGCAGTGATCGCAGCGGAGCAACCCAGCCACATCATCAACTGCGCCGCCCATGTGGCGGTGGACAGGGCCGAAAGCGAACCAGAGCTGGCCATGCGGCTGAATGGGACGGCGGCCGGCGAGATTGCCGCAGCGGCCGCTGCCTGCGGCGCGCGGCTGGTGCAGATTTCCACCGATTTCGTGTTTGATGGCGAGGCCAGCCGGCCCTGGGCCCCCGATGCCGCCACCAACCCGCTCTCCGTCTATGGCCGCACCAAATTGGCCGGCGAACAGGCGGTGCGGGCAGCGCACCCGGCCCCGCTGGTGCTGCGCACGGCCTGGGTCTATGGCGCGCACGGCAATAATTTCGTGCGCACCATGCTGCGGCTGATGGCCGAGCGTCCCGAAGTGCGGGTGATCGCCGATCAGACCGGCACGCCCACCCATGTCACGTCGCTGGCCGCTGCCATCTGGCAACTGCGCGATGCCAGCGGCACCTTGCACTGGACCGATGCCGGCACCGCCAGCTGGTATGATCTGGCCGCTGCCACCCAGGCCATCGCCTGCCGGCTGGGCCTGCTCGACCATGCCGTGCCGGTGTTGCCGATCGGCACGGCCGACTATCCGGTGCCGGCGCGCCGCCCGGCCTATTCGGTTCTCGACAAGGCGGCAACCTGGGCGATCACCGGCCCGGCGCGACACTGGCTGGCCGAACTGGAACTGTGCCTCGCCGGGATGGTCGCCGCGCGCTGACCGCGGGGCCGGCCGCGTCACGCACTTGATTGGACGGCAAAATCGCTTCACAGACGGCAGCGACGGCCGTTCTTCGGCCTGAGCTGGGTGGAGAGTGTGGGCATGAAGCGCGTGGCAGTGGTCGGTTTCGGCTACATCGGCAGCGTGATTGGCGCTGTTTTGGCCGACCGGGGTTGCCAGGTGGTCGGTATCGATCTCAACCAGGGTCTGGTCGATGCCGTCAATCGCGGCGAATGCCCGATCCCGGAACCGGGCATCGACGATCTGGTCGCCAAGACCGTGGCCGCGGGCCGCCTTTCCGCCAGCACCGACATGGCCGCAGTGGCCGGGGCGGATGTGGTGGTGGTCACCGTCGGCACGCCATTGTCAGACGAATATGACGCCGATCTGTCGCACATCCGGGCCGCCTGCATGGGGATCGCGCCGCATCTGCACGACGGCCAGGTGCTGATGGTGAAATCCACCGTGCCGCCCGGGGTCACCCGCCGCATGGCCGAGGAAGTGCTGTTGCCGGCGGCCCGCATCCACGTCGCCTTTTCGCCGGAACGGCTGGCCGAAGGCGCGGCCATCCGCGAATTCCAGACCCTGCCGATCGTTGTCGGCGGCATGGACCGTGCCGCCACCGCAGCGGCCGCTGCCTTCTGGCGCAGCGTGCTTGATGTGGAGGTGATCGAGGTCGCCAGTCCGGAGACCGCCGAGCTGGTCAAGCTGGCCTGCAA
Source organism: Sandarakinorhabdus oryzae (assembly GCF_009733735.1). Classification (GTDB taxonomy): domain Bacteria; phylum Pseudomonadota; class Alphaproteobacteria; order Sphingomonadales; family Sphingomonadaceae; genus Sandarakinorhabdus; species Sandarakinorhabdus oryzae. The sequence continues at coordinate 3,218 of NZ_WNJP01000015.1, read as the reverse complement.
CCAGTGGATCGATCTCAACATCGCGCTGGCCCACGAGCTGGCCAAGTTGGCCGATGCCCTGCCCTGGCCGATCGACACGCTGGAGGTGATCCGCGGCGCCAACTCGCTGAAAAAAGGCCAGCATTATGTCAACATCCTGACGCCGTCGAACGGCGTTGGCGGCTATTGCCTGACCAAGGACCCGTGGTTCATCGATGCGCTGGGCAAGAGCAACGGCCTTGATCTGCGGCTGTCGGCAGCCGGACGGACGGTGAATGACGGCATGCCAGCCTATGTTGCCGATGCGGTCGATCTGTTCCTGAAGGGGCGCGGCAAAAAGGCGGCCAAGATCGCCGTGCTGGGCTACAGCTTCAAGACGAACAGCGGCGATTGCCGCTTCACGCCGGTCGATCCGCTGCTCGCCGCCCTGCGCGCCGCCGGCCATGACGATCTGCATATCGCCGATCCGATGGTGAGCGATGCCGAAGCTGCCCATCATGGCGTGGTGCTGACCCGCGACCTCGATGCGGCGCTGGACGGGGCGGACGCGGTGATCATCAACGCTGCCCACGACGCCTTCAAGGCACTGGGCGTGGCGGATTTCAGCCGCCTGCTCAGCCCCGGCGCGCTGATCTATGATGGCCGCATCTATTATGACCGGGCGATGATCGACGCGCTCACCGCATCCGGCTTTGTCTATCGCGGCGTTGGCCGCAGCATCTGAAACAGGAACATCCGCATGACCACCAACAGCAGCGCGGTGATGATCACCGGTGTCGCCGGCCTGATCGGCAGCCATCTGGCCGAAACCCTGCTGGCCCAGGGCCATCAGGTGTTTGCCATGGACGTGGTCGATCCCGCCACGTGCCACAATCTCGATCTGGTGCGCGATCACCCGGCCTTTCACTACACCAAGGGCGACATCCGCGATCCCGCCTTCATCAAGGCGTTCTTTCGCCCCGATGCGGCGGTGCTCTACCATCTGGCGTCGGTGGTGGGCGTCAACCGCTACATGGAAGACCCGCTGAGCCTCATCGATATCGCCATCATCGGCACCCGCAACCTGATCGAGCTGTGTGAGCGCCATGGGGTGCGCATGCTGTTCACTTCCACGTCGGAAGTCTATGGCCGCAACCCGGCGGTGCCGTGGCGCGAGGATGACGACCGGGTGCTGGGGGCGACCAATGTCGATCGCTGGTCCTATTCGGCATCCAAGGGTGTGTGCGAGCATATGTTGTTCGGCATGCACCACAAATCCGGCTGGCCGATGTCGATCGTGCGCTTCTTCAACGTCTATGGCCCGCGCCAGAACCCGATCTATGTCGTCTCCAAGGCGGTGCATCGCGTGCTCAACGGCGTGGCGCCGGAGCTGTATGACGGCGGCCAGCAGACCCGGTGCCTGACCTACATTGGCGATGTCATCGGCGGCGTGATCGCCGCGGCCAACAGCGATGCCGCCATCGGCCAAGCCATCAACCTGGGCAATCCGGTGGAAAACACCATGGCCGAAGTGGTGCAGATGGTGCTGGAGGAAGCCGGCAGCAGCCTGACGCCAATCCCGGTCGACACCGGCAAGCGCTATGGCGATGTCTATGAAGACATCGGCCGCCGCGTGCCGGCGGTGGACAAGGCGGCGCAGCTGCTGGGCTGGCGGGCGACCACCTCGGCGCGTCAGGGCATTGCCAACACCATCGCATGGGCACGGGAGAATCCCTGGTATCTGGCCTGATTCCAGCGCCGGCGCGGCCGGTTTTGGTTTCGCGCAGCGGCGGCGCCTGTTAATCTCAATGGATGCGCCCGCCCCTGCTCCGCCTGCGCTTCAGCGTGATCCGCGAATTGATGGCCAGCCAGGCCAGTGGCGGCCAGGTGCTGATGTTTGCCGCCGTGGCCGCGCTGTTTGCGGCCAACTCGGCGCTGTCAGACCAATATTTCCACTTGCTGCATGTACAGATCGGGCCGCTCAGCCTGCTGCACTGGATCAACGACGGGCTGATGGCGGTGTTCTTTCTGCTCGTCGGTTGCGAGATCAAGCGCGAGTTTCTTGATGGCGAAATGGCCAGCTGGCCACGCCGCATCCTGCCTGGTGTTGCTGCGGCGGCCGGCATGGCGGCGCCGGCGCTGGTCTATCTGGCGATCAACCGCGTAGCGCCGGGCAATATCCAGGGCTGGGCCATCCCGACCGCCACCGATATCGCCTTTGCGCTGGGGGTGATGGCGCTGCTCGGCGACCGGGTCCCCGCCAGCCTGAAGTTGCTGCTCACCGCCATTGCCGTGATCGACGATCTGGGCGCCATCATCGTCATCGCTGCCGTCTACACCGAGGGCGTTGACCTCACCGCGCTGGCCGCGGCCGGCGGGCTGACCGCGCTGCTGGCACTGCTCAACTGGCGACGGGTGCAGGCCGTGTGGCCCTATCTGCTGGTCGGCGCGGCGCTGTGGGTGGCGGTGCACGCCAGCGGCATCCACGCCACTCTGGCCGGGGTGATCACCGCACTGGCCCTGCCGATCCGGATCACCCCTGGCACGCCTGAAGACCGTGACAGCCCGTTGCTGCGGGTCGAACATGCACTGGCACCGGTCGTGGCGTTTGCCATCGTGCCGATCTTCGGCTTTGCCAACGCCGGAGTCGATCTGCGCGGCCGGTCCCTTGCCGCCGAGTTGGACCCGCTGGTGCTGGGCATCGCCGCCGGATTGCTGATCGGCAAGCAGCTGGGCATCTTCGGCGCCATCATGGCACTGGTGAAGCTCAAGCTTGTCGACATGCCGGCCCACGCCAGCGCCCGCCAGCTCTGGGGCCTGTCGCTTTTGTGCGGGATCGGCTTCACCATGAGCCTGTTCATCGCGGCCCTGGCCTTTGGCGCGGGCAGCGAACGCGAAGCGGCGGCGAAACTGGGCATCATCGCCGGCAGCCTCGCCTCCGCCCTGTTCGGGCTGGCCGTGCTCGGCAAGCGGCAGCCGGCATGAACGGGCTGAAGCGTTTTCCGCACTATGCCGCCTTTGCTGGCGTGATGCTGGTGCTGGCGATCGTGCTGCTGCAGCTGATGGCCCGCGACGCGGCGCTGCTGCTCGCCTTTGACGGCGCCGTGATCGCCTTCCTCGTGACCCTTTCGTGGCGCATGCGGCCGGCCACACCGGCGATGCTGCGCGCTGCCGCGGCCGAGCCAGGCCACGCCGTGCTGCGGATCCTGGCGCTGCTGGTGCTGGCGGTCGTGCTGGTCGGCCTTGCCGCCGAACTGCGC
>NZ_WNJP01000149.1 GCF_009733735.1 Sandarakinorhabdus oryzae | reverse complement strand
TTTTTTATTGCTTTGCGAGCCGTTGCCTTGCTGCGCCTATTTCGTCCGCCAGCGGCCGCATCGAGATCAGCCTGCCGGCGCGCGGCGGCGAGGCAGCAGCGGCGGACCTGCTGGCGTCCCACCACGGCTGGATCGTGGCGCAGGTGGCGAAATGGCCGGAACCGATCCCGTTTGCGCCCGATGCCGTGTTCCCGCTCGATGGCCTTCCGGTGCGCATCGACTGGCAGGCCCAGTGGCCGCGCACGCCGATGCTGGCAGGCAGTGAATTGCGCGTTGGCGGCCCGGTGTCGTTGCTGCCCGGCCGCATCGAACGCTGGCTGAAGGCGCAGGCGTTGGCCGATCTGGAGCCCGCCACCCGCCGACTTGCCGATCAGCTGGGCCGGCCCGTGGCGCGCGTGTCGGTGGGTGATGCCAGCAGCCGATGGGGCAGTTGCGCCGGTGCGCGCGGCGGCGACGGTGCCCGTGTTGCCTACAGCTGGCGATTGATCCTCGCGCCGGCCTGGGTGCGCTTTGCCATCGTCGCGCACGAGGCGGCGCACCTGGTCCACCAGGATCACAGCCCAGCCTTCCACGCCCTCAACCGCCAGCTCGATTCGCGCGCCCAGGAAGCACGGCGCTGGCTCGCCCGGCATGGCGCCGCGCTGCACTGGGTTGGCCGCCACGATGACGGAAGTCTTAAAATTCCGTAAATCATTACGGCAATCATTGACATTGTCTTAACAAAAGCGCGCACTGCAGCCTTCGTACGGTTGACTGGGGGATACTGTCAGCCGTGTTGTTGCGCTTTCAGGGGGGGTACTTATGCGTAAGATGATGCTGACGACGCTGTCGCTGACAGCGCTTCTGGTTGCCGGCGCGGCTCAGGCTCAGGTCAAGAGCTACTTCGAGTTCAAGAACCCGGTCAAAACCATTCAGGAAGATCCGCTGATTGCTGGCCCCGACCTCTTGTCGGCACCGGTGATGAACGCACCAGGTGGCCTGACCATCGGTTTCGAAGGCATCAGCCAGTTTCAGAACGCCGCCAACGGCCGCAACTTCATCCCGCCCGATACGATGGGCGCGGTGGGCACCACCCAGTTCGTCGAGTTGATCAATGGCGGCTTTGCGGTTTACAGCAAGGCCACCGGCGCGCAGCTGCAGTACAAGACCGACACGGCCTTCTGGGCCTCGGCGGGCGGCCAACAGACCAACGGCGATCCGCGCGTGATGTTCAATGCCACCATGAACCGGTGGGTGGCACTCAGCTTTGGTGCTGATGTGCGCAACATCCAGATCGCGGTGTCGGACACCGATGACGCGCTCGGCGGCTGGAAGAGCACGGTCTTCACCGGCTACGACCCCGCCACCCTGTTCCGCCCGGTTGCCGACTATCCGACGCTGGCGATGGACGCCAACGCCATCTACATCGGCACCAACAATTTCGCCGGAACCACCGCGGCTGGTGTGCAATCCTGGCGCGGCACAACGCTGAACATCATTCCGTTGGCTGATATCTTCGCCGCCGGTGGCCCGTCGGCAGCCAACGTGAAGCAATTCAACAACTATTTCAACACGCCCGGCCAGGTGAACAATTTTGCCGGCTTCGCCATTCAGGGTGTCAACAGCAAGGACGCCAGCACCACCGGCAACATCTTCACGGTGTCCGCCACCGATTATGGCGTGCAGCGCTATGATGTGCTCAATGCCGGCACGGCGGGTGCCACGCTGACGGCCGTCACCGACATTGCCACTGGCAGCTATGCCGGCCTGTGCGGCGGCACCAACTGCGCCGCGCGCCAGCCCGGCCAGGCTGGCACCGGCTCGGCAGCCACCGGCCTGCGCAACATCGACGCCCTCGATGATCGCATCAGCTCCAGCGTGTACGAAGTGAATGGCCGCATCTATGCCGTGCAGACGATCATGAAGGCCGGCAACGACCACACGCAGGTGCGCTATTACGTCATCGACTCCGCCACCAATGCCATCCTCAGCCAGGGTGAGATCGGCGACAACACCTTTGACTATTATCAGGGTTCCCTGGCGGTGAACGACAAGGGCCAGGTGGTGATCAGCTACAATCGGTCCGGCGGCATTGCCACCGGTGATGATGGCCGGATCAGCATCTTTGCCCAGGCCTTTGAAACCCGCGCCAACGGCAAGCTGGTGGCCAAGGGCGACGCGTTGCTGCTCAAGCAAAGCGTCACCGGCGGCTATCTCAATGGCAACACCGAAGCCTCGGGTGCACCGGCGGGACGTCAGCGTTGGGGCGACTACAGCCAGACCTCGCTGGACCCGCTCGACCAGAACATGTTCTGGGTGATCGGCCAGTTCGCGCGCGAAGCCAACACGCCGGCCAATGGATACCCGACCGGCACAGGTTTCTCGCGCTGGGGGACCTATATCGCTGGCCTTAGCTTTGCCGAGCTGGCCGGTGTGCCGGAACCGCAGAGCTGGATCATGATGCTGTTCGGCTTTGGCCTGGTCGGCGCCACGCTGCGCCGCAAGCAGGCGCTGGAGCAGGTTGCTGCCTGACCAGCGTCGGTTACGGCTTGTCCTGGTGCCCCGGTTCAGGCGATGATGCCAACCGGGGCCAAGGAGCCAAGCCAATGCGGATCCTCATGATGATGACAGCCCTGATCGGGGCGGCCGGTGCATCGGCTGCCCCACCGCCTCTGCAGGGCCAGTGGGGCGGCGATCGCACCATCCTGCAGTTGACCGACAAGGGCGGCCGCATCGACCAGGATTGCGCCAGCGGCGAGCTCGCCGGTCCGGTGCGTCCCGATGCCAAGGGCCGCTTCACCGCCACTGGTCGTTTCGACGAACATCAGCCCGGCCCGCAGCGCGAAGACCTGTCCGGCACACCGGCCCGCTTTGAAGGCCATATCGCCGGCAACACGCTGCACCTGGCCATCCATGCCGGCACGGCGCCGCCCGTCCACCTCACGCTGGTGGCCGGCCAGGGCGTGAAGCTGCTGCGCTGCTATTGAGACGTCATGGTTGCACCCGTTTCCATCGATTATGCGTTCGATCTGAGCTGCGAGGGCCCTTTGATGGGCACCAAGCAGCGATTCCACATCGAATTGTCGATTGATGTCAGGCAGAAGCGGTGGTGCGAGCGACCGGGGTGCGAGGTGGCTGGCCTGAAGGTGGCGGGGGATGCCGAAATCCTGCTGGTCCGCACCACGATGAAAAATGGCCAGAGCATCGAACAGCGGCTGACCTACAACCGCGGCAACGGCCGTTTCGTCAACACCACCAGCAGCGGCGGCAAGGCCAAGATTGCCGCCGGTCTGTGCGTCGAGCGGAACTTCACCCCGCTGCCGCGCGCCGCCCCACCCAAGCGCTGAGCCGGCTTACCAGCCGCACTTCTGGCCCTTGTTCTGCTGCTTCAGCCAGGCCTGCAGCGGCGCGAAATAGGCCAGCATCGCCTTGCCGCTCATCTGGTCGCTGCCGGTGAAGGCCTTCAACGCTTCCGGCCACGGTTTCGACATCCCCATTGCCAGCATCGCGTTGAGCTTGGCGCCCACCTGCTTGTCGCCATAGACCGAGCAGCGATGCAAAGGCCCGGTCCAACCCGCCTGGCGGCAGGCGGCCTCGTAAAACTGGAATTGCAGGACACGGGCCAGGAAGTATCGCGCATAGGGCGTGTTGCCCGGAATGTGGAACTTGGCACCGGGATCAAAGGCGTCGGCCGGGCGTGGGCCGGGCGGGATGATGCCCTGATACTTCAGGCGCAGATCGGTCCACGCCTTGTTGTAATCGGCAGGCCTGGTGGCGCCGGCAAACACGCCCCAGCGCCATTTGTCGACCAGCGCCGTCCACGGCATGCCCGGCACCTTTTCCATCGCCTGGCGCAGCAGCAGGCCGATATCGCGGCTGGCATCGGGAACCTTGGCGGCATCGAGCAGCCCGACCTTGACCAGATATTCCGGCGTCACGTTCAGCGCCGCCCAGTCGCCGATGGCTTCATGGAACCCGTCGTTGGCGCTGTTCAGATAGAGCAACGGCTGCGCCTTGTAGGCGCGCTGGTAATAATTATGGCCCAGCTCGTGGTGGATGGTGACGAAGTCGGTCGAGTTGACCTTGATGCACATCTTGATGCGCAGATCGTCCTTGTTGTCGATGTCCCAGGCGCTGGCGTGACAGACAACCTCGCGATCGGCCGGCTTGGTGAACAGGCTGCGCTTCCAGAACGTGTCCGGTAACGGCGCAAAGCCCAGCGAACTGTAGAAATTCTCGCCATAGCGGACCATCTTCAGCGGGTCGGCGCCCTTCGATACCAGCAGCTCGCCAATGTCATAGCCCACATCGCCGGCGCCCTTGGGCGCCACCACGTCATAAATGCCGGCCCAATCCTGCGCCCACATGTTGCCCAGCAGGTCGGCCCGGATCGGCCCGGTCCTGGCTTGCACCGCATCGCCATATTTCTGGTTCAGCTTGGCCCGCGTGTAGCAATGGAGGTCGACATAAAGCGGCTGCACCTCGGCCAGCAGGCGATCGATCAGCTTCTCGAAATCGGCGGCCGGCATGTCATAGCCGGCGCGCCACATGGCGCCAGTATCGGCAAAGCCCAGCTCCTTCGCGCCGGCATTGGCGATCTCCACCAGCCGCGCATAATCGGCGGCCATCGGCGTGCCGACCTTGTGCCAGCTCTCCCACATCTCCTTCAGCACCGCCGGGTCACGCTCGGTGCCCATCAGCGCCTCGATGTCGTTGCCCACCACCTCCTTGCCGCGCGCCGTGCCGCGGCCCTTGCCATAGGCGCTCTGCAGGCGGGTGGCGATTTCGGCCAGTTCCTTGGCCGCGCCTGGCGTGTCCGGCGCCGGCAGCACGATGGCCTGGCGCAGCAGGAACAGCTTGCGGCTGGTATCGGCGTCCAGCCCGGTGACATTGTTGAACCGCGCCGCTTGCTTGGCCAGCTTCACCTGCAACAACGTGCCCTCGGCGCCGGCATCGGCCGCCATCGCATCGGTATCGTCGGTGATATAGGTCGCATTCACCCAGGCCACCCGCTGCGCCTTGTCCGAATAGGCCGAAAGTTGCGCCTCGGCATCGGCGACGAAGGCCCTCGCCTCCGCCGCAGTCGGCTCTGCGGCCTGGGCGGCGGCAGGCAACAGCAGGGCCGCGGCGAGGGCAAGGTGCGAGATCTTCATGGTCAGCTCCCCAAGGAATATTTACAGCGGATGGCCCAGCCAGGCCGCGATGGCCGTCCCGAAATCGGGCTTGGTCACCGCGCTCATATGGTTGCCGGCGATTTCCACCAGCGCGGCATTGGGCAGTTCCAGCGCCAGCGCCGGTGCCGAGCCATTGTCGCGATCGTCCACCCCGCACAGCACCAGGCAACGCGTGTCGAGCCCGCGCAGCACGTCGATCGACGTCGAGATGAACGTGTCGAGCAACAGGCCGACGGCGGTGCCATCCACCTTGTTCTGCTTCATGAACGCCGCGGCAAAGGCCTCCGGGCTGCCGGCGGGCCAGCCATCTGGCTGCTTGACCACCTTCTTGAAGAAATCCGCCCGCGCCGTGCCGCCGATCAGACCTTCCAGGCCCATGCCGGAAATCACCGCCTTGCCGGGCCGCAACCCGCGCGCCAGCAGCCGGACCAGTGTGCGCGCGCCCATCGAATAGCCGGCGATATCAAAGTCCGTCAGGCCCAGCTGCGCGATCAGCGCCTCGATATCCATCGCCAGCACGTCAGGCGGATAGGCGGCCGGGTCATGCGGCGCGGCGCTCAGGCCGTGGGCGCGGAAATCGGGCATGATCACCCGGTAACCGGCGCTGGCGATCTCGGCCGCCGCGCCATAGCGCCGCCAGTTCATCTCGCCGCTGGAAAACAGGCCGTGCAGCAGGATGACCGGGCGGCCTTCACCAATCTCGACCACCGCAATCTCGGCGCCGTCAAACCCGCAGTAGCGGCGCGCGTCCATCACCGGCCCTTTTCGGCGCGGGCCGCGGCCACCGCCTCTTTCAGCTTTTCAAAGCCGACTGCGCCCGAAAGGATGCGATCACCGATGATATAGCTCGGTGTGCCGGTCAGCCCGAGGTTGCGGCCAAGTTCGAGGTTGCGATTGACTTCGGCCTTCAGCGCTTCGTTGCCCAGATCGGCCGACGTTTTCTGTTCCGACAGGCCCACACCCTTCACGATGCCCATGGTGCGCGCCAGGCTGACCCGACCCGGGCTTTCGAACATAGCGTTATGGAACTTCTCGTAACCGCCCTGCGTGGCCGCCGACAGGCTGGCCATGGCGGCCTCCGTGCTCGCCGGAGACAGCACCGGGAAATCACGATAGACCACCAGCAGCTTCGGATCTTCGCGCACCAGCTTCTGCACATCGGCATGGCCCTGCCGGCAATAGGGGCAGGCATAATCGAAGAACACCACCAGCTTCACATCGCCCTTGGGATTGCCGGCAATGGCACCGGGGAACGGCGTTTCGATCGCCGACCGGTTGGCCGCCAGCGCCTTGCGGGCCTCGGCCTGCTCCAGCCGGGCGACGGCTTCGGGAATGATCTCTGGGTGGCTCAGGATATAGTCGCGCACGATGGCTTCGATTTCGGCGCGGTCGGCACGCGGCGCGCCCTGCCCGGCGGCCAGCGCCGTGCCGGCCCCCACGCCAG
>NZ_WNJP01000148.1 GCF_009733735.1 Sandarakinorhabdus oryzae | reverse complement strand
CAGCACCGGCAGGCCGAGCGCCGCCAGCGCCAGCCAGGCCAGCACGCCGAACACGCCGCCGCCGCCGGCCAGTGCGCCGGCCAGGCGGACGATCAGCGATTGCAGGGTGATCGGAACACCAAAGGACTCTGGCCCCAGTTCCAGCGACAGCGGCGCACACAGGCACAGGGCAGCGGTGGTTGAAAGGCCGCCCCACAGCGGCGGCACGGTGCGCGCCATCAGCCGCCGCTGGAAACCGCGCCGGTCTTCTTCATCGCGCCGGCGACTTCCGGCGGCATATATTTCTCGTCATGCTTGGCCAGGATGGTGTCGGCGGTGAAGCTGCCGGTGGCCGGATCGATGCGGCCTTCGGCGATCACGCCCTGGCCCTCGCGGAACAGGTCGGGCAGGATGCCGGTGTAGGTGACGGGCACGGTCTTGGCCATGTCGGTCACCACGAAATGGATGGTGGCGCCGTTGCGTTGCAGGCTGCCCTTTTCCACCATGCCGCCCAGCCTGATATGGTCCGTCGGCGCCGGCCCCTTGGCGAGATCGGACGGGGCATAAAAATAGGTCGCCTTCTCGCCCAGTGTCGAGAAGGCCAGCGCGCCGGCGCCACCCAAGGCGACCAGCGCGCCGACGACCAGCCAGAGGCGTTGATGCTTGGCTTTCATTTGCGCTTCACCTCATCAGCCTTCTTTTCCGCCGACCGCATCGAAACAAACGCCCACAGCAGCAAACCAACAAGGCCGATCAGCGTGATGGCATAAGCCGGCCAGATGAAATTGGCCCACAGATCGGGCCGCGCAACGACGCCATCGGTCATGCCAATGCCTCCGCCATGCGCCGGCTGCGCGCGTCCACACGCTGCTGCGCCAGCATCGCCCGCATCCGCATCAGCACGATGGCCGAAAACAGGAAGGAGAAGCCGGCGACCGAGAGCAGCAGCGGGGTGAGCAATTCCGGCGCGATCTTCGACGTGGCGTTGACCACCGAGATGCTGCTGCCCTGGTGCAGCGTGTTCCACCATTCCACCGAATATTTGATGATCGGCAGGTTGATGACACCCACCAGCGCCAGGATGGCGGCGCCGCGCTGTTCGCCGCCCTTTTCCGCCTCGCTTGCGCTCAAGGCCAGATAGCCGAGATAGAGGAACAGCAGCACCAGCATGGAGGTGAGCCGCGCATCCCAAACCCAATAGGTGCCCCAGGTCGGCTTGCCCCACAGGCTGCCGGAGACGAGGCAGATCGCGGTGAAGGCCGCGCCCGCCGGCGCGATGGCCCGCGCCGCGATGGTGGCCAGCGGATGCCGCCAGATCAGCGCCGCGGCTGATGCGATGGCAAGGCTGAGATAGCCGCCCGAGCCGAGCCAGGCCGCGGGCACATGGACATACATGATGCGCACGCTTTCGCCCTGCTGATAATCCGGCGGGCTGGCAAACAGGCCGATCCACAGCCCGGCGGCAGTGAGCGCGAGGCCAAGCAGGGTGACGATGGGGGTCGCCACCCGGGCGATCCTGAGGAATCGCGCGGGGTTTGCGTAACGGTGCACGAGCGCCTTCTAGTCAGATGGCGCGCGCGGGGGAAGGGGGCGCGTCAGTAGGCGTCGACACGTTCGTTATAGCCGTCACCCAGGATCATGCGGGTCACCTTGCCGTCCTTCTCCTCGAAGCGCACGACCTCGCCAACCGGGCCGCCGCCGGTGGGGGCCATCAGCTTGAAGCGGCCGCCGCCCAGCGGTTCCAGCACCACCTTGGTTTCCGCCGGGCCAGCCCCGGCCGGCAACAGCACCAATTGCTTGTTGAGCAGCACGACCTGGGTGATGCCATCGTCATAGTTGCTGCGATAAAGCCCGACAAAGCGCGCCCAGGCATCGTCCCACAGCGGCGTCGGCTTGGGCTTGGCGGCCTTGGCCACCGCGTCACCGACCGTCGCAATCAGCTGGTTGGCGATGTCGCCGGGGTTGCTGTCATTGGTGTTGGTCAGCACCACCACGCCCACCTTGTCGTCCAGCTGCACGCGCGTCATCGTTGTGTTGCCGGGGTAGCCGCCGCCGTGGCCCACGTATGTCCGGCCCTTCACGCGGGCGACGTCAAAGCCAAGGCCCGAACCGCTTTCCCAGGTCTCGTCCACCGAGCGCACCCGCAGCGCCTCGCGCCACGAACCGGGCTTCAGCACGTTGGGCCCGCTGGTGCGGAATTGGGCGGAGATGAACTTGGCCAGATCGTTGACGTTGCTGGAGAGCCCGGTCGCCGCAGCCATGCCGTGGGCGTCAACAAACGGCAGGATCCGCCTTGTGCCGTCGGGTTTGCGGCTGGCATAGGGGGTGGTGAGGCCGGGATCGGGCTTGTCGATGCTGGTGCCGGTCATGCCCAGCGGCGTGATGATGTTGGCCTGCACATAATCCGCCCAACGCTGGCCAGTCACCTTCTCGACCAGCAGGCCAGCCACGGCAAAGGCGAGGTTGGAATATTTCCAGCGCGTCTGCGGCGGGAAGGGCGACTGGCGATCGGGCATCAGCCTGATCAGCTCGGCTTCGGTCGGGAAGTTGAAGCTGGACCAGTGATCGCCGGCCTCGCGCTGCAGGCCCGAGGAGTGGGAGAGAAGTTGCTCGATGGTGATCGGGCCATCATCCGGCCCGGCCGGCTTGGGCGTGAACCAGGGCAGATATTTCACCACCGGATCATCGAGGCGCAATTTCCCCTGTTCGCGCAGCTGCAGGATGGCGATGGCGGCGAACAGCTTGGAATTGGAGGCGATGCGGAATCGCGTGTCGGCGGTCATCGGCTTTTTTGATGCGATGTCAGCAAAGCCGAAGCCCTTCGTCCACACCAGTTGCTGATCGTACACGACACCGACGGCCACGCCGGGCAGGCCACGATAGGCCATCTGGCCTTCCAGCCAGGCACTGAAGAGCCGCTCGGCGGCCTTGACGTCGGGATTGTCGGGCAGGGCCAGCGGCGTGATCATGGCCGGCGGGGTGGGCTGGGCCAGCGTTGGCGCGGCGAGCAGCAGGGCCAGCGCGATGGTGCGGTAAAGCATGTGGATTTCCCCCTATGGTCTGCGGCGGAGCCTAACAGGCTGCGCGCCGCCGCCAAGGGGGGACGTCTCAGCCCAGCCGCGACAGCGCCGCCTGCAGCCGCTCGGCCTCTGCGGCGCGGGCGGCATGGTCCTCGCGGGCCTTGTCCACGGCTTCCGGCTTGGCCTTCTCCGTGAAGCCGGGATTGCCCAGCCGGCCGGCCAGCGCGTCGCGTTCCTTGATCGCGGCGGCCAGCGCCTTGTCGAGCCGGGCCTTTTCGGCGGCAAGGTCGATCACGTCGCCCAGCGGGATCAGGAAGGTCGCCTCGCCATGCACCACGGCCAGCCGGCCACCGCTGCCGGCGTCACCGGGCAGGATGCGCGCCAGGCGTTCGATCACGGCGGCGTTGGCGGCCAGCCGCGCCAGCGTTTCGGGCGACGCGCCGTCCACGGCATAGGCGAGCTTGGCCGACGGCGGCACGTTCACCTCGGTGCGCGCCGAGCGGACTTCGGAGATCAGGCCGATCAGCCAGTCGATGTCGGTGCTCGCCGCGGCGTCTTCCGGGAGGGCGTCGGTCTTCACCCATTCGGCGAGAATCAGGTCATCGCGGATGGCGAGCTGGTGCCACAATTCCTCGGTGAGGAACGGCATCACCGGGTGCAGCATGACGAGGATCTGGTCGAGCGCCCAGCCGGCGACGGCGCGGGTTTCGGCGGCCACCGCAGCATCGGCGCCCTCGCTGAGCAGCGGCTTGATCAGTTCCAGATACCAGTCACAGAAACGGCTCCACACCAGGCGGTAGATGGCGTCGGCATAGGCATCGAAGCGGAAATCGGCGATGGCCTGTTCCAGTGCCATGGCCGTCTGCTTCACCTCGCCAATGATCCAGCGGTTGACCGGCTGGCTGGCGGCGGGCGGCAGGGCGGATGGGCTGCCCGCGATGCCGTTGCCCTGGGCAAAGCGCGCCGCGTTCCACAGCTTGGTGGCGAAGTTGCGATAGCCTTCGATGCGGCTTTCATTCAGTTTGATGTCGCGCCCCTGCGTCTCCATCGCGGTCAGCGTGAAGCGCAGCGCGTCGGCGCCATATTTGTCGATGAGGAGCAGGGGATCGACGGTGTTCCCCTTGGATTTGCTCATCTTCTGGCCCTTGGCGTCGCGCACCAGGCCATGGCAATACACCGTGCGGAACGGCACGCGATCCTTGGGGTCGCTCCGCTCCGGGCCCATGAAATGCAGCCCCTGCATCATCATGCGGGCCACCCAGAAGAAGATGATGTCGAAACCGGTCACCAGCACATCGCCGGGATAATGGCGGGCAAGATCCGGCGTCTGCTCCGGCCAGCCGAGCGTGCCGAACGGCCAGAGGGCGGAGGAGAACCAGGTGTCGAGCACATCCTCGTCGCGGGTCAGCGGCACGCCGGTGCCGGCCTGGGCCTGGGCTTCAGCTTCGGTTTCCGCCACGAACACCTGGCCATCGGGCCCATACCAGGCCGGAATGCGATGGCCCCACCACAGTTGGCGGCTCACGCACCACGGCTGGATATTCTCCATCCAGTTGAAATAGGTCTTTTCCCAGGTCTTCGGCACAAACTGCGTGCGGCCATCGTGCACGGCGGCCAGCGCGTCCTTGGCCAGTTCGGCAGCGTTCACATACCATTGGTCGGTCAGATAAGGCTCGATCACCACGCCGCTGCGGTCGCCATAGGGCACCTGGTGGCGGTGCGGCTCGATCTTGTCGAGCAGGCCGAGCGCCTCGAAATCCGCCACCACCTTGTCCCGCGCGGCTTCGCGGGAAAGGCCGCGATAGGCGGGCGGGCAGGTATCGGCCATGGTCGCATCCGGGTTCATCAGGTTGATGAGCGGAATCTGCGCGTCAGGGTGGCGCTGATACACGGCGAAATCGTTGAAATCATGCGCAGCCGTGATCTTCACCGCGCCGGAGCCGAAATCGGCTTCCACCATCGGATCGGCGATGATCGGGATCAGCCGATCCACCACGGGCAGCCGGCAGCGCTTGCCGACCAGAGCGGCATAGCGCGGATCATCCGGGTGCACCGCCACCGCCCCGTCGCCAAGGATGGTTTCCGGGCGGGTGGTGGCAATGGCGATGAAGCCGCTGCCATCCTCGAGCGGATAGCGGAAATGCCAGAGATGGCCGTTCACCTCGCGATATTCCACTTCCAGATCGGAAATCGCGGTTTTCAGCTTCGGGTCCCAGTTCACCAGGCGCTTGTCGCGATAGAGCAGGCCTTGGCGGTAGAGCTCCACGAACACCTTGAGCACGGCTTGGTTGAAGCCATCGTCCATGGTGAAGCGCTCGTTCGACCAGTCGCAACTGGCGCCCAGCCGGCGCAGCTGGCGGGTGATGGTGCCGCCGGATTCGGCCTTCCATTCCCACACCTTGGCCTCGAACGCGTCGCGGCCCATGGTGGTGCGGCCGGGCTGCTGGGTTTCAGCGAGCTGGCGTTCCACCACCATCTGCGTGGCGATGCCGGCATGATCGGTGCCCACCACCCAGCGCGAATCGCGGCCATTCAGCCGGTGCCAGCGGATCAGCAGATCCTGCAGCGTGTTGTCGAGCGCGTGGCCGATGTGCAGGGACCCCGTCACGTTCGGCGGCGGGATGACGATGGTGAAGGGTTTGGCATCGGGGCGGGCCGGACGGAAGGCGCCGCTCGTCTCCCAGTGCCGGTACCAGCGCTGTTCAAAGGCTTCGGGGTCGAAAATCTTGTCGATCATGGTGCAGCGGCCATAGCCGCTGGCCGGCAGCGGGGAAAGCCCGTTGCTACTTCTCGACGATCAGGAAGGCAGCGGCGATGATCAGCGCAAAGCCCAGCGCCTGGCGCGGCGTGACAGGCTGGCCGAGCCAGAAATAGGAGAAGACCGCAAACACCAGGATGGAGATGATCTCCTGCATCCCCTTCAGCTGCGGCGCGGTGAGCGCGGCCGAGCCGATACGATTGGCCGGCACAGCCAGCCAATATTCGAAGAAGGCGATACCCCAGCTGATCATCACGACAGCAGCCAGCGGCGCCGCCTTGTGCTTCAGATGGCCATACCAGGCAAAGGTCATGAAGATGTTGGAAAGGGTGAGCATCAGCGCCGTCACCAGCGCCGGAGGCATCGCAAATGGCAGGTTCACAGCTTGCCGGTAAGGCGCCGGATTTCCTCGCGCGCCAGCTTCTCGACAATCTCGGGCATGTTGGCGTTGAGCCAGGCCTGAATCTGCGGCGCCAGCATCGATCGCATCAGTTCATCCAGCGTCATGCCGGCACTGGTTGGCGGGATCACCACATCCGAAAGCGGAACGGTCGGGGCAGCGGCGGGCGCCGGGGCCGCAGGCGGTGGGGCATCATCCTCAAGGCTTTCGGGTTCCATCACCCGGGCGCGGATGGAGGCCAGGATGGCATCAAGGGCAGGCGGCGGCTCGCTCATGCCAAACAGTTACGACAGTCTTAAGGAAACTTCTACTCCCCGGCGCACGTCAAAACGCGAATTCACGTGCGCTGGCAAAGCCCGGCAGATCGGGCGCCGCCATCTCGATGAAGGGCAGGCCGGCGGGCCGGCCATCGGCGGTGAGCGCCCCGGCATAGCCGCGGCCAACGCCGGCCTGGCGCAGCACGGCGGCGATGCGGCCA
>NZ_WNJP01000147.1 GCF_009733735.1 Sandarakinorhabdus oryzae | reverse complement strand
CCAGCCGCGCCGCCTCGCCGGCCAGCGCGGCGCGCACGGCGTCGCCCCGATCGCCGGCCTTGATGGCGTTGACCGCCGGCTGCACCACGGTCAGATCGCCGTTCAGCACCGGCACCGGGCTGGCCCGGCCATAGATGTCGAGCGCCAGCGTCGCGCCGACGCCCAGCACACCGATGGTGCGCGGCCGATGTACCATGGCTTCGGCGATGGCGGCATCAATCATCGAGATGAAGGGCGCGGCCGTGATCGCATCGGCCCAGCCATGGGCCGCATTGCACGGCATGGCGAGCAGTTCTGCCCCCTGCCCGACCAGCCCCTCAGCCATCGCGGCCAGCGCCGGGCCAGGTGACGAGGCACCACGCAGAGCGGCAGCATTGCGGTCCGGCACATGCGGGTTGCTGTCCACCAGCACGCGCGGATGATCGGTGTCGCTGGCCGCCGCCACGCCGGCCACAAGGCGGGCCAGGAAATCGGCGGTGGCCGCCGGCCCCATGCCGCCGATCACGCCGATCGTGCGGTACCGGCTCATCCGTTGAAGGCAGGATCGCGCAGCACGTCGGCAAAGGCCGACAGCGACGGCGAGCCGCCGGTGTGCAGGAACAGCACGCGCTCGCCGTCAAACACGCCCTGCCGCGTCAGCCCGATCAGGCCGGCCATCGCCTTGCCGCTGTAGACCGGGTCGAGCAAGATGCCCTCCTTCGCCGCCAGCAAGCGCACCGCCTCGACCATTTCACGCGTGGGCAGCGAATAGCCGGGGCCGACCCAATCGGCGAGTGCCACAATGTCTTCGGCTACCGGCTGCGGCGTGCCCAGCAGATCAGCGGTGGCCTGCGCCAGCTTGAGCACATTGGCTTCCTGCTCGGCGCGGGGCCGGCGCACGTTGATGCCGGTCACAGGCACGCCAGCATTCAGCGCCACCAGTCCGGCGATGAGGCCTGCGTGGGTGCCGGCGCTGCCCGACGCCACCACGATGCGATCAAAGGCGACGCCCGCTTCGAACGATTGATCCATGATTTCCTGCGCGCACGCGGCATAACCCAGCGCCCCCAGCGGCGAGGAGCCGCCGCCAACGATGACATAGGGCTTGCCGCCCGCCGCCTTCACGGCCGCGGCCTCCCCAGCCATTTCGGCGGCAAGGTCACTGCCGGCCTTGACCATGCGCACGCTCGCGGCGCCCATCAGGTCAAACAGCAGATTATTGCCCAGAGCATCGGGGTTGAAGCTGCCCGGCACCCGCTCCTCGATCACCAGCCGGCACGCCAGGCCTTCCTTCGCCGCCGCCGCCAGCGTGAGCCGGCAATGGTTGGATTGCGGCGCACCCACCGTGATCAGCGTGTCCGCACCTTGCGCCAGCGCCTCGGCGACCAGGAATTCCAGCTTGCGCGTCTTGTTGCCGCCGCCGGCGAGGCCGAGCAGATCGTCGCGCTTGATCCACAATTCCGCTCCGCCAATGGTGGCCGACAGGCGCGGCAGCGGCTCCAGCGGGGTGAAACCAGGGGTGTAGCGGCGGCGGGGAAAGCGGGCGAGGTTCATGGCCGCCCCCGTGGCACGAAGCCCGCGCCCGCGCAACTGCTTGCCCGGGAATGGCCCCTTGTTGTTCATATATGTTGTGATACCGTAAATATCTCTGCCTGAATGTCTCGGGCAGATGTCCGGGGGGATGTTGCGATGAAGCGTGTGATTTTTCTGGCCGCACTTTTGGCCTCGGTGCCGGCCTTTGCCATCACGGCAAATGGCGGTGCTGTTTCGGTTGGCAGCAATGTGATTTTGGGCAGCGTCAGCGACGCACAGTCATACAGCGACAGTGGCGCCGGCGCGCCTGGGTTGCTGGGAGCCGCAGTCTATTCAACGGTCACCAATCCGCTCGCGAACGTCACCGCGGTGTCCTTCGCCAATGTCTCAGCCCAATGGGTATCAGCCACGCAAGGCAGCGTTTACCTGAATTGGGGCTGGGAAGCCCAGACAGCCGCCAGTGGGCTTGGGACCCAGGTCGAGACCAACAAAAACACGCCGAACTGGACGTACAACTTCACCACCGGTGCGTCTGCCGCCAGTTTCAATGTCAAATGGACGTTGTCCACCTTCACCGAGGTCGGCAGCACGTTCGGCCTGCAGGGCATTTTTGGTAGGGGCTCAATGCCCTACAACGTCACGCCATTCACCGTGTCGCCGGTCGATGGCAGCGGCAGCTTCAGCGTCGCGCTCAATCCCAACACGGCGTACAGCTTCTCGATTTCAAACAATGGCAATCTTGGCAACGAGCAGGGCGGTTTCGACAGCGTCACCGGGGCCAGTTTCGGCATGGATTGGACCATCACCGAAAGCGGCGTTCCCGAACCGGCGAGTTGGGCAATGCTGCTGACCGGTTTCGGCCTGGTTGGTGCCGGTATGCGCCGGCGGCGGCACGTGGCCGCTTGAACCGCCGCCATCGAAACAAGAAGGGCGCCGCCAGTCCCATGACTGGCGGCGCCCTTACTTTATTGAAACCGCCCGTGATTACAGCACGATGCGGAAACTGGCCATGATCGCCTGCGCCGTGTAGCCGCTGGCCTGGCGCCGGTCATAGCCGAGCACGCCAGCCCAGCCGGCGCCGGCATAGCCGATCTGCGCGCCAACCTGCAGTTCACTGGGGCGAATCGCATCAGCACTGAGCGTGAACGGCGTGTTGCCGCCCGCAAAGCGCCCGGTCAGCGCCAGCGCCGACGTGCCGATCTGGCTGACATAGCCGGCGCGCACGCCCAGACGCCACGCCCCATCGCCGGCCGGCAGCACATAATCGGCGGCCAGCGACGCGGTGTTGGTGGTGATGCTCTGGTTGTTCTTGTTCAGCGTCACCGCCAGCGCGCCGGCGCCGGTTTCGGTGAAGCCATTCTGCTTCACCTGCAGCCAGGCGATGCTGTCGGACGGGGTGATGGCCAGCCGGCCGACCTTCAACGTGTAGCCAACCGTGCCGGTGGCGCCATAGCTGGTGCCGCGCCAGGCGCCGGTGATCACGCCGCTCTGGTTGCCGATGCTGAACTCGCGCCGGGTCGAATAATCGGTGCTGGCATAGCTGCCCTGCACGGCCAGGAACAGGCCGCCAAAGCTCTTGCCGGCATAGATATCCACCTGCTTGGCGGTGATCAGCAGCGGCTTGCCGCCGATGCCGCCGGTGCTGACATCGGACCAGCCGGCGTTGAAGGCGATGCCGACGGCGTCCAGCCCGGCGAACGGCACGTCCACCCCGATCGACAGGCCCAGCATGCTGGCGTTGAAGCCAGGCAGGTTGCTGCCGTCGCGCTGGCGCTGGAAATTGCCAAATTCCTGTGCCCACAGTCCGAACTTGCCGCGCTCGCTGCCTTCGCCTGACGACAGGCGCACGGTGGCGAGGCGCTGGCTGACGTTGGCAAAGCCGGCGTCATTCATGGCGGCGGCCATGCGCAGCGGCGCCTGGCTGAAGCTGGCCGGCTGCAGCACGCGATAGGCGGCCAGCAGCGCCGCCTGCGTCGGCAGGTTGGCGATCGCCGGCCCAAGGGTGGTGTCGCCGGTCAGCGCCACCAGCGACTGATCGAAGAAATTGGCCACGCCCGGCGCCAGGCCAACCTGCGCCGCGGTCTTGCGGTTCAGCGTCGCCGTGATGACGTTGCTGCCCACGCTGACATTGCCCAGCGTGTACAGGAACGGCGTGCTGGCGGTATCGACCAGGGTCGCCGGCTGTTCGGCGGTGATGCCGCCGGCGGCGGTCAGCACGGTCAGTTGCTGGGTCTGGGCGACGCTGCCAACGGCAAGGCGCAGCTTGGCATTGCCGGTGAAGCTGGCTGCGCCGGTGACCGTGAGACCGGGCTGGCCGGAGGCGACGCCGATCACCAGCACGCTCGAGCCGCTCTGGTTGAGCGACGACAGCGTGGGCGGCGCCGCCTTCGACAGATCGAGCGTGGTCGCGCCCGACAAGTTGACCGCCAATTGCCCGCCGCTGGTGACGGCGCCGGCAATGGTGGCCCCGCCGGACATGGTCAGGCTGTTGGCGCCGCTGCCCAGCGACAATATCCCGGTAACGCTGCCGCCGGTGAGGGTGACGCTGGTATCACCGCTGCCGCCGACGACATCGCCCTTGATGCTGCCGCTGTTGCTGATCGCGACGGTCGCGCTGCTGCCGGAAAGATCGATGGCGCGCCCGGCCTGGCCAGTCGGCGCAGCGGCTTCGATGGTGCCGGTGTTGGTGATGCTGGTCAGCGTGCCTGACAGGTCGCGGATGCCCCAGGCACCGTTGTTTCCCGATGACTTGGCAGAGATCGTGCCGCTGTTGCTGATGCTGCCGAGACTGCTGCCGGCCTTCACCAATATGGCCGTGCCGACACCCCCGGCGCCGGCCGGCGTGGTGCCCGCCGCTGCTGTCTGCGCCGCCGTCACCGAAATATTGCCGGCGTTGACGATGGCCGGCACGCTGGCACCGCTGGCCAGCGTGATGCCGGTGGCCGCCGCGTCAACGGCGCTGGCGGTGATGTTGGCATTGGCTTGGTTGCTGATGCCGCCGGCCAGCACGACGCTGTTTGCCGCCAGCGCGTCGCGGCCAATCAGAATGGCGGTTTGCGCCGTGCCGCTGTTGCGGCCGATGCCCGAGATATTGCCGCGGTTGACGATGGCAAAGGCGTCGGCGCCGGTGCCGACCGCGCCCAAGCTGATCGGATCGGTGCCCACCGGCGCCACCAGCAGGGCCGGCGCACCGGCATAGCTGGTGATGGTGGCGATGATGGTGGTGGCATTGGCCGTGCCCGAGGGCACCACCACGCCAGTTGAATCGACCAGATAGCGATCATTGACGAAGCCGCCGCCCACGCTGGCCGCGATCTGCACGCCGGCCACACCGGCCACCGCCGGCACTGTCTGGCCCTGGGCATTCAGGGTGGCATCGGCGCCGACGACGATCGACGATCCCGAGGTGAAGCGGCCACTGATGGGGGCGAGGATGGCGATGCCGGTGTTGCCGGTGCCGCTCGCCGAAATCGTGCCATAGGTCTGCAGATTGCCGGTGAGCGGCGCGTTGACGACGATGCCGCGGCTGTTGCTGCCGCCCACGGAGACGCCGCCCAGGGTGACATTGCCGGTGAACGGTGCCGCGATCAGCACGCCGGTGGCGCTGTCGCCGGTTACCGAAAAGCGCGACGTGGTGGTGCCGGTGATGGTGCCGGTCAGCGGATTGGGGCCGGTCACCCACAGGCCGATGTTGCCGCTGCCGCCGGTGCCGGTGATCTGCACCAGGCCATTGTTGGTGAAGTTGCCGGCGCTCGTGAGCGCGGAATCGAGCTTCACGCCCACGACGTTGCTGGTGCCGCTGTTGGCGATGGTGCCGCCGTTGATCAGCGTGTTGTTGCTGTCGATGGTGGCCGCCGTGCCGCCCGCCACGGTGACGCTGATGCCGCTGTTGATGGTGACGTTGGCCGGCGCGCCGCTGCTGGCGGTGCTGGTCACGATCGGCGTCGTCTGGTTGGCGCTGATCGTCACCGTCTGGGCACTAGCGGCGCTGGCAACGCCGGCGAGCAGAGCCGCGCGCAGGAGGGGACGGGCGGTGGTGAATGCAGACATGATGGGAATCCGATTGCTGTTGC
The DNA here is from genome assembly GCF_009733735.1 of Sandarakinorhabdus oryzae. Lineage (GTDB taxonomy): Bacteria > Pseudomonadota > Alphaproteobacteria > Sphingomonadales > Sphingomonadaceae > Sandarakinorhabdus > Sandarakinorhabdus oryzae. The sequence continues at coordinate 1,125 of NZ_WNJP01000147.1, read as the reverse complement.
AGTGGCTGTGACGAGCGGGCCGGAGGGGGGCAGCCCACATGCGCAAACGACCTGCCGTTTTGCGCTGAACGACAGATGAACCGCCGTCAAGACCGGCAAACTGGGACGCACTTTTCACGCACGGCGTGGCCATCAGGTTGCAGGCGATGTTGGGGAGCAGGAAAAATGGTGCCCGGGGGCGGATTTGAACCACCGACACGGGGATTTTCAGTCCCCTGCTCTACCCCTGAGCTACCCGGGCCCACATCGTCAGGCGGTTGGGTGAACCGCGTGGGAAGCGGGCGTTTAGCCAGCCTCGTCGCCATTGTCCAGCGGGGACGTTACAGAAAGTTCGTCCTCTTCGCTGGCGGCCGGCACGACATAGCGATCCGACAGCCAGGCGTTGAGATCGCGCGAGCGGCAGCCTTCGCTGCAGAACGGGCGGAAGGCCGGCACCACGGGGGCTTTCCGGCAATAGGCGCAGGCGCGCGCTTTCGAATCAGAGGGCTTGGACATGGCCCCTCCCTGCCCCATCCCGGGCCTCCAGCGCCAGCCGCCCGCCGGTCAGCCGCGCGCACTCGTCGATTAGGGCTGGCCGCGCGGCCAGCCAGTCGATCACGGCCGGCGCCGCCTCGATGCGCACCGGGCCAACCAGGCGCATGGCGCGGCGCAGCAGTTCAAGCGCAGCAAAGCCCGGCCGGCGCACCTCCTCGATCAGGCTCAGCTGACGGCGCGGGCGGATGATCTGCACCAGGCCAAAGCCGTTCATCGCGGTCTTCTCAAACGGCGACGGCAGCGCCTCGGCCAGGATCGCATCAACGGCGGCGCGCGGGCCCCGGCCGGCAAGTGTCGGGAAATCCACGACTACCGGCCCGCCGATACCGTGGCGGCGGATCACGCCGGCCACGGCGCGGGCGGCGGCTTCGGTCAGGCGCGACAGGTCCCCATCGCCATCGACATCGATGACCAGCATCGCCGGCGTCGGCGCAACCAGCAGACGGCCGCCGGGAAACGCCACCCGGCCCGACAGCGCTTCCTCCACCACCGCGTCCCACCCGGCCTCCGCCAGGCGATCAGGGCCCTGCGCCGGCACGGGCGTCACCTCATGGCCAGCGGCGGCCAGCCGGGCCGCAAGATCGGGCGCCG
>NZ_WNJP01000146.1 GCF_009733735.1 Sandarakinorhabdus oryzae | reverse complement strand
GCCGGTGCCGCGCCACGGCCTGGGGCTGGCGATCAATGATCGCCTCGCTCGCGCCGCAGCGCCGCGCGGCTAGGCCGGCGCGCACCCTCTCTCCTGCACCGGGCAGGCAGGGGCCACCCGTTGTGCCCGGCACAGGAGAGAGAGGCCGCGCGGCCGTCGCGACTTGTTCAGAGCTTGCCGATCTTCTCGGCCGCCTCGCGCAGAATGGCGGCGATGGCTTCGGCGCGTTCAGCGCGCGATTCGGCATCGCGCACGGCGTCGCGCGCCGCTTCGCGCAGATCGTGCATGGCCTCGCGCAGCGGCTCGCGTTCGCGGTCCGTGTTGCACCGGGCCATCTCGCCCAGGCGCTCCAGCGCGTCCTTCAACTGCGCCTCGGCTTCTTCTAGGGCGGCGCGGCCGGCATCGGTGATGCTGTAGCGACGGCGGCCTTCCTCGCCAGCGACTTCGCTGATCAGGCCTTCATCGGCCAGCATGGCCAGCATCGGGTAGATCATGCCCGGCGACGGCGAATAGAGCCCGCCCGACATGTCCTCAATGGCCTTGATCAGGTCATAACCGTGGCGCGGCTCGTCCTTGAGCAGGTGGAGCAGGACGGCCTTCAGCGCCTCGGCGCCAAAGCGGCGGCGGCGCGGGCGCGGACCGCCATTGCCCCAGCCATCACCGAACTCATCGGCAAAGCGCTGCGCAAAGGCGGCCCAGCGGCCAGCGCGGCGGCCGAAATGGCCGCTGAACTCCTTGTGGAAACCATCGCGATCAAAGTGGAAACGGAAGTGCATGCGGGCGACTCCGGATGGGGGTGTGGAGGGCTTAAGATATATCTTGAGAGAGTGTATTGCAAGACCCACACAGCAGGTGCTTGCTGGCGTGGGCCGCGCGCCATAAGCTGATGCCGACTTCAGGGGGATCGCCATGACACGCACGCTCGCACTCGCCGCATTGCTGATGGCGGGCTCCGCGCTCGCCAGGCCCGTGGTGCTGACGGGTGGCCTGATCGTCGATGGCAGCGGCGCGGCGCCCTATCGCGGCTGGCTGGCGATGGACCGGGATCGCATCACCGGCATCGGGCAAGGCGCAGCGCCAGCGCGGGTGACGGCGGGCGCCACCGTCACCGATGTGAAGGGCCAGGCCATCGCGCCGGGCTTCGTCAACATGCTGAGCTGGGCCACGGAAAGCCTGCTGATCGATGGCCGCGCGCAGAGCGATCTGCGCCAGGGCATCACGCTGGAGGTGATGGGCGAGGGCAATTCGATGGGGCCGCTGAACCCCGAGATGAAGCGGCTGGCGGTGCAGCGGCAGGACGATCTCAAATACCCGATCACCTGGACGACGCTGGGTGAGTATCTGACCACGCTGGAGCAGAAGGGCATCGCGCCCAATGTGGCCAGCTTCGTGGGTCACACCACGGTGCGCGTGCACGAACTGGGCGAGAGTGATGTCGATCCGACGCCGGAGCAGCTGCAGCGCATGGCGGGACTGGTGCGCGCCGCGATGAACGAGGGCGCGCTGGGGCTGGGCACGTCGATGATCTATGCGCCGGCGGCCTATGCCGAAACGCCGGAACTGATCGCGCTGGCAAAGGCGAGCGCGGCCTGTGGCGGCATGTACATCAGCCACATGCGATCAGAAGGCGACCGCATCGAGCAGGCGGTAGACGAGCTGATCGAGATCGCCCGCCAATCGGGTGGCCCGGCCGAGATCTGGCACATGAAGATGTCGGGCCAGAAGAATTGGGGCAAGATGGATGCCATCCTGGCCAAGATCGAGGCAGCCCGCGCACAGGGCATCCGCATCACGGCCGACATGTACAACTACACCGCCGGCGCCACCGGGCTGGATGCCGCCATGCCCCTGTGGGTGCAATCGGGGGGCCTTGAAAAATGGATCGAGCGGCTGAAGGACCCGGCGATCCGCGCCCGGGTGAAGGCCGAGATGATGGACGACAACGCGCCGTGGGAAAATCTCGCCCGCCGCGCCGGCAGCTCGGACAAGGTGCTGCTGCTGGGCTTCAAGAACCCCAGGCTGAAGCCGCTGACCGGCAAGACGCTGGGTGAAGTGGCGCGCATGCGCGGCACTAGCCCGGAAGACACCGCCATCGATCTGGTGATCGAGGATGGCAGTCGGGTCGGCACGGCGTACTTTCTGATGAGCGAGGAAAATGTGAAGCGGCAGACGGCGTTGCCGTGGATGAGCTTTGCCTCCGATGCCGGAGCGCCCAGTGCCGAAGGCGTGTTCCTGCTCAGCCAGGATCACCCGCGCGCCTATGGCAATTTCGCCCGGCTGCTGGGCAAATATGTGCGCGAGGAAGGCACGACCACGCTGCAGGACGCGGTGCGGCGGCTCAGCCACCTGCCGGTGAGCAACCTGGGCATCACGGATCGCGGGCTGCTGCGGCTGGGCTATTTTGCGGACGTGGTGGTGTTCGATCCGGCGACGATCAGCGATCACGCGACGTTCGCCAAGCCGGCGCAATATGCCACCGGCGTGTCGAACGTGTGGGTGAACGGCGTGCAAGTGCTGAAGGGCGGCGCACCGACGGGGGCGGCCGCGGGCCGGTTCGTGAAGGGGCCGGGCACCGGCAAGTGTCCGGCATGAGGCCTTACTGGCTGCGCGCCAGCAGCGCCTTCAGCTCGCCCTCCCAGAACACACTCCACGTGTGGGTGCTGTGCCCGCGCGTCTCGGCGCTTTCGGGGATCAGCACATATTTGCCCTTGGGCATCGCCTTCACCCAGGCCGCCGGCTGGCCGACACCGGGCGGATTGATGAAGTCATCGGCGCTGTTCACCCAGGTGATCGGCACGGCGATGCGCGACAGCCGGGCCAGCGGCTTGTAATTGCGGCTGGCGTCGAGCTGATAGAGGCGATCATTGGCGTCGGCGCTGCTGGCCAGGCCCTGCGCCATGGCACGTTCGGCAGCGGCATCGGCGGCGGCGCGGGTCGGGAAATCGGCCTGCATCCTGACCGGGGCAGAGCTCGCCATCGCCTGCAGCGCCACGCCCACGCGCATGCCGTTCAACGGTTGCTTGGTGTAATTGCCGCCCTGCCAGTCGGGATCGGCCTTGATCGCCTGGATCGCCATCGCCCGCCACATGCGGTTGCGCCCGGCCAGCTCGATCACGTTGCAGGCCAGCGGCATGATCGCCTGGGCGCGATCGGGCAGGTCCACCCCGAACTGGAAGCCCATCATGCAGCCCATCGATGTGCCCATCAGCAGGCGCAACTTCTTCACGCCCAGAGTGTCGAGCAGCAGGCCCTGGGCGCGCACCATGTCGCCATAATCATAGGCCGGGAACGCCATCTTCAGCCCGTCGCTGGGCTTGGACGAGCCGCCGTGGCCGATGGCATCGGGCAGGATGATGAAATACTTGCCGGCATCCAGCGTGCCGCCCGGCTCGAACAGGCGAGCGAACTGCGGCTGCAGGAACTGCGCGCCGGTGCCGCCGGTGCCGTGGCCGATCATCACCGCGTTGATCACCTCGCCCATCGCGTTGCGGATGGGCGTGCCGATGGTGCGGTAATGCTGCTTCAGCTCCGGCAGGGTCTGGCCGTCGGCGAAGCGGAAATTGGTGGTGGTGAAGTCGGCTTCGGAGACAGCGGGGGCCGCGGCGGCGCTGGTGGCGATGAGGGCGGCGAGGGCGATGGCGCGGACGAACATGATGGTGGGCTCCCCGGATACGAGTGGGCGGTTCTTTGCCGGACACGGCGGCAAGCGCAACGAAATTTGTGCCTGGCGGGCGTAGCCGGCGGCAGAGCCGCAGGGTCTGCTGGGGGAGGCAGGAAAAGAAGGAAGGGCGCAGCCAGGCCCCGCCGTCGGACGACACACGAAAAAGGCGACCCGAAAGTCGCCTTCTTTGCTCTCTGGTCCAACGCCTTCCAGCTGGCTTCATGAAGACCTCAAAGCCAGGCAAGCATCTTGATGGCGCTGGGCCTTGGCGGCAAGAAAGCGGGCACGCCCGGTTCCTGCAACAGGTCGGCAGGTCCGGTCGACGGCGTGAATCATGGGCCCGCCGTGCGGGCGGGGGCCATGCAATCGGGAGGACGATGATCGGCCGTCGCCATGGAACTCGCATGAAGACGGCCGTTGGTCAGGCGATCTGCATGCGCAGCATCCAGACATATTTCTCGTGATCACCCAGACGCCGGGTGAGCAGATCGACGGTGACGATGTCGTCATGCGCCTCGGCGACGTCGAGGGCATCGCGGAGCGTCTGGCAGACCAGGCCATTGTCGCGCATCAGCATCGCCACCTGCTGGCCGGTGTCGTTCGGCCGGTCTTCATCGCTGATACTGCTCAGCCGGGCATAGGTGGCCAAGCTGGCCGGGGTCTTCTGGCCCAGCGCACGGATGCGCTCGGCAATCTCGTCGATGGCCGCGTAAATCTCGCCATACTGCTGCTCGGTCAGCTTGTGCAGGCCATAAAAGGCGGCACCAGCCACGTTCCAGTGCACACCCTGGGTCTTGATGAACAATTGGAAGCTGTCGGCCAGAACCTTGCCGAGCTCGTCGGCGACTTCGACATAGGCGCTGTCGCTGAGACCAGTGCCGGGCGCGAATTCGCTCTGCCGGGCAGTCAGACTGGGGTTGCCGGTGTCGGTGAGGGCAACAAGATCATCAGAGGAGCGGGATTTGGCCATTGGGGGAAACCTTTGTGGGGAGGAAGGGGCTGGCGGTGGCCGTGTGCCGGTATGCTGCCGTGTCCGCCCTCAATCGTCAGTGGGCGGTTCGATGGCTTCGGCGATGCTGGCCGTCTTGTGCGCCGGCAACAGCACCAGGGCGAGAATGAAGCCTGACAGCAACAGGCAGATCGCGTTGGGCACGATGATCGCCGGGTCGCCGCGCAGCAGACCATAACAGGTCCACAGCACGAATCCGGCGCAGGTGAGGCTGCAGGCGGCAACCGACAAGCCTTCGGTGTGGCGATCCTTGATGATCTTCCAGGCCTGGGGCGTGAAGCTGACCACCGACAATGTGGCGGCCAGGCCACCGATCCATGCGGCCGTGGCCATGCGCAATCTCCGGCGGCAGGTAAACGGCGCCCGTGGCGGCCAGGGCGCTGGCCGCCACGGTGCCCCGGTTCAGCACCGTGAACCGGGGATCAGCCGATCAGTTCGCGCGGTTCCGGAATCCGTCGATCTTGCCGTAATAGCTGTCGATCTCGTCCGAATTGCTGCCGTAATCGAAGCTGTCGATTTCATCGCGGGTGAACATCGGCGCTGCGTTCAGTGCATCGCGGGTCAGGTTCACGACATAGCCCTTGTTGTCCAGATCATAGGACAGGCCGTTCCACGGCAGCTGGTGATATTTTTCACCCATGCCCAGGAAGCCGCCGAACGACATCACGGCAAAGCGCACCTGGCCGGACATCTTGTCGATCATCAGTGCCTCGACGCTGCCCAGCTTCTCGCGGTCGCGGTTGTAGACGTTGGTGCCGGTGACGCGCTCGCTGCTGATCAGCGAGCCGCTGTTGGTGGGCGGGGTTGGCGTGACGGTGGTGGGATTGGAACTCATGGGATTGTCCTTTGTGTGCAGGAAGAAAGCCGCATCCTTGGGGGCAAGACGGGCGGCGGCGGCGGCCTGCATGTCCGCTGCCCGGATTGTCCGTCATGGCCTCTTCAACCCGCCAGTCATGGGCCGGTTCCCGCTGCGACGAACCGCCGGTCGCAAATCAAGCCGGCTGGAACCGGAGGGTTCGCAGGGCGTTGTCAAATCCACAGCTGGGGGCAGCGCCATCAACCATAGAAGGACGACCGTCGATGCCCCAGTTCATGGAAGACGCACCCGTGTCGGGCCGGCGTCCCGTATTGATTGTCCTCTCGCATCTGCGCTGGGATTTCGTCGTGCAACGCCCGCATCATCTGCTCACCCGCGCCGCAACTGATTTCGATATCTGGTTCATGGAAGAACCGGTGATCGAAGGCAGCATCGCCATGGTGCGCGAGCTGGACCGGGCGGGCGGCATCACCATCGTGCAACCGGTGCTGCCCGCCGGCACCAGTGCCGCCGATGCCCTGGCCCACCAGGCCGACATCTCCGCCCGGCTGATCAGGCGCGCCGGCGCTGCGCCGGTGTGGCTCTGGTATTATACGCCGATGGCGCTGGCCTTCGGACGACAGCTGTCTGCGGACCTCGTGATCTATGACAAGATGGACGAGCTGTCGGCCTTTGCCTTTGCCCCGCCGGAACTGGCCGCGTGGGAAGCCGCCCTGTTGCGGGAGGCCGATCTGGTCTTCACCGGTGGTGCCTCGCTGCAGGCGGCGGCCAGCCTGCACCGCAGCGATGCCCATTTCTTCCCGTCCAGCATCGATGCCGCCCATTTCGGCCGCGCGCGCGAACACGGACTGGCCGATCCCGACAGCCAGCGCGGCATCCCCCACCCGCGCATCGGCTATTTCGGCGTGATCGACGAACGCATGGACCTGGTTCTGGTCTCTGAAGTGGCGGCGCTGCGGCCGGACTGGCAGTTCGTGATGATCGGCCCCACCGCCAAGATCGATCCCGCCAGCCTGCCGCAGGTCAGCAACATCCACTGGCTGGGCGCCCGCCCCTATGCCAGCCTGCCGCATTATCTGGCGCACTGGGATCTGGCGTGGATGCCCTTCGCCCGCAACGAGGCGACGCGCCACATATCGCCCACCAAGACGCCGGAATTCCTCGCCGCCGGCCTGCCGGTCATCTCCACCCCGATCGCAGACGTGATCAGCAGCTATGGCCGGCTCGGGCTGGTCGATATCGCGCTTGATGCGCCCGACGTGGTGGCCAGCGCCCGCCAGATGCTGCGCGTGGCCGCCGATCCGGCGCAGCACCGCCAGCGGCTGGCGGCCGTTGATGCCCATCTCGCCGGCAACAGCTGGGACGCGACCTGGGCGGCCATGCACGGCCTGATCACGGCGGCGGCCGCGACGACGCCGCT
>NZ_WNJP01000145.1 GCF_009733735.1 Sandarakinorhabdus oryzae | reverse complement strand
GGCCCCGTGCGCCCGGCGCCGCAGCTGGGCGCGGACACCGACGCCGTGCTGGCCGAGGTGCTGGGCCTTGCCAGCGGTGCCATCGGCCGGCTGCACGATGAAGGACTGGTGGCGTGACGCCCGACGCCATCGCCCATTGGCAGAGCTGGGTCGGCAAGGCGGAGTGGCGCGAGGAAATGCTGCACGGGCCGGACGTGCTGCGGCTGGCGGAGGCGCTGAACTGGGATGCCGAGGCGCTGGGCTGGCCGCCGCTTGGCCATCTCGCGTTGTTCCTGCCCCCGCCCGGCCCACGCGGGCCGGATGGCCACCCGGCCCGCGGCGGTTTCTTCCCGCCGGTCAGCCTGCCGCGGCGGATGTTTGCCAGCGCCGAATACCGCTTCCACCGCCCTTTGATCGCCGGCATGCCCGCCATGCAGATGCGGGTGCTGGAAAGCCTGGCGCCCAAGACCGGCAAGACCGGCACGCTGCTGCTCGGCCAGGTCCACATCGAGATCTGGCAGGAGGGCGAAAAGGCGCTGGAGGAGATACAGACCATCGTCTGGCGCGACGATGGCTCGCCGGTGCCGTTGCCCGCGCCAGCCACCCCGCCGCCCGCGGGCGATGCCGTCTTCACGCCGGGGCAGGTAGCACTGTTCCTGTTCTCCGCTGCCACCGCCAACGCCCACCGCATTCACTACGACCTGGCCTATGCGAGCGACGAAGAGGGCTATCCCGGCCTGGTCGTCCACGGCCCGTTGGCGGCGGCGCAGTTGCTCGGCCTGTGGGAACGGCGGCATGGCCCAGCCAGGCGCTTTGCCTTCCGCGCGCAGGCGCCGCTGTTCGCCGGGCAGCCGATTGCGCTTCGCGCCGCCGATGATGGCTTGCAGGCGCTGCGCTGTGACGGCACGGTGGCGGTGACTGCAACCGCCGGGTGAGCGCATGGATATCGAAACCTTCAGCCTGTTGAAGGATCAACTGGCCCGCTATGTCGTCGAACGGCTGATCCCGGCGGAGGACGCGGTGGAGGAAGCTGACGATATCCCGGCCGATATCGTGGCCGAATTCAAGGCGATGGGCCTGTTTGGCCTCAGCGTGCCCGAGGAGTTTGGCGGGCTGGGACTGACCATGGCGGAAGAAGCGCAGTTGGTGCGCATCCTCACCCGCGCCAGCGTCACCTTCCGCAGCCTGATCGGCACCACGGTCGGCATCGGCAGCCAGGGCATCATGATCGACGGCACCGCGGCGCAGAAGGCCGAGTGGCTGCCGAAGTTCGCCACCGGCGAGGCGATTGCCAGTTTCGCGCTGACGGAACCGGGCGCCGGCTCCGACGCGGCGTCCCTGCGTTGTTCGGCGGTGCGCGAAGGCGATATCTACCGGATCAACGGCACCAAGCGCTACATCACCAACGCCCCGCGTGCGACGGTGTTCACCCTCATGGCCCGCACCGAACCCGAGATGAAGGGCGCCGCCGGCATCAGCGCCTTCATCGTGCCGGCCGACACGCCGGGCATCAGCCTGGGCAGGCCCGACCGCAAGATGGGCCAGCGCGGCGCCAAGACCTGCGACGTGATCCTCGACAATGTGATGGTGCCCGCTGCCAACATCATCGGCGGCGTCCCCGGCCAGGGCTTCCGCACGGCGATGAAGGTGCTCGATCGTGGCCGCATCCACATCGCCGCCGTCGCGCTCGGCATGGCGGACCGGCTGATCGACATGAGCCTGACCTACGCCATGGAGCGCCAGCAGTTCGGCAGCCGCATCGGCGATTTCCAGCTGGTGCAGGCGATGCTGGCCGACATGGAGGTGGACCGGCTGACCACGGCCGCCCTGCTGGAGCGCACCGCCGCGCGCTTTGACGCCGGCCAGGCGACGGCGCGCGAATGTTCGGTGCTCAAGCTTCATGCCTCGGAAGCCGTGGGCCGAATCGCCGATCGCGCCGTGCAGATCCACGGCGGCGCCGGCTATATGGCGGAATACAAGGTCGAGCGTTTCTATCGCGATGTCAGGCTCTTGCGGATCTACGAAGGCACCAGCCAGATCCAGCAGACCATCATCGCGAAAGCCATGATGCGGGAGAATGCCTGATGCGCCGCGCTGCAATCGTTTCGCCGCTCCGCACCGGAGTCGGCCGTTTTGGCGGGTCACTGGCCGGCTTGCCGGCCGGCGAACTGGGCGCCATCATCCTCAAGGCCCTGATCGAGCGCACGAAGATCGATCCGGAGCGCGTGGACGACGTGGTGTTCGCCCACGGCTACCCCAACGGCGAAGCGCCCTGCGTGGCACGCTGGTCATGGCTGGCGGCGGGCTTTCCGGAGAGTGTGCCCGGCGTGTCGCTCGATCGGCGTTGTGGTTCGGGCTTGCAGGCGGTGATCGACGCCTCGATGCGGGTGGCGACCGGCGCCGCCGATATCGTGGTGGCCGGCGGCATCGAAAGCATGAGCCAGGTCGAATATTATTCGATTGATCACAGGAATGGCGCCCGCATGGGCAGCACGACCTTCCACGACCGGCTGGTGCGCGGCCGGGTGATGAGCCAGCCGATCAGTCGCTATGGCGTGATTTCCGGCATGATCGAGACGGCCAACAATCTCGCCCGCGATTATGGCATCAGCCGCGAGGAATGCGATGCCTATGCAGCCCAGAGTCACCAGCGCGCGGCCCGCGCCTGGGCAGACGGCAAGTTTGCCGATGAACTGGTGCCAATCGAGATCGCGCAGAAAAAGGGCGCGCCAACACTGTTCGCGGCTGATGAAGGCATCCGTGCCGACGCGACGCCGGAAAGCCTGGCCCAACTGAAGCCCATCGAGAAGGACGGCGTCGTCACTGCCGGCAACGCCAGCCAGCAGAATGATGGCGCCTCGGCCTGCCTGGTGGTGGCGGAGGAGCTGCTGGAACCGCTCGGCCTCACACCCATGGCCTGGCTCACCGGCTGGGCGGCAGCCGGCTGCGATCCATCGCGCATGGGCATTGGCCCGGTGCCGGCCGTGGAACGACTATTCGCGCGCACTGGCATGAATTGGAGCGATATTGACCTGGTTGAATTGAATGAAGCCTTTGCCCCGCAAGTGCTCGCGGTGCTGAAGGGCTGGGGCTGGCATGATCCCGACAAGCTCAACGTCAACGGTTCGGGCATCAGTCTTGGCCATCCGATTGGCGCGACTGGCGGGCGCATTCTGGCGTCGATGTGCCACGAAATGCAGCGGAGAAAGGCCCGTTTTGGACTGGAAACCATGTGCATCGGTGGCGGTCAGGGACTGGCGGCCATCTTTGAAAGACTCTGACCATCTCTGTGCCAAGTTGTTAACTTCTTTCCGCTTTCTTGGACCTTCATTGTTTGGTAACAGAGATTCCTGTGTGATTCGGGGGATTAGTTGCGTTGGGCGTAAGGGAGTCGACCACCGCAAATGGTTCAACCAGATCGGGGCGAAAGCCCAAGCAACAACGGCTAACCCCGGTCGGGGGCTAGGAGCGGTGCCAGTCCTTGCGGGCTGGCACCGTTTTCCATTTCAGGCTACCCGGCAGCCATGATCCAGGAAGATGCTCCCGCCGCGCTGGCCGGCATTCGCGTGCTCGATCTGTCGCGTGTGCTGGCAGGGCCCTGGTCCACCCAGATCCTCGCCGATCTGGGCGCCGACGTGGTGAAGGTGGAAGCGCCCGGTCGCGGCGACGATACCCGCGCCTGGGGCCCGCCGTTCCTGAAAGGTGCCGACGGGCAAGACGAGATCGGCACTTCGGCCTATTATCTTGCGGCCAACCGCAACAAGCGCTCGATCGCGGTCGATTTCGCCGATCCTGCCGGCGCGGCGTTGCTGCGCGAACTGGCGCGCGAGGCCGATATCGTCGTCGAGAATTTCAAGGTCGGCGGCCTCGCCAAATATGGCCTCGACTGGCCGAACCTGAAGGCGGTGAAGCCGTCCCTGGTCTATTGCTCGATCACCGGTTTCGGCCAGACCGGTCCCTATCATACCCGAGGCGGCTATGATTTCGTCGCCCAGGGCATGGGCGGCTTCATGGCCATCACGGGGGAGGAGGGCGGCGCCCCCTTGCGCGCCGGCGTCGCCATGGCCGACGTGACAACCGGCCTCTATGCCACCATCTCGATTCTGGCGGCGCTGCGCCATGCCGAACGCACCGGCGAAGGCCAGCATATCGACATCAGTCTGCTCGACGCCCAGATTGCCTGCCTCGCCAATCAGGCGATGAACTGGCTGGTGGGCGGCGTCGATCCCGGCCGCATGGGCAACCGCCACCCCACCGTGGTGCCCTACAAGACGTTCGATGTTGCCGATGGCACCATCATCATCGCCATCGGCAATGATGGCCAGTTCCGCGCCTTCTGCCGCCTGATGGGCGTGGCGCACCTGGCCGAAGACGAGCGTTTCGTCACCGCCCGCGCCCGCCTCATCAACCGCGATGCCATCGAAGCCGAGGTGCAGCGGCTGGTGGCAAACGAACCCGGCCTGCCGCTGATCGAGCGCCTCGCCGCCGCCGGCATTCCGGCCGGGCCGGTGAACAAGGTGAGCGAGGTGTTCGCCGATCCATTCATCGCCGCCCGCCAGGTCGTGCATGAGTTCGTGCGCGACGACGGCGCGCATATTCCCAGCGTGGCCTTTCCGGGCAAATTGTCGGCAACGCCGGCCAGCATGCGGCGGCCGCCGCCGCGTGTGGGCGAAGATGCGTCCAGCGTATTGGCAGAGTGGCTGGGCCGTTAACCGTTCCTTGACGCGAACCGGCGACACTGTGCGCCATCTCGAGTTGCGGGTGGCGAGCGTGATTGACCAGCATGACATGACCAGCAGCGGCCCCCTGTGGCTGCGCCGCGCCTTTCTGGCGCTGGCGGCGCTGTGGCTGGTGGTACAGGCCCATCTCGGCAGCTTCCTCGGCAACTGGCGCGACAATGGCTATCTGCCTGGCAATGTCTGCTGGCTGCTGATCCTTTATTGCCTGGCGCGGCTGACGTTGAACTGGGGCGTGTCCAGCCTGCGCTTGCGCCGCCTGTCGGGCGACGCGCTGTTCCTGCTGGCGATGGTCATCGGCCTGGAAATGGCCTGGCGCGCGCTGGCCGGGCCGACAGGCATGGCCGTGCCCGCGGGGTTCGCCATGTTCATGGTGCAGCCCTTCCTGGTGGTCCTGGGCTTCGCCACCCTCCATCGTCAGCGCTTCAACCTGGGCTGATCATCGTCCGATCGAATCGAAACTGACAGCCCGCCACGGCCAGGGCAGCCGTTCAACCGCCGGTAAAGTTTGGCGGGCGTTTCTCGAGGAACGCTGCCATCGCCTCGCGATTGTCGGCGGTGGTGTGGGCCAGCGCCTGCATGGCCGCTGACAGCTGCAGCACCGTTTCCAGCGTGGCGCCGCGGGCTTCCCACAACAGCCGCTTGGTCATGCGCACCGCTTGCGGCGGGTTGGCAGCGATGCGCGCCGCGATGGCGCGGGCGGCGTCGAGCAATTCGGCATCCGGCACGACGCGGCTGACCAGCCCGATGCGCAGCGCTTCGGCGGCGTCCACCATGTCGCCGGTCAGCGCCATTTCGGCGGCCTTGGCGTGGCCGACGACATGCGGCAACAGCCAGGCGCCGCCATCGCCAGGAATGATGCCCAGCTTGACGAAACTCTCGGCGAACTTGGCACTCGTCCCGGCGATGCGGACATCGCACATGCAGGCCAGATCACAGCCGGCACCGATGGCCGGTCCGTTGACGGCCGCCACGACCGGTACCTCAAGCGCGGCAAAGGCGCGGGGCAGGCGCTGGATACCGGTGAGATAGTTGCGGCGGGTACGGATTGGCGCCGCACTGGCCAGGCCGTCGCCGCTGGCCATCTTCTTGAGGTTGCCGCCCGACGAGAAGGCGCTGCCAGCGCCAGTGAGAATGGCGACGCGCGCATCTGGGTCGTTCTCCAGCCGCGCCAGCGCCGCCAGGATGGCATCGACCATGTCGTCATCCGACACGGGGTTGCGCAGCTCGGGCTGATTGAGGGTGAGGGTGACGATGTGGCCATCGCGGGCATAGAGGACATGATCAGTCATGGCGCGCACTGTGCGGCGGCGGCCGATTGTTGTCGAGCCATTGCCGCACCTGGCTGAGCAAAGGCAGCGCGGTGCGGACCTGGTGGCGGGGAACGGCGGCGGCCAGCCGGTTGAAATGCGGCACCAGCGCCGCCAGCGCCGCCTCGCGGACAAGCTGGCCGGCCGGCGTGATCCGCACGAAATGGGCGCGGGCATCGCCAGGGTCGGCTTCGATCACGACATGGCCAGCGGCTTCCAGCTTCTGCAGCGTGTTGGTCATGGCGCCCTTGGTCACCTGGAAGGCGGCGGCGAGCCGGGAAGGGCCCCAGTTGCCCGGCATCCGGGCAAGGTGATTGAGCACGCCAAAACCGGCCAGCGACAAGTCGGGCGGCAGCTGGCGTTGCAGGGCGGTGGTGGACAATGCCTGGATCTGCGCAATCTCGGCGAACAGTTCGGAGTAGATCGGGTCGCTCGACATCATGGCGCGATTCTCCTGCATTGGCGGCGCGCAACGGGTCCCCGCACGGCAAATTGGCGATAGTTCAACATTAAACCAATATAGTTCAATATTCAACTAATTGCCGCAGCATGCATTTACAGGTTGAAATTCAACGGTTTCAGCGAACGCCCAGGCCGCGTGCAATGATGCCGCGCAAGATCTCGCGGGTGCCGCCGCGCAGGGACACCATCGGCGCAATCTGCACAATCGCCGCCAGCGTGGCCTGCAATTGCGGGGGTGGATCCGGGATGAAGGGCAGCAGACTGCGCGCCACGTCGGGGATGGATTGCTCGAAACTGGCGCCCAGATCCTTCACCATCGCCGCTTCCAGCGCCGGGTCTTCGCCGGCGGCCAGCAATGCCGCCATGCCGCGCGCCATCAGCCGCAGCACCATCAGATGCGCCGCCAGCCGGCCGATCGGCGCGCGTGCCGCCACTGCGTCCGCGGGCAG
>NZ_WNJP01000144.1 GCF_009733735.1 Sandarakinorhabdus oryzae | reverse complement strand
GCGTCGTGCGGATCGGCGGCGATCATCCGCGCCAGGATGGCGAGATGCGTGGCCGGCGCCAGCGGCCGCGCCAGCAGCGCCTCGCCCAGCCGGCGCGCGGCTTCGGCCATTTCGCGGCGGATGGCGCCGATCCAGGCATCGAACAGCGGCTGCGCCGGCAGGTCACTGCCTTCGAGGAAGCGTTCGCTGGCGGCTTCGAACAGCGTTTCCAGCCGTTCCGATTTCTGCCAGCTCAGATCCTCGGCGACGGCGGCGCGCACCTGGGCCACGTCGATCAGCAGATCATCGGTGACCATGGCCACGTCGTCCCGGCCGGCCTGCAGCCGATCGGGCCGGTCAAGCAGCGGGCGCAGCTTGGTCAGGCTCCAGCGCAGGGCGGCGCGCGGATCGTCGGGAATATCCCACAGGATTTCGCACAGCCGTTCGCGCCGGTGCGCGCGCGGTTCCAGCGCCAGATACGCCAGCAGCGCGCGCGTCTTGCGCGAAGATGGCAGCGGCCGCGCCACGCCATCGGCAAGCAAATTCATCGGACCAAGACAGTTCAGGACCAGCATTGCGCTGCAATATTCCCCCCGGAGCCGCAGTCAACAGCACAGCGATATCAACGTTTCAACCCCGATTCCAACGCCAATTCCAACGCTGGAGCCAACGATCACACCAACGCTGCCTCCCCATATCGCCGCTCAGCCGACGCCGGGGACAACCCGGGCCTGCCGGATCACCCCCTCGACGGAGACAGACAATGACGATCAACCTCACCAACCGCCCGCTGCTGGGCACCGCCCTGCTGGGCGCCATCGCCTTCATGCTGGCGGCCACCCCCGGCGAATGCGCCGAGAAATTCTCGGGCGGCTATGTCGGCGGCGATTTCGGTTATGAAAGCAGCGGCCGCACCACCAAGGACGGCTGGACCTTCGGCGGCTTCGCCGGTTTCAACCTGAAGGCGGCTGACCGCTTCGTGGTTGGCGGCGAAGTGCGCATCGGCGATTCCACCATCAAGGAACAGCTGCGCAGCGAAACCGCCACCAACGTGACCCTGTTCGACAACCGGGTTGGCCGCAGCATCGGCGTGTTCGCCCGCGCCGGCTATCTGGTCACCGAAGGCACGCTGCTGTTCGTGCGCGGCGGCTGGGAAGACACGCGCTTCAAGTCGGTGCGCACGGTGACCCCGAAGCCGCCGGCCACGCCGACCGCCACGGTCACCGATTTCAGCGGCAACGACGACAGCTTCCTGATCGGCGCCGGCGTTGAACAATATGTGACCGATGCGATCAGCGTGCGCGTCAACTACGACTGGGCCGAGAATTTCGACCGGCACCAGATCCGCGTGGGCGTCGCGTTCAACTTCTAAGCCGGCGATTTCCGAGGCAGGCCGTTCCCAAAAGCCGGTTTGCCAACGAAGGGCGGGCGGTTGCCGAGGGGGTGGCCGCCCGTATCCCCCAAGGAGCCTTAGGTTCCCCCGAAACACCCCCTCCAGCCGGGGTCGGTCCCTCACCGGGGCCGGCCCCGGTCTTGTGTTCAGCCGGCCAGCGCGTCCCAGGCGGCAACGATAGCGGCGGCGTCGCGGCTGATGTCGGCCAATGACTTGCCGGGTGCGAACAGGCTGCTGCCCAGGCCAAAGCCAGTGGCGCCAGCGGCGCGATACGGGGCCATGCTGGCAGCATTGATGCCGCCCACCAAGAACAGCGGCAGGCCCGGCGGCAGCACGGCGCGCACCGCCTTGACGCCGGCGGGCGGCACGAGTTCGGCCGGAAAGAGCTTCAATCCCTGCGCACCGGCGGCGATGGCAGCAAACATCTCGGTCGGCGTCAGCACGCCGGGCAGCGCGATCATGCCGCTGGCCACGGCCGCCGCGATGACCGCGGGGTTGCAATTGGGCGCCACCACCAGCCGCGCGCCCAACCCGGCCAGGGTGCGCACCTGGCCCACATCCAGCACCGTGCCGGCCCCGACCAGGGCGCGGTCCCCCACCGCGGCGAGGATGGCGGCGATGCTGGTGAAGGGATCGGGCGAGTTCAGCGGCACCTCGATCAGCGTGATGCCGGCGGCCACCAGCGTTTGCGCCACATCGGCCGCCTGCGCCGGTTCCAGCCCACGCAGGATTGCCACCAACGGCCGGTGCCCATGCAGAAAATCGCTCATCGGCGATCAACTTGCACGGGCGCGGGTGCGGTGCAATCCTGCCCGCCATGCTGAACCTTCCCACAACGCCGGCCTTCATCATCCCGTCGCAATGCGTGCTGGCGGAAGGACCGGTGTGGGATGATCGCGCCGGCTGCCTGTGGTTCACCGATATCCAGCAGGCGCAATTGCTCTGCTGGCATCATGGCGACGCCCGGCTGGAGCGCATCGCCCTGCCCGACCGGCTTGGCTCGCTGGCGTTGACCGATGATCCGGACCGGCTGCTGCTGGCATTGGCCGACGGCTTTGCGCTGTTCAGCCTGTCGAGCGGGCGGATCGAATGGCTGCACCGGCTCGATCTGGCAGCGCACGGCATGCGATTGAACGATGGCCGGGTGGACCGCCAGGGCCGCTTCTGGACCGGCGCCATGGTGGAGGATGAAGCCCGTGCGCCGGCCGCGCTGGGCGCGCTCTACCGGCTCGATCCGCCCGGCAACACGCCGCCCCTGGCGCTGCGCGATGGCATCCGGATCAGCAACTCGCTCTGCTTCTCGCCCGATGGCGCCCACGCCTATTTCGCCGACTCCACCACCGGCCGCATCCTGCGCTACAACGCCGATGGCCCGCTGGGCGAGCCGACGCTGTTTGCCCGCACCGATCGCGGCAGTGCGCCGGATGGATCGGATGTGGATGCAGCTGGCCGGCTGTGGAATGCGGAATGGGGCGGCAGCCGGGTGACCGCCTATAATGCCGATGGCACGGTGTCAGGGCGATTGGTCCTGCCGGTCAGCCAAGTCACCTGCGTGGCGTTTGGCGGGCCGGGGCTCGACCTGCTGTTCGTCAGCAGCGCCAGCGAGGGCCTGTCCCCCGGCGCGGAGCCGCATGCCGGTGATGTGCTGGTATATGAAGGGCCGTTCCAGGGCCTGCCCGCCGGGCGCTTCCGGCTCGGCTGAAACGAGAAAGGGTCAGCATTGCTGCTGACCCTTGGTATCCGCTGGTCGGGGCGAGAGGATTCGAACCTCCGGCCCCTGCCTCCCGAAGACAGTGCTCTACCAGGCTGAGCTACGCCCCGACCCTTCGCGGAAGCGCGGCTATAGCGGCCAGCCATGGTTCGCGCAACCACCCTGTCATGCATTTTTCACTACATTCGTCCAACGGACAATGGCACTCTCGAGGGCTGACCGTGTCGGCCGGTGGAATGGGCCAGGGACCGGCTTTGAAAGGGGGCATGAGATGATCGAACGCAAGATCAGGGCCGGCATGATGCTGGATTTCCCCCTGCCAACTTACAACAGCTATGCGAACGACGTCGATATCCTGCAGCCCGTCCCGACGCTCTATTGCCATGTCTGGCGCGAAGGCGGCTTCAGCACCAGTCGCGGAGTCACTGCTGGCCAGTTGTACCGTCAGGGCCACCGGAATTTTGTCTGGCTGCCCTATCGGCCAGGCTTTGTCACGTTCAACGCCCTTGAGCGTGGAGACGTGCTGTCCGGCCCGTTCAGCGGCTGCCGAATGCTGTTGCTGGAGGTGAATGGCGTGCGCCAAGTCTATCACGTCGGAACGGTGGGCAAGGCCGACACCCCGGAAACGTTGCGAACCAAACGGGCAGCGCATGCGCTGATTGGCAATGCCGATGTAACCTATATCTGCGGCTTCTCGCCGTTCGAGAATTTCAAGCCACCGCCAGACGGCCTGCCAGGGGAATCGGTCATCCCGCGCATCCTGGGCCTGATCACCCACAACGGCGACATGTTCAGCATCCTGATGCGCAAGCAGTCCGGCGATGGCAACATGTTCCGGGTTGTCGATGTGCAGGCCGGCCAGCCCATCAGCCGGGCGGATGCGCTGGCCTTCTTCAACGTCTGATCAGCCAGCGATATCCAGCATCCGGGCCACGTCCACCAGCTTCTCGCGCGGAGCGCCAGCGCGGGCGGCGGCGACTTCGGCGGCTTCGATCTTGCGCCAGCTGGAAAAATCGGTCGCCTTGACACCGCGGCTGGCAAGCAGCGCGTCGAGGCCCTGCCCGCCGGCCTTGCCCGACGCAGTGATGCCGTCAGCCAGCATCGCCTCGATCACGCTGAAGCCATCGGGGCGGTTGGTGCCGATGGTGCCCGACGGGCCGCGCCGCGCCCAGCCGCTGGCATAGAGCGCCGGGCCGATGCGCCCCGCATCATCGGTGGGGAAACGGCCAAGCCTTTCGGCATAGGCGGTGCCGGGAATGGCGGCGGTGCGATAGCCGATGCAGGCGATCACCAGCCCGCACGGGATGGCGTGCAGCTCGCCGGTGCCGACGGCCTGGCCATTTTCCAGCCGCGTCGTCTCGACGATCAGCCGCTCGGCCTTGCCATGGCCTTCCACCGCAACCGGGCGGCGGAAGAATTCGAAATTGATCGTCACCGGCTTGTCGCCGCGTTCGGTGCCGGCGAACGAGCGCAGGTGATTGACCATCTTGCGGTGGCCGGGATCGAGCGCGGCATCCTCGGCCTCCGGCGGCAGATCGCCGGGCTTCACGATCGGCTGGGCGCGCACCAGGTGGCCCAGTTCGCCGGCTTCCTTGGTGGTGAAGCTGGCCTGGTGGGGGCCCCTTCTGCCGATGATATGCACGTCACGCACCGCGCTGGCCGCCAGCGTCTTCAGGGCATGATCAGCGATGTCGGTGGTCGACAGCTCGTCCACTGTCTTGGCCAGCACGCGGGCGCAATCGATGGCGACATTGCCGTTGCCGATGATCGCGGCGCCATGGTGGGACAGATCGACGGCCAGCCCGGCATGATCGGGATGGCCATTGTACCAGCCGACAAACGCCGCCGAGCCGACGACGCCGGGCAGATCATCGCCCGGAATGCCGATCGGCTTGTCCAGCGGCGCGCCGACCGAGAGCACGACGGCGTCATAGAGGCCAAGCAGTTCCTCCACCGAGACATCGCGGCCCAGCTCGACATTGCCGACCAGCCGCGTGCCCGGCGCCAGGTTGGTCGCCTCGTAGCGTTTGGTCACCGCCTTGATCGACTGGTGATCAGGCGCGACGCCGGCGCGGATCAGGCCATAGGGCGTCGGCAGGCGATCGATGAGGTCGATGCGCACATCAGCGCCCCACTGCTTCTGCGCGGCTTCGGCCGTGTAGTAACCGGCCGGGCCGGCGCCGACGATGGCAATATTGATAGTCACGTCGCGTCTCCGAAAACTCGTGCCGTCCCGCTATGGCGCGCGCGCGCGCCGGTCAAGCCGGCGTGCATTTCTGTCGCTTCCATGCAATTGCCCGCCGCCGAATATGGTAACCTTGGTTAGCGATGGGAGACACGTGACAGCTGCCGGGCTCGCTGCATCCGCTTTTGGGAAAGAGGACGCAGATCATGGCACAAGCATTGTACATGGCCAGCTGGATCAAGGCTGGCGGCACGGCGTGGGCAGCCAATCACGGGCTGACCGGCGCCCAATATCAGGCGCGATTCAACGAGTTGACCGGGCAAGGCTTCCGCCCGGTGTGCATCAGCGGTTACACCAACGGCAACAGCGAACGCTTTGCCTGCATCTTCGACAAGAGCGCCTCGACCGGCTGGGTGGCGCGCCACGGCATCACGGCGGCGCAATATCAGGCCGGCGTTGATGAATGGGCGCACGCCGGCATGCGGCCGCTCAGCCTGTCGGCCTGGCGCACCGGCAGCGGCTCGCGCTTTGCCTGCATCTATGAAAAGGGCGGCAGCGGCGCCTGGGCGGCCCGCCACGGGCTCGACAGCGCCGCCTATCAGCAGGCCTTTGATCAGTTCGTCGGCCAGGGCTATCGCCTGCGCGGCGTGCAGCCTTATGTAGAAAGCAGTACGGTCAAATATATCGCCTGGTGGGAAAAGAGCGCCGGGCCGCCATGGGTGGCCCGCCACAACATGACCGAGGCGCAGTTCCGCGCCACCCACAACAGCCTCGCCATGCAGGGCTATGACCTGGTGTCGGGCGGCAGCGCCATGCTCAATTTCATCTTCCTCAAGCAGGACGTCTATGCCGGCCTGTGGGAAAAGCGCAGCGCCGCCAGCATCGGCCACCACGGCATGACCGGCGGCGCCTACCAGGCCAATTTCGATGCCGCGGTCGCCGGCGGCTTCCGGCCGCTGTTCGTCTCCGGCGCGCTCGGTGCCCTGCCGGTGGACGTCAACCTGCGCTTTCGCATCCAGCGCCAGCAGCAGAGCAACTGGTGCTGGTCGGCCGTCTCCACCAGCATCCGGCATTATTATCAGCCGGCTTCCACCCTCACCCAGGTCGATCTGGTCAACCAGCGGCGCGGGCGCAATGATTGCGGCCAGCCCGGCCCGGGCGCCGACACCGATCGCTGCAACAAGGCCGACAACACGTCCGATGTGCTCAACAGCCTGGGCCACCTCGCCCAGATGCAGAACAACAGCGTGTCGTTCGGCAATCTGCGCAGCGAACTCGCCGCCGGCCGGCCGATCTTCATCCGCATCGAATGGGATGGCGGTGGCCGCCACGCCGTGGTCGCCGCCGGGGTGGAGGATGGCAACATGGTGATCATGTGCGATCCCGGATCATCCAGCGCCGCAGACGCCACCCAGGGCACCACAACCGTGGTCGCCTATGATACGCTGCTCTCCGACTACAGCGGCAGCGGCAACTGGATCGGCACCGGCTACACCAAGGCCTGACTCTAGAGCCTGAATCCCCAAGGGAGACACGATATGCCCATCAGCTTCGCCAAGCCGCCGGCCGCCATGGCCGGCAATCTCGCCGCCGCGCTGCCGCACCTGGCCGCCAGTACCAACCTCGAAGCCCGCGCCCCGGCGCTCACCCGCGCCGCCACACGCCTGGCCACTGGCAACGCGCTGCGCATCGCCGCCACC
>NZ_WNJP01000143.1 GCF_009733735.1 Sandarakinorhabdus oryzae | reverse complement strand
CCTTCATGCTGCGCCGCGTTTCGCCGGTCACGCTGGCTGCCATCGCGGTCGGGGCCTGGGGCGTGGGCCAGCTCGCCAAGGCAGTGCCGGTTACGGCCGAACCCGCGGCACCCCCGGCAAGCCCGCGCGCCCCCATCGTGACGCCGCCGCCGCTGGCCTGGAGCGCTGCAGCCGACGGCTTCTGATTGAACTCCCCCGGCCGCCCGGCTATCCCGAGCCGGCAAAAGGGGAGAATAAAATGGCTCGTTTCATTTCGATGCTGGCACTGGCTGCCGCGTTGTCGGCGCCGGTGTTGGCCCAGGCCGCCGACAAGCCCGCCGAGAAAGCAGAGGCCGCCGCGCCCACCCCCAACCGTGTCGTCGCCAAGCGCAACGGCACCTTCGGCGGGGTGAAGATCAACTACACCGCAGTGGTCGGCGAAACCTTCCTGAAGGACAAGGAGGGCAAGCCCACTGCCGCCATCTTCTCCACCAGCTACATCAAGGACAATCCGGAGCCGAACCGCCCGGTGTTCTTCCTGTTCAACGGTGGGCCTGGTTCGGGCAGCCTGTGGCTGCATATGGGCGCCTTTGGCCCCAAACGGGTGAATATCCCTGACGCCAAGGACGACGGCGCCCCGCCCTATGACATCACGGACAACCCCGAATCGCTGCTCGACGCGGCCGATCTGGTGTTCATCGATCCGGTCGGCACCGGCTGGTCCTATGCGCTTGGAAAGACCGATCCCAAGGAGTTCTGGGGCGTCACCAGCGATGCCAAGTCGGTCGCCGAATTCATCCGCCTCTGGCTGAACGAGCACAACCGCTGGAATGCGCCCAAGTTCCTGGGCGGGGAATCCTATGGCACGACACGATCAGCCGCCGTCGCCTATGAACTCAACCGCGGCTACAACGATGTCGCGCTGAACGGCGTCATCCTCATCTCCACCATCCTCGATTTCGGGCTGGAGGCCGAGGATGAAGGCAACGAGATGCAATATATGGGCATCCTGCCCAGCTATGCCACGGCCGCCTGGTATCACGACAAGATCCCCAACAAGCCAGCCAGCGTCGAAGCCTGGGCCGCCGAAGCCCGCGCCTTTGCCAGCGGCCCCTACATCACCGCGCTGATCAAGGGGAACAGCCTGCCCGCCGCCGAACGCGCTGCCATCCGCAAGGAACTGGCGCGCTTCACCGGCCTGTCCGAAACCTATCTCGAACAGGCCAATCTGCGCGTCACCCCCGGCCGTTTCTACAAGGAACTGCTGCGCGATCGCGGCCTCACCATCGGCCGCCTCGACGCGCGCTACACCGGCAAGGATTACGACAACGCCGGCGAAGGGCCGGACAATGATCCCAGCTTCTACGGCATTGATGCCTCCTATCCGGCCGCCGTGAACGCCTATCTGCGCGGTGATCTCGGCTACAAGACGGATCGCAGCTACGTCTCCATCGGCGGTGTCGGCCAGTGGGACTGGCGCCTCGGCAACGGCCGCGACGCATATGTGAACGTCGCCCCCGGCCTCGCCCGCACCCTGCGCGAAAACAGCAAGACGAAAGTCTGGGTCGGCCAGGGCTGGTACGATTTCGCCACGCCCTTCCACTTCGCCGAATATAGCATGAACCGCCCCGGCTGGCCGACGGATCGGGTGGAGTATCATTACTACGACGCCGGCCACATGATGTATGTCCACGGCCCGGATCGGACGAAACTGTCCAACGATATCAGGGACTTCATTCGTCGGCAGAGGTAAGAGGGGGCCTCCGGCGGGCAGGGGCTGAGCCCCTGCACCCACTTTCGTTTTCGGACGGTCCCTAACTATCAAGTTCCCGTCATGCTGGCGCAGGCCAGCATCCACCGCGCCGGGTGGGCCATCGACTTCGCGGGTTGCGCTGGCTCACTAATGGATGCTGGCCTGCGCCAGCATGACAGGGGAGACGGCTCACCCTTTTCAATTGTCACCCCGGATCAAGTCCAGGGTGACGTGTGAAGGTGTACCAGGCGCGGCGATGGCCTGTCCTACACGCGGCTGGTGCGGTTATACTGCGGGCGGCACTGCGGGCGGCGCCAAGGTGATGCGTCACCGTGCAAGGACGCGCACGCGCATGAAGAGGAAATTGTAAACTTTGTAACCTACAACCCCATCAATCGCGCCGCTGCAGACGGTGAGCCAAAGCCAACGAAAGTGGGTGCAGGGGCTCAGCCCCTGCCCGCCGGAGGCCCCTCTTACACCGGGTAACGCGCCGCCATCATCGCCCATGACCGCCGGGCCATTTCGGCCAGCACGTCCATATCGATATCGGCCAATTTCTTGATGTAGAGGCAGGACACGCCAGTCGTAGCCTTGCCCAGCCCAGCCAGCAGGTCCGCCTGGCCGTCGAACCCGTCCATCAGATAGACGACGTGTTGGGCTTTGCGCGGGGAATAGCCGAGGCGGGGCCAGATGCCGGTGCGGCCGGAGGCGTAGTGGTAAGTATATTGGCCATAGCCGATGATGCTGCTGCCCCACAGCACGGGCGGGCTGCCGGCGATGGATTGCAGGAGCGCCGAGATGGCCTCGGCTTCGTCGCGGCGGCGGGGTGGTTCGAGGGCGGCGAGGAAGGCGGGCACGCTGGCG
The DNA here is from genome assembly GCF_009733735.1 of Sandarakinorhabdus oryzae. Taxonomy (GTDB): domain Bacteria; phylum Pseudomonadota; class Alphaproteobacteria; order Sphingomonadales; family Sphingomonadaceae; genus Sandarakinorhabdus; species Sandarakinorhabdus oryzae. Next base: position 4,416 of record NZ_WNJP01000143.1, on the reverse strand, counting down.
GTGGTGGGCAGTGTCTTGGGTGAGTCGGCCATCTGCGTTCCCCCGCTTGCAAGTGCGCAGCTTAGCAAATAGGCGCGCATCCACAATTCGAAGGAACTTGCGATGGCTGATTCGATCAAGAAGGTGGTGCTGGCCTATTCGGGCGGGCTGGATACGAGCGTGATCCTGAAGTGGCTGCAGACCGAGTATCAGTGCGAGGTCGTCACCTTCACCGCCGATCTGGGCCAGGGCGAGGAGCTGGAGCCGGCGCGGGCCAAGGCGCTGATGCTGGGCATCAAGCCGGAGAATATCTTCATCGACGATCTGCGCGAAGAGTTCGTGAAGGATTATGTCTTCCCGATGATGCGCGCCAACGCGCTGTATGAAGGCCTGTATCTGCTCGGCACGTCGATCGCGCGGCCGCTGATTGCCAAGCGCCAGATCGAGATTGCCAAGCTGACCGGCGCCGATGCCGTGTCCCACGGCGCGACCGGCAAGGGCAATGACCAGGTGCGCTTCGAGCTGGGCTATTACGCGCTGGCGCCCGATATCCGCATCATCGCGCCGTGGCGGGAATGGAACCTGACCAGCCGCGAGGCGCTGATTGCCTTTGCCGAACAGCACCAGATCCCTGTGGCGAAGGACAAGCGCGGCGAGAGCCCGTTCTCGACCGACGCGAACCTGCTGCACACCTCGTCGGAAGGCAAGGTGCTGGAAGATCCGTGGGAAGAGGTGCCGGACTATGTCTACAGCCGCACCGATCACCCGGAAGACGCGCCCGATGCGCCGGAATATATCACCGTGGATTTCGAAGCGGGCGACGCCGTGGCGATCAACGGCGAGGGGCTGAGCCCGGCGACGTTGCTGGCAAAGCTCAATGAACTGGGCAAGCGGCATGGGATCGGCCGGCTCGATCTGCTGGAAAACCGCTTTGTCGGCATGAAGAGCCGCGGCATGTATGAAACGCCGGGCGGCACCATCCTGCACATCGCGCACCGCGGCATCGAACAGCTTACGCTGGATCGCGGCGCGGCGCATCTGAAGGATGAGCTGATGCCGAAATATGCGGAATTGCTCTACAACGGCTTCTGGTTCAGCCCCGAGCGCGAGATGCTGCAGGCGGCCATCGATCACAGCCAGGCCAAGGTGACCGGCACGGTGCGGCTGAAGCTGTACAAGGGCAGCGTGGGGGTGGTCGGCCGCAAGTCGCCGCACAGCCTCTATTCGGCCGGCATCGTCACGTTCGAGGACGATCGCGGCGCCTATGACCAGCGCGATGCGGCCGGCTTCATCCGGCTGAATGCGCTGCGGCTGCGGCTGCTGGGCCGCCGCGATGGGCGCTGATCAGTCCGTGATGACGGCCTGCTGGCACCGTTGGCGGGCCGTCCAAAGTGTCGGGATTTTTTACACCATTTTGGACCTGATTTCTCGCAAGGCCCGGAATCATTGGGAAAATCGCAATCCTTAACCCATTGATAACGGCAAGGTCAGGCTGGATGGGTGAAACGGGGCTGAATCGCCGAGTCGCAGCCGCGAGCGGCTTGCCGTTCTGATCTGGATCGGCGCAGGCGGGGCGGTGCCATGTCGGCACAGTTTACAGCCATTCGGCGTGGGCGCTGGCAAATTTTCCCTCTATCTCTCTGACAAGTAAGGCCGAATCCGACTTTTCCGGTTTTGGCACATTTTTTGCATGAAATGACCCATACGAGGGAGATTTTCATGCGTTTGCTTGCCGTTATTGCTGCCGCCGCCGTTTTAGCCATGCCGGCCAGCGCCACCGTGTTGTTCAGCCAGAATTTCGACGCGGTCACGACCGGCAGCAACAAGACCAGCATCCCGGGTTTCACGATCACCGGCGGCGTTGATCTCGTCAATTCCGGCGGCGGTGGCATCACCTGCGTCGGTGGCGTGGGCCGCTGCCTCGATATGGTCGGCTCGCCCAACGTCGGCGCGATCACCAGCACCCTGATCAACTTCAATGCGGGCTCGCTGATCACCGTGAGTTTTGACCTCAGCGGCAACCAGCGCCTGACGAGCACCGATGCCTTCAACTTCGCGCTGAACTTCACCAATCCGGAAACCATTGGCCAGTTCACCCTGGTTTCGGGCTTCCAGGGCAGCTACGGTGGCACCGGCGTCGGCCTCACCACCTTTGGCACCTACAACGAAGTCATCGCCCGTACGCGGCCCTATGTGAATTATGTGCTGTCGTTCGTGCCGACTACCTCCGGCTCGTTCCGCATCCGCTTCGGCGTCACCGGCAACAATGATGGCCGCGGCCCGATCCTCGACAATGTGGCGGTCAACAGCACCGTGGTGCCGGAACCGAACAGCTGGGCGATGCTGATCGCCGGTTTTGCCTTTGTCGGCTTCGCCGCGCGCCGCCGCCGCAGCCATCAGGCGGCCTGAACCAGCCTTTCATCTGATTGGAAAAGGGCGCCGTTCCGCTGGGAACGGCGCCCTTTTTCTGTGGCTCACCAGGGAATGGTGGCGCCGGTATAATCCAGATAGCGCTGGCCCGGCGGCCGGGCGGCGGCAATCACGTCGGCCAGGCCCTTCACGCTGGTGGCGACATCGATATCGGCGCCGTCACCGCCCATGTCAGTCTTCACCCAGCCGGGGTGCAGGTTGAGGATGGCGACCGGCCGGTTGCCAACGTCCTGCACGGCAAAGCCGCGCGTCAGGCTGTTGAGCGCGGCTTTCGAGGCGCTGTAAAGCTCGGCCCAGCCCGACTGGCGACCAGCGACCGAACCCAGGATCGAGGTCATGAACCCGATCGAGCCGCCGTCCTTGACCAGCGGCAGCAACAATCGCGCCGTGCGGACTGGGGCGATGGCGTTGGTCCAGAACAGCTGCGCCAATGCCTCGCGGCTGACGTTGCTGGCAGTGTCAGCGCGGTCGCCAATAATGCCGGCGTTGATTAGCACATGATCAAAGGACTCGCCGGCCAGCGACCGGGCCAGCGCTGCTACTGTCTCGCCATCGTCGATATCGACCTGGGCCAGCCGAGCGCCGGTGGCGGCCAGTGCAGGGGCGGCGCTGCGGTGCGTAGCGACAACGTCCCAGCCACGGCTGCGCAGTTCCTGGGTAAGGCCTAGGCCGATGCCGCGCGAGGCGCCAATGATGAGAGCTGAAGGCATGTCGGTATCTCCGGTTGCAATGGGCATAATGTGGCCGGCAACCGGTGGCCTGTCGAACAATTCAGCCTGTCAGAGCCCAAAGCTCTGCTTGATGCCGTCGATGACGAACTGTGCCGCCAGGGCGGCCAGCACCACGCCGAGCAGCCGTGTGAGCGCGCCTTCGAACTTGGCGCCCATCAGCTTCATGATCGGCCCGGCCGCCAGCAGGCAGAGCAGGGTGAGCAGCAGCACGGCGACCAGCGCGCCCAGCACCACGGCTTCCTGCACCAGGTCGCCAGTGCGGGCCGACAGCAGCATCACCGAGGCGATCGAGCCCGGCCCGGCCAGCATCGGAATGGCCATCGGAAAGACCGAAATATCTTCTTCTTCCAACGGCTTGCCGGCGGCATCGGCGGCGGACTTCACTTCTTCGGCGCGGCTTTCGCGGCGCTGGGTGCGCTTTTCGAACACCATGTCGATGGCGATGACGAACACCATCAGGCCGCCGGCGATCTTGAAGGCGGGCAGGGTGATGCCCAGCGCCGACAGGAAGCTTTCACCGCCCAGCGCGAAGGCGATCAGTACGCCGCCGGCAATCAGGCTGGAGCGCACCGCCATGTCCATGCGATGTTTCGGGCTGGTGCCGGCGGTGAGGCTGGAAAAGATCGGCACGCAGCCGGGCGGATCGATCACCACGAACAGGGTGACGAAGGCGGAAATGAACAGCTGCACCAGCGGCCCGTTGAGGGCGAGTGCCGTCATGGCCCGACCTTGCGGGCGATCTCGCGCCAGCCGCGGCCATCCCAGGCCCAGACCAGCAGCAGATGCGCCTTGTCGTCGCCGCGCAGCACCCAGCGCAGGCTGGCATCGCGCGATGCCCCGCCATCAAGGCGCGGCAGCGGGCTGGCAACGATCGGCTCGCTGGCGGCAGCGGCGGCGAGGTTGCGGCAGCTGGCGCGCCGTTCGGTCACGGCGACTGGCGTGTCCGGGCCTGACGGGTCGCTGCCGAAATCGGCCAGCCAGCGCCAGCCGGTGCCGGGCTCGACCGTCCAGATCGTGTTGAAGGCGCCGCGCCCGCCGTTGGCCGCGATGGCCTGGCCCTGCGACAGCGCAAGGCTGCCATCACAGGCGGTGGTGGTGACCACCGGCCACCAGCGGATCGCCTTGGCCGGATCGGCGCGGCCGGCCAGGAAGCGCTGGGTCTTGACCGGTTGCGGCGCGAACATCCAGGCGCGTTGGCTGGCAAAGCGGCGAAAGGCCGTCCACTGGCCGCTGGTCTGCGCATCGGCGGCAAAGGCGCGCTCGGCATCGGCGACCG
>NZ_WNJP01000142.1 GCF_009733735.1 Sandarakinorhabdus oryzae | reverse complement strand
TGCGGCCCGCTGGTGCAGGTGGGCGGCAATGCGCCGCCACCCGATGCCCTGCTGGTGCTGCGCGCCGATGCGCCGCCGCCGGAATGGCAGGGGCCAACCGCGCTGGCGCAGACGCTGGCCGTGGCCATTCCTGACGTGCCGGCCGAACTGCAGACGCTGCGCCTGCCGGTGCAGGTGAGCGCGGCGACGCTGCAATATCTGGCCGGTGCCAGCTGGTCGGAACAGCCCAACCGCCAGTTCCAGCGCCTGCTGGCCGATACGTTGGCCGGCGCCGGCGTCGCCGTGCTCGACAGCCGGGGTGGCAGCGTGACCCCGGCGCGGCAATTGACCGGCCATCTGCGCGAATTCGGCCTGGATGTGCGCGGCAATGCAGTGGTGCGCGTGCGCTATGACGCGCAGTTGGCCGGCCCGCGCGGCGGTGGCACCGTGGCGCTGCGCAGCTTCGTGGCCGAGGAAAAGGTCTCCAGCCAGCAACCGGCGGCGGTGGCTGCTGCCTTGAATCGGGCGGCCAATCGGCTGGCCGGTGAGGTCACAGCCTGGGTGAAGGGCTGAACTTCTCCCCTCCCGCTTGCGGGAGGGGCCGGGGGTGGGAAAAATAGTAAACTGCCTGCCAAGCCAACCTGCCGGAGTGCCTGCCATGCCGTTCGTCCGTCCTGATGTCGCCAACATCCTCGCCATGATGGCCGCCCAGCCCGGGCCGAAGCTGAGCGAGATGAGCGCCGCCGAGGGCCGGGCCATGATGAGCGGTCTCACCCAGATGATGGAACGTCCGCGCGGCGACATCGGCGTGACCGAACTGGCGTTGCCCGGCGGCATCAAGGGCCGGCTCTACACGCCCGCCGGCTGCAGCGACGGCCGCGTGGTCGCCTATTATCACGGCGGCGGCTGGGTTATCGGCGATCTGGACACCCATGATCCGCTGTGTGCCGAAATCGCCCGCCAGTTGGGCATGCGGGTCGTCTCGGTCGATTATCGCATGGCCCCGGAAGCCACCTTCCCCGCCGCCAATGATGATTGCCTAGCCGCCACCCGCTGGATTGCCGGTTCGCCGGCCGAACTGGGCGGCGCCGTCACCGGCATCATCCCGGCTGGCGACAGCGCCGGCGGCCATCTCGCCGCCGCCGTGACCCAGGCGCTGCACACCGCTGTGCCGATCGTGGCGCAATGGCTGATCTACCCCGTCACCGACATGACGGCCGCCGAAGGCTCGATGGTGGAATTTGCCGACGGCTATCTGCTCACGGCGGAATCGATGGACTGGTTCATCGGCCACTATATGCGCGGCGCCGAAGACAAGAAGCTCGACCCGCGTGCCAGCCCGCTGCACGCGGAATCGCTGGCTGGCCTGCCGCCGGCGATGGTCTTCACTTGCGGCCTCGATCCGCTGCGCGACCAGGGCCGGGCCTATGCCGCGCGCCTGATCGAAAGCGGCGTGCGCGTGGTCTATCGCGAGGCCGCCGGCCAGATCCACGGCAGCTTCACGTTGCGCCAGGGCATCCCCTCTGCCCACGACGACCTTCTGGGTTGCATCGCGGACCTGAAACTGCTTCTGGCCGGGGCATGACACCCCCGTCGGCCATCCCGCGCGAACACCCCTCCGGCCTGCCCTATCGCCCCTGCGTGGGGGTGATGCTGGTCAATGGCGATGGCCTGGTCTTCACCGGCCAGCGCCTCGATCAGATGGTGGAGGCCTGGCAAATGCCGCAGGGCGGGATTGACCCCGGCGAAGACCCGTATGAGACGGCGCTGCGCGAACTGTGGGAGGAAACCGGCGTCGATCCGGCACTGACCAGCCTGCTCGGCGAGACGCCTGAGTGGCATTATTATGATCTGCCCGACGATCTGATCGGCCGCATCTGGAAGGGGCGTTATGCCGGCCAGCGCCAGAAATGGTACGCCCTGCGCTTCCACGGGACGGACGCGGATGTGAACATCGCGACGGAACATCCTGAATTCCGCCATTGGCGCTGGAGCCCGGTGGAAACACTGGTCGAACTGGCCGCCCCATTCAAGCGCGAGCTCTATGCGGATGTGATCGGGGTGCTGCGGGCGTATCTTTGATTTGACGAGATGATCAGCATGGCCAGGATCGAAGGCGGCTGCCTGTGCGGCGCGGTACGCTACGCCGTCGCAGCCGAGCCGGTGATGCAGGCCGTCTGCCACTGCAAGAACTGTCAGCGCCAGGCGGGCAGTGGCTGGTCGATGATCATGGGCGTGCCGGCCGCGGCGGTGGCGGTCACCGGCGAGGTGAAGACCTATCAGGACCAGGGCGAATCCGGCGGCGCAGTGCTGCGCCAGTTCTGCCCCAATTGCGGATCTCCATTGTTCAGCCGCGTCTCGGCCGCGCCTGATCTCGTGTTCATCAAGGCTGGCACGCTTGATGACACCAGCCAGTTCACGCCGCGGATGCAGTTCTGGACTGACAGCAAGCAGCATTGGGTGGAGATCGCCGGCGTGCCCGGCGTTGCCCGCAACCCGGGTTAGGAGTCTGGATAGGGCGGTGCCCGCAGCGGTATCGTCGCCTTCTTGATCACTGCCGTGCTGGTGCGGGCAAGCACGTGCAGCGGATCGAGCACGACATCGAGATCGGCGACATCGCGCAGCACCACGCGGGCGATGAAGCAATCGTCGCCGGTCACGCCATCGCATTGCACGATCTGCGGCATGTCCTGCAGCGTGCGTTCAACCTCGCGCAACTTGCCCGGCAACGGCTCGATGCGGACGATCGCCTGCAGACCATAGCCCAGCGCCGCCCAGGACACGTCGGCCGCATAACCCTGGATCACGCCCGCCTCTTCCATCTGGCGGATGCGCTCGCGCACGGCAGGTGCCGAAAGGCCGACCTTGTCAGCCAGCGTGCGCAGACTGGTCCGCGCATCGGCCATCAGCGCGCCCAGGATGGTGCGATTCGGGCCATCAAGGGTGACTTTCCGAACGAAGCTCATATTGGCGATCTGTCTTTCATATCGATGTAGTTAACACGAATAGCCTAACGTTACGCCGGTACAAATGCAAATTCTCCCGCTATGCTATGGGCATCATTGGAGACAGGAACATGAACGTGCAACGCATCGCCGCCTTCAGCCGCAGAGGCAGCGGCGGCAATCCCGCCGGCGTCGTGCTGGCTGACCACTTGCCCGCGCCCGACGAGATGCAGCGCATCGCGGCCGAGGTCGGCTATTCCGAAACCGCCTTTGCCGCGCCCATGGCCGACGGCAACTGGCGGGTGCGCTACTTCGCGCCGCAGATGGAAGTGCCCTTCTGCGGCCACGCCACCATCGCCCTGGGCGCGGCCCTGGGCGCTGCGCATGGCGCGGGCCGCTATGCCCTGATGATCAACGACGGGGCGATTGCGGTCACCGCCGAGCCGTCGCCGGCAGGCTGGTCCTGCACACTGGAATCGCGGCCAACCCGCAGCACGCCAGTTGACGATGCCCTGCTGGCCGAGGCGCTGGCCTTGTTCGGTTACGCTGCTGCCGATCTGGACGCGCAAATTGCGCCGCGGCTGGCCAATGCCGGCTCCCAACACCTGGTCATACCGCTGCGCAGCCGTGCTGCCCTGTCACGACTGTCCTACGATCTCGACGCCGGACGGCGCTTCATGCAGGCGCACGGGCTGGTGACGGTGATGTTCATTCATCGCACGGATGATCAGCGCTTTGATGTCCGCAACGCCTTCGCCTCTGGCGGTGTGCTGGAAGACCCGGCCACGGGCGCCGCCGCCGCCGCGCTGGCCGGCATGCTGCGCGACATGGGCTGGCCGCACAGGGGCCACATCACCCTCTTGCAGGGCGATGACATGGGCAGCCCGTCGACGCTTGAAGTGATGTTGACTGACGAGGCTGGCGCCCCGGTTCAGGTGCGCGGCGAGACGCGGCCGATTGCGTAGAGCGCGTCAGATGAGGCCGGCCAGCGGACTCGACGGATCAGCATAGCGGCGCTTGCCCATGCGGCCGGCGCGGTAGGCGAGACGGCCGGCTTCAACCGCCAGTTTCATGGCGCGGGCCATCAGGATCGGGTCTTTCGCCTCGGCGATGGCGGTGTTCATCAGCACGCCATCGCAGCCCAATTCCATGGCCACCGCGGCATCGGACGCGGTGCCCACACCGGCATCGACCAGGACGGGCACTTTGGCGTTCTCGATGATCAGGCGCAGTGTCACCGGGTTCTGGATGCCCAGGCCCGAACCGATCAGGCTGCCCAGCGGCATGATGGCAGCGGCGCCCAGATCTTCCAGCTTCTTCGCGGCGATCGGATCATCGGCGCAATAAACCATCACGTCGAAGCCCTCCTTCACGAGGATTTCGGTGGCGCGCTGGGTCTCGGCCATGTCGGGATAGAGGGTGCGGGCTTCGCCGAGCACCTCGAGCTTGACCAGGTTCCAGCCGCCCGCCTCGCGCGCCAGGCGCAGTGTGCGGATGGCATCCTCGGCGGTGAAGCAGCCGGCGGTGTTGGGCAGATAGGTGTAGCGTTTGGGATCGAGGAAATCGGTCAGCATCGGCTGGCTGCGATCGGTGACGTTCACCCGCCGCACGGCCACGGTCACAATCTCTGCGCCGCTGGCTTCGACGGCGGCGGCGTTCTGGGCATAATCCTTGTACTTGCCGGTGCCGACGATCAGCCGCGAGGTGAAGCGGCGGCCGGCGACTTCCCAAGAATCGGCCTCTTTGGCGTCGTCATCCTGCCCACCACCGACGAAATGCACGATCTCCAGCGCGTCACCCTCGGCCAGTTGCACCTCGGCAAAGGTCGAGCGCGGCACGATGGCGAGGTTGCGCTCCACCGCCACCTTGGCGGCCGGCAGATCGAGGCTGGCAAGCAGATCAGCGATGCTGCTGCCCGGCGCCACGCGGCGCGGTTCGCCATTCAGGGTGATGGTCAGGTCGGTCATGGTCTCGGTCGTCATCATTGGCCCGTGGCAGCCGCCAGCACGGCGGCGCGCAGTTCGGCTATGCCCACGCCCTTCTCCGAACTGGTGGCAATCACCTCGGGGTAGGCGGCCGGGTGGATGCGGGCCGCAGCCTGCGTCGCCTCGTACACCTTGGCCAGTTCGGTCGGCTTGATCTTGTCGCCCTTGGTCAGCACCACTTGGAAACTCACGGCGGCCTTGTCCATCAGGCTCATGATCTCGCGGTCCACCGGCTTGATGCCGTGGCGGCAATCGATCAGCACCAGCACGCGGCGCAGCACCGGGCGGCCGCGCAGATAATCATAGACCAGATGCTTCCACTGCCGCACCATATCCTTTGGCGCATCGGCAAAGCCATAGCCGGGCATGTCGATCAGGCGGAAGGCCGTCGGCTCGCCAACGTCGAACACGTTCAGCTCCTGCGTGCGCCCCGGCGTGACCGACGTGCGCGCCAGGCCATTGCGGCCGGTGATGGCATTCAAGAGCGACGACTTGCCAACATTGGAGCGGCCGGCAAAGGCGATTTCCGGCACGTCGGCCGGAGGCAGAAACTTCAGTTCCGGCGCCGACAGCAGGAAATTCACCGGGCCAGCGAAACGCTTGCGCGCCGCCTCGATCAGTTCGGCTTTTGCCTCGTCATCACTCACTTGCGGCGCCGTCCTGCAGATGGCTTTGGCGCACCGGGCTTGGGCCCGCCAGCCGGTTTCGGCGGCACCGGCTTCACATCGATCACCGCGGCCGATGGCGGCGTCGCCGGCGCCGGATATTTGCGGTTCATGTAGAGCTGCTGGGTGATCGAAACCAGGTTGTTGATGCACCAATAGAGCTGCAGCCCGGCCGCGAACGGCGCCATGAAGAACATGAACAGCCACGGCATCAGGCTGAACACCTGCTGCTGCACCGGGTCCATCTGGGCCGGCGACAGTTTCTGCTGCAGCCACATGGTGACGCCGAGCAGGATCGGCAGCACACCCAACGCGATGAAGGCCGGCGGCTGCCAGGCGATCAGGCCAAACAGGTTGAGCGGGGTGAGCGGATCCGGGGCCGACAGGTCGTGCAACCACAGCACGAACGGCTGATGGCGCATTTCGATGGAGACCAGCAGCGTCTTGTAGAGCGCATAGAAGATCGGAATCTGCAACAGGATCGGCAGGCAGCCGGCCAGCGGGTTGACCTTCTCGGTCTTGTAGATCGCCATGATCTCCTGCTGGGCGCGCAGCTTGTCATCGCCATATTTTTCCTGGATCGCCTTCATGCGCGGGCCGATCAGGCGCATCTTGGCCATCGATTCATATTGCTTGTTGGCAATCGGGAACATGGCGGCGCGCACGATCAGCGTCAGGCCGATGATGGCGACGCCGAAGTTGGTGGTGAACCTGAACAGGAAATCGAGGAGATAGAAGATCGGCTTGGCGATCACCTCGAACCAACCCCAGCTCACCGCCTTGTCGAGCCGCGGAATGCCGGCTTCCGTGTAGCGATCAAGTAGCGTCACCTCCTTGGCGCCGGCAAACAGCCGGGCCGTGGCGGCCACGCGGCCACCGGCCGGCACCGTCACGGCACCGGCCAGCCAGTCGGCCTGATACTGGCCGGCAGCATATTGGAAGGTGGCGGCGATCTTCGCCTTCTGGTCGGGCACGCTGGCGGCCAGCCAATATTTCTCGGTCAGGCCCAGCCAGCCGCCGGTGGAGGTGTAGCGCTTCGGCCCATCGTCCTTCAGCTTGGCAAAATCGAGATCGCTGTCCTTCAGCGTGTCATCAAGCACGCCGACCGGGCCAACATGGACATTGGTTTCGGCCTTCGGGGCCTCGCCGCGCCGTGACACCAGGCCAAAGCTCTGCACCACGACCGGCACAGCGCCGGGGTTTTCCACGCTCTGTTCGACGGTGAACAGATAATCGCGGTCCACGCTGATCTTCTGGCGGAACACCAGGCCCTGCGGCGAGGTCCAGCTCAGCGTCACCGGCGCTTCGGCGGTCAGCACTGGGCGATCGGTGGTCCATTGCGCGGTGGCCGGCGGAGCCAGCGACCCGACCCAGCCGAATTCGGCGAACTGCGCGTCGGCGGTGCGGCTCGGCGAGAACAGGCGCACCGGCGGCGAAGCCTTGTCGATGGTCTGGCGATAATCGGGCAGCACCAGGTCGTCGAAGCGCGCGCCGGTCAGGTTGATCGAGCCCTTCAGCCGCGGCGTGTCGATGCGCACGCGCGGTGACGCCGCCAGCGCCGCATCACGACCGATGATGGCGCCCAGACCCGTATTGGGCCCGGCGATGGCCGCTGCGGCGCCCGGTGTTGCGGGCGCGGCGGCCGG
>NZ_WNJP01000141.1 GCF_009733735.1 Sandarakinorhabdus oryzae | reverse complement strand
GCGCGGCGATCGTGGCCCCCGCCGGGACGGCGACCGTGACCGTGGCCCGCGCCGTGATGGCGATCGTGGTCCGCGCCGTGACGACCGTGGTCCCCGCCGAGACGGCGGCGATCGCGGCGAACGCCGTCCGCGCAGCGAAGAAGGCGGCGACACCGGTCTGCCCAGCTTCCTGACCGGTAACGACGACTGACGCTGCCGCCTTAACGGCCAAGCAAACAGGAGGCCGCGCTTCGGAAACGAAGCGCGGCCTCTTTTTTGTGGCCACGACGCGCCCGGACAGTTTGTCGCACCCTCAGGCGGTCAAACAGGCAAACATGATGCCGCGGAGGCCGTCAATTCGGTCTTCCAACGGCGAATCGCCTAATCAATACAACAATGTATTCGCACAATAATCATTCGTTAATTATTGTAATTTATTTGTTAATTATCACGTTGAATTCACGCTTTACTTATGGGGTGCGCAATTGAGTAGCACTTGAAATCCTCTCTGCACAATCTCGAATGAAACCTGTTCAAACATGACCCGTATCTTATTGCAGCTCCAAGTAATTGGGGCGCTGATTCACCCCTGAGGGAGGAACAGGGCAATCGGCAATTCAGGGTCTTTTTAGCAGGGAGCGTAAAATGACCATATTGCGCAATAATATTACCGCCACTCTGGAGCCGTCATCGTCCTCGATACATCGCATCCGCGCCGGCATATTGCGCTGCAGCGTATCGATTGCCGCCGTTTGTGGCATGACTGGAATCGCAACCGCGCCTGTTCATGCGCAGGCCGCATCGGTGGTCAGCGCCTGCTCGGGTGTCAGCCTGCCCCGGTCGGTCGTCACCGACATTGTCCGCGATCCGCTGCTGGGCATCGTCAATCCCATCCAGAGCACGGTGAACAATATCCTCGGTGTCGTCGGGGTGATCCCGATCGTTGGCCAGGTGTTCCCGCCGCTCAACATCAATGTCAGCGGCCTGCTGAGCACGGCCGCTTCAGGCGCGCCCATCTCGCTGTCGGTTCTCGACAACAACGGGACCATCATCGGCCCGTCGGACCAGTGCAACAGCATCGCCGACTCGTTCCAGCTCAACACGCAAGGCGGCATCGCCATCGGCGGCAATCGCATCACCGGCCTCGGCTCGAACGGCCTTGACGCGGTGGCCGGGGAAGCCGGCTCGATTGCGTTCGGCAACAGTGCCGTCACGGCGGCCGCGGCGACCAATGCGGTTGCGCTTGGCACGGGTGCTACGGTGACGGCGGCCAATGGCGTTGCCCTGGGTGCCGGCAGCGTTGCGGACCGGGCACCCAGTGCTGCCTATGCTGCCTATGGCCTGGCCACACCGCAAGCTTCGGCTGGCAGTGTTTCGGTGGGCGCACCGGGCGCAGAGCGGCAGATCACCAACGTCGCGCCCGGTTCGGCGCCGACCGATGCGGTCAATGTCGCCCAGCTGGCGGCAGTGTCCACGACGGCGGCCAATGCCGTTCAATATGATGTGGATGGCGGCGGTAACCGGCTCAACAGCATCACTTTGGCCGGCGGAGCGGCCGGGCCGGTGACCATCACCAATGTGGCCGATGGCACTGTGGCCGCGGGCTCGAGCGACGCCGTGACCGGCAACCAGCTGTTTGCCACCAACAACCAGGTGGCAACCAACACCACCAACATTGCCACCAACACGACGAACATCGGCAATATTCTGAACGGCACCGCCGGGCTGGTGCTGCAGGCCGGGGGTTCGCCCGGTGGGGGCGCCATCAGCGTTGGCGCGGCGACCGGCGGCACGAGCCTTTCAGTCTCCGGCACCGATGGCAACCGCCTGGTCTCGGGCGTGGCCAATGGCAATGTGGCGGCTGGTTCAAGCGATGCGGTGACCGGCGACCAGCTGTTTGCCACCAACAGCCAGGTGGCGACCAACACCAGCGCGATTGCCACCAACACGGCGAACATCGCCACCAACACGGCGAACATCGCCAGCAACTCGACCGCAATCACCACGCTGGCGGCCGGGATCGACAACGGCACGCGCGGCCTGGTGCAACAGGCCGGCGGCGCGCCGGGAGCGGGCATGATCAGCGTCGGCGCGGCCACGGGCGGCACCATGATCAATGTCGCCGGCACCGATGGCAACCGCGTGATCTCGGGCGTGGCCGCAGGGGTGGCGGCCACCGATGCAGTCAATGTGAGCCAGCTGGCTGGCGTGGCCGCCACAGCAGCCAATGGCGTGCAATATGATCAGGACGGTGGCGGCAATCGCCTGAACATCGTCACGCTCGCCGGCGGCGCTGCTGGCCCTGTCACCATCACCAACCTGGCTGACGGCACGCTGGCAGCAGGATCGCGCGATGCTGTCACCGGCAGCCAGCTGTTTGCCACCAACACCCAAGTGGCGGCCAACACCAGCGCCATCGCCACCAACACCGCCAACATCGCCACCAACACGACGAACATCGCCAGCATCCTGAATGGCACCGCCGGCCTGGTGCAGCAGGCGGGTGGGTCGCCCGGCACCGGCATGATCAGCATTGGCGCAGCCACGGGCGGCACCATGGTCAGCGTTGCCGGCACCGACGGCAACCGGGTGGTGTCGGGAGTCGCCGCCGGGGTGGCGGCCACGGATGCGGTCAACGTGGGCCAGTTGGCCAGCGTGGCCGCCTCCGCCGCCAACGCCGTGCAATATGATCTGGATGGCGGCGGCAACCGCCTGAACAGCGTCACCCTGGCCGGCGGCACTGCCGGGCCAGTCACGCTGACCAATGTCACCGACGGCACAGTGGCTGCGGGCTCCAGCGATGCCGTCACCGGCAATCAGCTGTTTGCCACCAACAGCCAGGTAGCGGCCAACACCAGCAGCATTGCCGCCAACACCACCGCCATCTCGGCCAACACCACCAACATTGCCGCCAACACCACGGCGATCACCCAGCTGGCAGACGGCATCGACAATGGCACGCGCGGTCTGGTCCAGCAGGCGGGCGGTGCGCCGGGTAATGGCCAGATCAGCATCGGCGCCGCCACGGGTGGCACCGTGATCAGCGTTGCCGGCACCGATGGCAACCGCGTGCTGTCTGGCCTCGCTGCCGGTGTCGCCGGATCAGACGCGGTCACGGTCGCGCAGCTGAACCAGCTGACCGGCGGGAATCTCAACGCCGTCCAGTATGATGACGACGGTTCGGGCGGCCGCAGCAACCGCGTCACGCTGACCGGTGGCAGTGCCGGCCCAGTGTCGATTACCAACCTGGCCGACGGCACGATCGCGGCCGGTTCCAGCGATGCCGTCACCGGCAGCCAGCTGGCCGCCACCAACCTGGTCGTCAGCCAGACCTCCACCACCGTCAACGCCATCGTGCAGGGCCAGGCCGGCGCCTTCCGGTCCGACAACACGGCGGGCGCGGCGGCCCCGGCGGCAACCGGTGCCAATGCCACGACCGGCGGCTTTGGCGCCGTGGCCAGCGCCGTGCAATCGGTGGCGCTGGGCAATGGCGCGATCTCCACCGGCATCAATTCGGTGGCGATCGGCAGCGGGTCCTCGGATGGCGGAGAAGCCAATGTCGTCTCGGTCGGCTCGTCAAGCCAACTGCGCCGGCTGACCAATGTCGGCCCCGCCATCAATGGCACCGACGCCATCAACCTGAGCCAGCTGCAATCGGCAACCACCCAGTTCCAGGGCAGCATCAACAACCTGCAGGGGCAGATCGCCGGCTTGCAGGGGCAGATCAGCAACCTCAGCTTTGATGTGCGCAACGTCCAGCGGCGGGCCAACGCCGGTGCGGCCGGGGCCATGGCCCTTGCCGGCCTGCCGCAGGCCTTTGTGCCCGGCAAGGGCATGATCGCAGCGGCCATCGGCGAGTTCGAAGGCGAGGTGGCCTTTGCCTTCGGCCTGTCCAAGGTGATCGGCAACCAGACGGTGGTGCGCGCCGGCAGCACCTTCACCAGCCGCGGACCGAAAGGCTTCAACGCCGGGGTCGGCTATCAGTTCTGACGGAGGGCCGAGCAGCGGGGCCGGAGCGCGTGTCGCTCCGGCCCTTGCCTGTGTGTTCATGCGCCACAATTGATGCGCCGTCGCGGCGACGTCGGTGATCCAGGCGGGACCTTCATGGTTCAATCGCGATAAAGGCGCAGACCCGCCGCCGGCAGCCCGAAGGTGCGCCGGAAGGTGCGGCTGAAATGCGCCGAATCGGCAAAGCCGGCCTCGTGCGCCGCCTCGGTCAGGGACAGGCCAGCGGCCATGTGCGCCACGGCCTGTTCCAGCCGCAGCCACAGCACATAGGTCTTGAACGGCAGCCCGGTGGCCGCCGCAAACAGGTGCCGCGCCCGGCTGGGGGACAGATGCACCGCCGCCGCTGCCGAAGGCAGGGTGACAGCGCCACCCAGCCGCTGCCGGGCATGAACAATCATCGCCAGCACGCGCGGATCGGCGGGCGGCCGCGCGTCGGCCGTCGCCAGCATTGCCTCCAGCCGGCGGCCAGCCTCCCGCACCTCGTCGGCCGGGCAGCCGCGATCGAGGCAGGCGCGCAGATGGGCAATCGCCTCGACCAGCGGGCCATCTTGCACATTGGTCCATGGCTTCTCCGCCAAATAGGCCGCGCGCACGCTGCGGCCGGCGGCGCTTTCAGGGGCGATGAACAGGAAGGCCACGGCGCCGCTCGCCCGGAAATCATGGCGCACGTCAGAATCGACGATGCTCACCGGCCCGGCCAGAGTGGCACCGGCCACGCCGATCTCGAAGCCGCCCTTCACGCAGAAGGTAACCTGAATGGCGTGATGGGCATGGGGCCGCAGGCCTTCCGGCACTGGCGTTGCCTCCAGCAGCCAGAAGCTGGCGCCCTCCCACACCATGATGCGGCCCTTGCCAAGGATCATTTTGGTACCGCCCCTTCCCCCCATCGTCGGCGCCAGGCGCAGACATGGCAAGAACAGCCGCTGCGTTCAAGCGCCGGCGAGCTCCGGCGCATAGAGGAGGGGCTCCCCCAACCAAGGCAAAGGAGCCTGACCAATGACCAAGACCTGCCAATGCAACCCCTGCACCTGCCCCCCCAAGTGCAGCTGCGCCGCCCCGTCCAAGGCCTGCACCTGCGGCCCCAACTGCAAGTGCGGCCCCGATTGCAGCTGCAAGAAGTGAGACCAGGGCGGCAGCGCTGAAGCGTCCGGCCCAACCCGGATGGCAGCGCTGCCGCTGGTCTGAGCCAAACGGAGAGACCAACAATGGCCCTGTTTATTGGAACCCTGCTGGCGCTGGCCAGTTGCACGCTGGGCCGCTTTGCCGGCCTTGATCGCGACCGCGCCTTCTATCCGATCATGATGATCGTGATCGCATCCTATTATTGCCTGTTCGCCGCGCTTGATGGCGCCCCCGAGGTGCTGGCCGCCGATACCGCGGTGGCGATGGGCTTCGTCCTCGCCGCCGTCATCGGCTTCCGGACCAGCCCCTGGCTGATCGTGGCAGCGCTGGCCGCGCACGGGCTGATGGACATGGTTCATCACATGATGATCGACAATCGCGGCGTGCCGGGCTGGTGGCCGTCGTTCTGCGGCGCCTTCGATCTGACCGCCGCCCTCTGGCTGGGCCTGGCGACCGCTCGGCGCCGCCCCAGCGCCGGCCGCGTCTGATCAGAATTTGAAGCGCAGTCCGACGATTCCGGCCGTGGTGTCGCCAAACGGGAAGCTGATCGTCTGGACGACGTTGAAATCAATGGCGAAGGCCTTGCTGGCGTTGAACGACAGGCTGGCGCCCACCTCGCCCCAGCTGCCGCTTTGCGCCGGCGTGTCGGCAAAGCGCGGCAACAGCGCGCCGCGGCCGCCGCGCGTGCTGCCGCCAAAGCCGATCTGACCCACGGCGGCGATATTGCTGGCGGTGCTGAACGCCGCTGAAACGCCGATGCTGCCGGCAACATTGGCGAACAGGTGCGTGAGGCTGGCCCCAGCGGAACCGGTGACGCCATCACTGGCCTGGCGCTGGCTGCCGATCGGGCGGCCGGCAGGACCGAACAGCGCGATGGCGAAATCGATCCGGTTATAATCGACCCCCAGCGAGGGCGACAGGAACAGCCGGTCGCTGAGTGCGATATCATAGCTGACGCTGCCGCCGACGGCGAACAGGTTCCCGGAACGATCCACTGTGATGGCCTGGCCGGCCTCGGTCCGGAAAGCCGCGGCGTCGAACGATCGCGTACCAAGCGAGACATAGGCATCAAGGCCCAGGTTGCCGACATAGGTGCCGCCCGACAGCGTGCCGATCCAACTGTCGGCCGGGATGGTGGCGCCGCGGGCATCACCGCTGCCCACGTACGTGCCTTCCAGCTTCAGCCAGCTGTTGCCGAAATCGCGGGTCAGGCCGATGGCGCCGAATGGCTGATCAGCCTGGGCCTGGATGGCGGTGATGCCGCCGCTGGCCGACAGCGTCCAGCCAGTGTCATCGCTGTCCTTGGCATGGGCAGCCCCGGCCAGCACCAGCGCCAAAGACGCCACCCGCAACGCAAAATTCATGTCTTTTCCCCATTGATGATCGGCGATCCTGGCGTGTTCAACGCGGCAACGGCGACAATCCTTCGCGCGCTCCCGACGATTTTTTCGGGAACCGCGAAGGAATCGCCCAGCGCCTGCGTTGAACCTGCTGCGAACCGATGAGCGGAGACGCGGATGCTGATGGAACGGCTGGCCGACGCCAGCCACAGCGACGACGGATTGATGGCAGCCAGCGCCAGCGGCGCGGCCGACGCCTTCCGTCTGCTCGTCGATCGCCACAGCCCGGCGGCCTGGCGGCTGGCCTGGCGACTGACCGGTGATGCCCAGGAAGCGGAGGACATGGTGCAGGAAGGCTTTGCCCGGTTGTGGCGACAAGCGCCGCGCTGGCAGGCGGGCCAGTCGGGGGTTGGCGCGTTCCTGCAGCGGGTGATCACCAATCTGGCCATCGATCGCAGTCGCCGCCAGCGCCCGCAGCTGATGGACGAACTGCCCGATGATCCGGACCCTACGCCATTGGCCGACGCGCTGCTTGCCGAAGCGGATCTGGCCACCCGCATCCAGGCCTGTCTCGCCGCCCTGCCCAATCGGCAGCGCGCGGCCATCGTGCTGACCTATTGGGAAGGATTGACCGGGCCGATGGCCGCCGAAACCCTGGCGCTGAGCCCGAAGGCCTTTGAATCGCTGCTGATCCGGGCTCGCACCGCCTTGAAATCGGTGCTTGTCGCCGCCGGGATCGACACCAGCCTGTTGCCGGGAGTCGCGCCATGAGCCCCGCCATCACCGACGCCGATCTGGCCCGCCTGCTCGGCGCCGCCGACGTCGCCCCGCCCATGCCGGCGGGCCTGGCGGATCGCATCATGGCCGGCCTGCCGGCCACCACGCCGGTCGTGCCG
>NZ_WNJP01000140.1 GCF_009733735.1 Sandarakinorhabdus oryzae | reverse complement strand
GCGGCAGGCGCCGGCCGCCGCTGCCACCCGCGGCGGGCGGTCCGTCGCGCCCGGCCCGAGCGCGCCCAAGAAGGCCAACAAGTTGAGTTACAAGGACGCGCGCGAGCTGGCCGAGCTGCCCAGCCGCATCGAGGCCTTCAATAAGGACATCGCGGCGCGGGAAGCGGCCCTGGCCGATCCCGATCTCTATGCCAAGAACCCGGCGCGCTTTGCCGCCCTTACCGCTGAACTGGATCGCCTGCGCGAAAGCCTGGAAGCGGCAGAGCACCGCTGGCTGGAACTGGCTGAAATGGAAGAGCAGCTCGCCGGCTAGACCGTTGTCGATCGCTGCATCAGCACGTCGTCAACAGCCTGACCATCAACGCGAATGGCATCCTGATCCACGGCGTAGGGGCGAAAGCCGCACGCCAGATAGAGCGCAATGGCCGGCGCATTGCCGATGAAGACGCTCAGTTCCACCGTCTCGACGCGCCCCCGGGCCAGTTCGAGGACGGACTCGACCAGTCGCCGGCCGACACCTGTCGAGCGGCCGCCTGGCGCCACATACATGCCCACCAGCTTGCCGCGATGGCTCTGCTTGCGCCCCGGCATCAGCGCCAGCGCCGCCGTGCCGATCAGTGCGCCGTTGCGAAACGCGCCAAGCGTTGTCCGCGCGTCAAGCCGCGCTTGCCAGACGCGCATCGGCCAGTCAGCTTCCTCGTCCGCATCGGCGCCAAAGGCCTGCGGGTGATCGCGCAAGCCCTGCAGCCGCAACTCGCGATAGGCATCCGCGTCGGCCGCCGTCAGTTGGCGGATGACAATGGCACCATCAGGCAACTTCGACCCCCGGCGGCACGATCGGTTCGACGTGACGCGGCGTCACCACCCGCTTCGGCGCTGGCGCCACACGGCCGGTATCGTGGGTGCGCACAAAGGCTTCCACCGCCGGCGCGATGCTGTCGCGCCACTTGCTGCCGTTGAAGATGCCATAATGGCCGGCGCCGAGCGCCAGGTGATACTGCTTCTTGTCGGCGGCCAGGTTCACGGCCAGATCCAGCGCGGCCCTGGTCTGGCCGATCCCGGAAATATCGTCGCGCTCGCCTTCGATGGCCAGCAGCGCGGTCTTCGTGATCTTCGCCGGATCGGCGATGCGGCCACGGTGGGTGAAACTGCCAGTGGCGAGGGCCTGGCGCTGGAACACCATGTCGATCGTCTGCAGATAGAATTCCGCGGTCATGTCGCAGACGGCGCGATATTCATCATAGAAAGCCTTGGTCGCCTCGGCCGAATCCTCGTCGCCCTCGACCAGGTGCTTGAACAGCTCCCAGTGCGATTTCATGTGGTTGGCGAGGTTCATCGACATGAAGCCCGACAATTGCAGATAGCCGGGATAGACCTTGCGGCCAGCGCCCGGATAGATGCCCGGCACCTCCTGGATCACCGTCTGCTCAAACCAGGCAAACGGCCGCTTGAAGGCCAGCTCGTTGACCGAGGTCGGCGCCTTCCTGGTATCGACCGGCCCGCCCATCAGCGTCAGGCTGGGCGGCGTGCAGGGATGGCCATCCTCGTTCATCAGCGCCACCGCAGCCAGTGCCGGTACGGAGGGCTGGCACACCGCCAGCATGTGCGTATCGGGGCCGAGCAGTTCGAGGAATTCGATCAGATAGTCGACATAATCATTGAGATCGAAGCGGCCTTCGCCGGTCGGCACCGCCCGTGCGTCACGCCAGTCGGTGATATAGACCTCATGATCGGGCAGCAGCCGTTCCACCGTGCCGCGCAGCAGCGTGGCATAATGGCCCGACATCGGCGCCACCACCAGGATGCGCGGATCGCTGCGGCCGGAAACGCCGCGCTGGAAATGCTTCAACTGGCCGAACGGCTTTCTGAGCACCACCGCTTCCGATACCGGCACCGACGCGCCATCGACGATGGTTGAATGGAGGCCAAAGGCCGGCTTGCCGCGCACCTCGACACTATGGGCAAACACCTCGAGCGCCCGCGCCATCACCGGCGCCGTGGGTGCCCAGGCCAGCGGGTTGGATGTGCTGAGCAGCCAGTCGCTGCTGGTCTGGGCGGCCATGCCCATCCCGGCCAGCCAGGCCTTCTGCATTTCATAGGCGGCGTAGAGCATCCAGAAATCCTTCCCCGCGCATCGGCCGGTTTGTTGCCCTGCCATATCGCAGGTGCAGCATAAACAGGAAAGCGGCCGGACCCTGCATGAATCCGGTGCAATGCAACAAATCTGCCACAACGCCCACCGCCGCAAAGTCGCACCACCATTGAGTGTCGCTCAAACGCCTGTTATCAGCCGGCATGGCTTCCCGTCCCCCCAAGCCGCCGCTGCCCCCGCCAGCCGAGCGCAAATTGTCCCGCCTCAAATTGTTGTGGCGGTTCGCGCGCGCCTATCCGCTGCAACTGACTGCCGCGCTCACTGCGCTCGGCGTCGCCGCGCTCACCACGCTGGCCATCCCGCAGGGGCTGAAGACGGTGGTGGACAATGGCTTTGCCAAGGGCAGCGACCCGGCCGCCATCGCGCCCTTCTTCGTCGGCTTCCTCGGCCTCGTCTTCCTGCTCGGCGCCGCCACGGCCGTGCGCTTCTTCTTCGTGTCGTGGGTGGGGGAACGGGTCGTCGCTGATCTGCGCACCGCCGTGCAGCGCCACCTCGTCACGCTCGATCCGGTCTTCTTCGAGGAAAACCGCCCGGCCGAAATCGCCAGCCGCATCACGTCCGACACTGCGATCATCGAACAGGTGGTCGGCACCTCGGCCAGCCTGGCGCTGCGCAACACGGTGATGGGCATTGGCGGCATCGGCTACATGTTCTGGGTCAGCCCCCGCCTCACGCTGATGATGCTGCTGGTGATCCCCCTCACCATGGGCCCGATCCTGTTCCTCGGCCGCCGCGTGCGCGACATCAGCCGCGCCAGCCAGGACCGGGTGGCCGACATGGGCACGATGGTCTCTGAAGTGCTGGGCGCCATCCGCATCGTGCAGGCCTTCACCCAGGAGGACCGCGAGGCCCGGCGCTTCGGCGCCGCTGTCGAGCGCAGCTTTGACACCGCCAAACGCCGCATCCGCCTGCGCGCGGTCATGACCGCCTGCGTCATCACCCTCGTCTTTGGCGCCATCACCCTGGTGCTGTGGCAGGGCGCGCTCGACGTGATTTCGGGTCGGCTGTCGGGCGGTGCTATCGCCGCGTTCGTTTTTGCCGCCGCCATTGTGGCCGGCGCGTTCGGCACGCTGACCGAAGTCTATGGCGATTTCATGCGGGCCGCCGGAGCTTCGGGCCGCATGGAGGAATTGCTCGCCGCCCGCCCGGAAATCCGCGCGCCGGCCCACCCGGTCGCCCTGCCCCAGCCCGCGCGCGGCGAACTGGAACTGGCCAATGTGCACTTCCACTATCCGTCCAAACCGGATGCCCCGGCACTGAACGGCTTCACGCTGAAGGTGGCGCCGGGCGAAACCGTCGCCGTCGTCGGCCCGTCGGGCGCCGGCAAGTCCACCCTGTTCCAGCTGGTCCAGCGTTTCTATGATCCCGAAGGCGGCGAGTTGCGCATCGATGGCGTCGCCTATCGCGACGCTGATCCCCATGCCATCCGTGAGCGCATTGCCGTGGTGCCGCAGGAAACCGTGATCTTCGCGGCCAGCGCGCTCGAGAATATCCGCTATGGTCGTCCCGATGCGACCGAAGCCGAGGTCTGGGCTGCCGCCGAGGCCGCCCATGCCGACGCCTTCCTGAAGGACCTGCCCGAGGGCATCAACTCCTATCTCGGCGAAAGCGGCACCCGCCTGTCGGGCGGCCAGCGCCAGCGTGTCGCCATCGCCCGCGCCATCCTCCGCAACGCGCCGATCCTGCTGCTCGATGAAGCAACCAGCGCGCTCGACGCCGAAAGCGAGCGCCTCGTGCAGGCCGCGCTCGACGAGCTGATGAAGGAGCGAACCACGCTGGTGATTGCCCACCGCCTCGCCACCGTGCGCAACGCCGATCGCATCGTGGTGATGGACAAGGGCCGCATCGTGGCGGAAGGCACGCACGACAGCCTGATGGCCGCCGGCGGCCTCTACGCCCGCCTCGCTCGTCTGCAGTTCGACCAGATCGCGGCCTGACCCGCGCTACTGCGCGGTAAAGCCGCCATCCACGACCAATTCGGCGCCGGTGATGAAGCTGGCCTCGTCACTGGCCAGGAAGGCGATGGCATCGGCAATCTCGCGCGGCACGCCAAAGCGGTTGCCGAGCGGATGCGCCGCCATCAGCGCCACCCGCATCTCGTTGCCATCCTCGCGCTCCGCCAGCGCACCCGCCACCATCGGCGTGTCGATGAAGCCGGGGTGGACGCTGTTGACCCTGATGCCCAGCGGCGCCCATTCCAGTGCCGCCGCCTTGGTGAGCAGCACCACCCCGCCCTTCGACGCGCAATAGGCCGCCGCGCCGGCCATGCCGACCTTGCCAAGGATGGAGGACAGGTTGATCACGCTGCCGCCGCCATTGGGATTGCTGGCCGCGATGCGCGGGCCGGCGTGGCGCAGGCCGAGGAACACGCCATCGAGGTTGACGCTGAGGATCTGGCGCCAGGCGTCATAGCTGTGGTCCATCAACTCGTGTCGGCCACCGGCGACCCCGGCGTTGTTGACCAGGATATCGAGCCGGCCAAAATCAGTGACGGCATGTTCCACCGCCGCCGCCCAGTCGCTGTGGCTGGTGACATCGTGCAAACGAAACGCCGCTTGGCCGCCGTCACTGGCGATGCTGGCGGCGACATCCTCGCCGGCGAGGTCACGATCGGTCAGCAGCACCGCCGCCCCGTCCTTCGCCAGGCGCCGCGCCGTGGCCGCGCCAAGGCCAGAGGCTGCGCCGGTGACCAGTGCCACCTTGCCTGAAAGTCGTGCCATGTTGTGTCTCCCCAAAGTTAAGCAAGGCTAGGCTGGATTTGGGGGCGGCGATACTGCGGGGATTGCGGGGTGTCGAAGCGAGCCCCTCTCCCATTTGGGGAGAGGGAGGGGCCCGCCGCGCAGCGGTGGGAGGGTGAGGGTTTATGGGGTCGCACTAACCCGCTCATGCCGAGCTTGTCGAGGCACGCGTTGGCTCTCAGAGTGGCCCACGCGGGTGCGGCCGGCGGCGAAGCCGCCGAGTCCGCTGGGGGAGCCGAAGGAAGGAAGAAAGAAAGAGCGCGGCAGAGCCGCGCCGTCGGACGAGTCAAAAAGGGCGGCCGTGAGGGGCCGCCCTTTTCGCTCGCCGTCCGATCTGGCCGGAGTCGGAAAATAGCTCTGCTATTTTCACGCCCGGCTGCGATCAGTTCGCGTAAGCCTCATTCCCGACAAAGCCCATCTTCTCGATGCCAGCCTGCTGTGCCGCTGCCATCACCTCATCGACGATGACATACTTGGCTTCGGCTTCCGGACGCATGCGCAGTTCCGGCTGTTCCGGCATCGCTGCGGCCTGCTTCAGGTAGCCCTTCAGCGTGGTCATGTTCACTTCCTGCTTGTTCCAGTAGATGTTGCCCAGGAAGTCGATGTCGATCTGGTTGAACACCGGATCAGGCTGGTTCGTGTTGTTCGGGTTCGGCGGCGGCAGATCCAGCTTCACGGCGTGGGTCTGCACCGGGATGGTGATGATGAACATGATGAGCAGCACGAGCATGACGTCGATCAACGGCGTCGTGTTCATTTCACCCATCGGAGCGGCTTCGCCGCCACCACCGCCAACTGACATGCCCATGGGGCAAACTCCTGTTCTTCTAGGGTGACCGGCCGCAGCCGGTCAGCCCAATCATCAAAAATCGCGCGTCACGTTGCCCGGGGTCGGTTCCGAGATGAACCCGACCTTCAGGAACCCGGCCCGCTGCATGGTGAAGACAACCCCACCGATGCAACGATAGGCCACGTCCTTGTCACCGCGGATGTGCACTTCCGGCAGTTCGACCTTGCCGCCCAGGGACTCCTGGCGCTTGATCTCGTCCTTCAGTGCCTTCACGCCGCGATCGAGCAGCTCCTGCTTGGACTCGACCTTGGTCTGGCCCCAGTAGGTGTCGCAGTTCCCGTCCACCGAGATCAGCACGTTTTCCGGCTTGGTCGTGGTGGGAACGTTGGTCACCGTCGGCAGGGTGAGCGGCACGGTCTGGATGACAACGGGAACGGTGATCAGGAAGATGATCAGCAGCACCAACATGACGTCGACGAGCGGCGTCGTGTTGATTTCGTTCATCGGCGCATTTTCATCGCCGCTGTCATTTCCGACACTCATCGCCATCGGATTGTCTCCTCAGCCTTGAGGCCGATCACTTCTTGACGGCGGGAGCAGCGGCGGCCGGGGCCGCAACCGAAACCGGACGCTCGATACGGGCGCCGGACACCAGGGCACCGTGCACGTCGGAGGTGAAGTTGTTCAGGCGGTCAGCCACGTCCTTGTTGCGGCGGATCAGCCAGTTGTAGCCGAGCACGGCGGGCACGGCCACGGCCAGACCCAGAGCGGTCATGATCAGCGCTTCACCGACCGGGCCGGCAACCTTGTCGATCGAGGCCTGGCCAGCCAGACCGATGTTGATCAGGGCGCGGTAGATACCGACGACGGTACCGAACAGACCGACGAACGGCGAAGTCGAACCGACCGATGCCAGGAACGAGAAGCCGGTGGTCAGCTTGCCATTGATGGCGGCGTTCGAACGGTTCAGGGCCATCGTCACCCACTCGTGCTGATCGATCTTGTCGGTCAGGCGGCCTTCGTGGTGATCGGCGGCGCGCAGGCCGTCGTCAACGATCTGGCGGAACGGCGAGTTCTTGTCGAGCTTGGAGGCGCCGGTCTTCAGATCCGACGAGGCCCAGAACTTCTTTTCCAGTTCCGAGGCTTCGGCCAGGATCTTCCGCTGGTCGAGGAACTTGGTGATGATGATGAACCAGCTGTAGAGCGACATGAACACCAGCAGCAGGAACACGGACCAGGCAATGACACCACCCTGCTGAAGGGCGGCCATCAGGCCATAGGGATTTTCGGCGGCTTCGGTCTGCATTTTGTTTTTCCCTCTTTATTATCGTGACGGGCTGGCGCGGGGCCTGAACCCTGTTTGCGTAAAATCAGTTCGTCAGGCGCCAGCGCACCGGCTGGGTCTTGCGTTCGGGGACGGGCTGGCCGTCACGGGTGGCCGGGTTGAACCGGAACCGGCGCTGGATGATCGAGCAGGTCGCATCATCAAGACGCTTGAAGCCGCTGGACTGCACGATTTCGCACTGGGTCACACGGCCATCGACGCCCACCACGTAGGACACGCGGGTCACGCCTTCTTCTTCCGCGGCGCGCGAGGCGCTGGGATAATCGTCATCGGAAAACACGTTGCCGCGGCCCTTGGGTGTCGCGGGCGCCGGCGGCGGCAGCGCGGCTGGCGGGGCGGGCGGGGC